>NZ_MSDP01000136.1:0-230 GCF_001937155.1 Salinicola sp. MH3R3-1 | reverse complement strand
GGACTACCGGGGTTTCTAATCCTGTTTGCTCCCCACGCTTTCGCACCTCAGCGTCAGTTGCGGGCCAGTGAGCCGCCTTCGCCACTGGTGTTCCTCCCAATATCTACGAATTTCACCTCTACACTCGGAATTCCACTCACCTCTCCCGCACTCGAGACCGCCAGTATCGGAGGCAATTCTGAGGTTGAGCCTCAGGATTTCACCCCCGACTTAACAGCCAGCCTACGTGC
>NZ_MSDP01000135.1:0-202 GCF_001937155.1 Salinicola sp. MH3R3-1 | reverse complement strand
AGGGTTTCTAATCCTGTTCGCTCCCCACGCTTTCGCTCCTCAGCGTCAGTATCGGCCCAGAGACCCGCCTTCGCCACCGGTGTTCCTCCTGATATCTGCGCATTTCACCGCTACACCAGGAATTCCAGTCTCCCCTGCAGTACTCAAGTCTGCCCGTATCGCCTGCAAGCTCGAGGTTGAGCCTCGAGTTTTCACAGACGAC
>NZ_MSDP01000134.1:0-292 GCF_001937155.1 Salinicola sp. MH3R3-1 | reverse complement strand
GGACTACTGGGGTTTCTAATCCTGTTCGCTCCCCACGCTTTCGCGCCTCAGCGTCAGTATCGGACCAGTTGGCCGCCTTCGCCACCGGTGTTCTTCGTGATATCTATGCATTTCACCGCTACACCACGAATTCCACCAACCTCTTCCGAACTCAAGAAACCCAGTATCGAAGGCCATTCTGCCGTTGAGCGGCAGGATTTCACCCCCGACTTAGGCTTCCGCCTACGCACCCTTTACACCCAATGATTCCGGACAACGCTTGCACCCTCCGTATTACCGCGGCTGCTGGCAC
>NZ_MSDP01000133.1:0-229 GCF_001937155.1 Salinicola sp. MH3R3-1 | reverse complement strand
GGGGTTTCTAATCCTGTTCGCTACCTACGCTTTCGTCCATCAGCGTCAGTACATTATTAGTGATCTGCCTTCGCAATCGGTATTCTATGTAATATCTATGCATTTCACCGCTACACTACATATTCTAACCACTTCATAATTACTCAAGGTGTGCAGTATCAATGGCAGTTCTACAGTTGAGCTGCAGACTTTCACCACTGACTTACGCACCCGCCTACGGACCCTTTAA
>NZ_MSDP01000016.1:0-119497 GCF_001937155.1 Salinicola sp. MH3R3-1 | reverse complement strand
TCAAGAGTGCCTTCATCGAGACGATGCTGCTGCTGGTCAGCAGCTTCACGTTCGGCATGGCGTCGCTAACGCTGAAATATCGCACCGACCGCAAGGTGCTGGTGGCCTGGTTGCTGGTAACGCTGCTGCTGGGCCTTGGCTTTCTCGCCCATGAGCTCTACGACTTTCACAAGATGTTCACCGAAGGCGGCGTGCCTAGCCGGAGCGGCTTTCTGTCCGCTTTCTTTGCCCTGGTGCCGCTCCACGGGCTTCACGTGACCGGTGCCTGCATCTGGTTGATCGCCCTGCTCGGCCAGATTGCCGTGCACGGTCTCGATACGCCCACCAAGACCGGGCTGATGCGGCTGGCGATCCTCTGGCACTTCCTGGATGTGGTCTGGATCGGAATCTTCTCGCTGGTCTATCTGGGAGGCATCGTATGAGCCATCGCCAACTTTCCGAGCAGGAAGCCCAGGAGAAATCCAGCGAGTTACGCACCTATCTGTGGGGTTTCGGGCTGGCGCTGGTACTGACGCTGATTCCGTTTGGACTGGCCGCCTACACGCAGACGGCGGCGCGCACGCTCTATATCGTCATCGCCGTCTGCGCCGTGATTCAGGTCGTGGTCCACTTTCGCTTTTTCCTGCACATCACGCTGGCCCGGAACAAGCGCGAGGATCTGCAGCTGATCCTGTTCACCGTGTTGATCCTGACCATCATGGTCGGCGGCACGCTGTGGATCCTTTTCAATCTCTACTACCGGATGATGCCCGCCATGCTGCCCTGATTCGACGAAACGGCTCGCCTGACCTCGACAGCTTTAGGCAAACATCGGACGGAATCGAACCAGCGTCACCTGGCCGGCTCGACCATACTCATTTTCCTGCAGTCTCATCCTTCACGAGTAACGAGGAATGAATCATGCGCTATAACCAGCTGGGCAACACCGGCCTGTTCGTCTCCGAGCTCTGCCTCGGCACCATGACGTTCGGCGGCAACGGCGAGATGTGGAGTCAGATCGGTGACCTGCAGCAGGCGGACGCCGACAAGCTGGTCGGCCGCGCCTTCGACGCCGGGATCAACTTCATCGATACCGCCGACGTCTACTCTCAGGGTCAATCCGAAATCATCACCGGCCAGGCATTGAAAAACCTCGAGATTCCCCGCGACGATGTCGTGGTGGCTACCAAGGTATTCGGGCCAACGGGCGGTGATGGCGCTCACCCGTCCAGCGGCGTCAACAGCCGTGGCGCCTCGCGCTATCACATCATGGAAGGCGTCAAGGCGAGCCTGAAGCGTCTGCAGCTCGACCACATCGATCTCTACCAGATCCACGGCTTCGATCCGGCAACGCCCATCGAGGAGACCGTGCGTGCGTTGCATACGCTGGTCGAACATGGCCACGTTCGCTACGTCGGTGTCTCGAACTGGGCGGCGTGGCAGATCATGAAGGCGCTGGGTATCGCCAAGCACAATGGCTGGCATCGTTTCGAATCGCTGCAGGCGTACTATACCGTCGCCGGCCGCGACCTCGAGCGCGAGATCGTGCCGATGCTGGATAGCGAGAATCTGGGGCTGATGGTCTGGAGCCCGTTGGCGGGCGGTTTGCTCAGCGGCAAGTACACTCGGGACGGCGAGGCCCAGGCCGGCGATCGTCGCGCCACCTTCGACTTCCCGCCGGTGAACCGGGATCGCGGCTTTGACTGCATCGATGTGATGCGCGATATCGCCGATGGCAAGGGCGTTTCCGTCGCCCAGATTGCACTGGCCTGGCTACTGCATCAGAAAGCCGTGACCAGCGTCATCGTCGGCGCCAAGCGACTCGAACAGCTCGACGACAACATCGCTGCAACCGGGGTGCGTCTCGATCAGGAAGAGCTTGCCCGGCTCGACGAGGTCAGCGCCCTGCCGGCGGAATATCCCGGCTGGATGCTGGAGCGCCAGGGCGACTATCGCCGCGAGCAGTTGGCGCAGTCACAGGCTCTGTCCGAGAAACGCTGACCCGATAACGATGAACCGATAACAATGTCTCGATAACGATGTCTCGATAACAATGAACCGACGCCGCGTCTTCCCTTGATTACGGAAGACGCGGAGCTGCCATCTCGACCGTTCGGGGTTGTCGCCAAAATAGCGGCGCTACACAAGCGGTCCCGGTAACGAATGTCAGGGCGACTCCTCCGGATCCTTTGGCTGCAATCCATTGGCTTTCGCGAACGTCAGAGCCACCTGGCGCAGAAGCTTGCGCTGCTCCGCAGGCAGCCCGCGATAGATCCGCAGCATTTCGTCTTCCTCTCCTCCCACGGGTATCACCCAGGTTGCCTGCATCGCGCCGCGAATGTGCGATGACGACTCGCCGTAACGCAGGATCTGAGGTTCGATGCCCAACCAGCCAGCCAATACCAGTAGCTTGTCCTGAGACGGTATCGAGTCACCCCGCAACCACCGGCGCACTCCCTGGAAACTGACCGGCGATCCCCAGTAGCGCAGGTTGAACTCGCGCTCCAATACCGAAGGGCGAGGTTGGTATCCGGCGGCGGTGAGCGCCGCTTGAAGACGCAACGCGAACAAGCTCTTCTCATCCATTGATTTAATTTGAACTATTTGTTCAATTTAAGTTGAACCAAGGTTCAAATTTGTATTGAATTATTAATTCAACTTCCTGCCGGTGGTAGGACCCAATGATGATCGCGGAACGCTAAGTTTACTATAGTAAAAGTTGCTGAAATGCCACACGGATGGGGCTGGGAAGGCTTTCGATGAGGTGCCACACCGTGAATCTGGATTGCTACGAAACATGGCGTCGAGAGGCCATGCATCAAACAAGAAGAATCGACACGCTAACTGAAGAGCGAATTGACCGCATACGCTGGATCGCCAAGCAGCACTATCGGGTAACGGACGCCTGGTTGATGCTGGAAGGAGAGGATCTGCAGTGGTGCAGGACCGACACCGGCTCGGCATCGGTCGCTATTCCGGATGCGCTATCGCTTTGTCATCACACCATTCGCCACGATGCACTCCTCGTCATCGAGGATGCGCTGATGCATCCCGATTACGTCGAACATCCGCTGGTCGTCGGATCGCCCCATCTGCGCTTCTACGCCGGTGTGCCCGTGAGAGACATCGAGGGATTCGGCATCGGCACGCTGTGTCTCATCGATACAGCACCAATTTCGGCATCAGCGCTGAATTTCGAGATGCTTGGCGTTCTTGCCAATCAGGTCGAGGACGAAATCGGCCTTCATCTTTTGACCCGACGCCCTCCAGGTCTGACCCCCGACGATATCGATCCCCTGACCGGACTGCCGAACCGGCGCCTTCTTCAGGTGCTGATGAAGGCCGAACTGGCATTGGCCAGGCAGTGCCGGGGCCATCTTTCCATCTGCCTGATCAATCTGGATGGATTCAAGAGCATCAACGACTCCCACGGCAACAGTGCTGGCGACACGGTGTTGCGGGTCATCGCCGAACGCCTGCGCGATGCCGTGCGCCGGAAGGACCTGGTGGCTCACCTGGGGGGCGACGAATTCGTCGTTATCCTGCGTGACAGGCTCCAACCGGAGGCCTGCCATCGTATCCTGGATCAGATCCGCATCCCGATCCAGATATCGGAGCATGTCCACAGCCTCACGGCCAGCATGGGCGTCACCGGCTATCCCGAGGACGAAGAGGATACGGATGCGCTGCTGCATCATGCCTATCAGGCCATGTACTCTGCCAAGGAAGCCGGCAAGAACGGCTACTGCCGTTTCGATCTCGGGCTCCATCACTCCCGTCGCGAGCGGCTGTCCATCGCCCGTGAAGTGTGGCAGGCGCTCTCACTACAGCAGTTGGAACTCTTCTATCAGCCCAAGATCGACTATCACCATGACACTGTCGCTGGCTTCGAGGGGTTGCTGCGCTGGCGCCTGCCTTCAGGTGAGATCCTGACTCCCGGCTACTTCCTCCCCTCGATCGCGAACACCTGGCTCGACATAGAGGTCGGCAAGTACGTCATCGATGAGGCGCTGAGGGCTCTCGAAGAGATCATGCGGCTCGGCCTGCCCTACTCGATCAGCATCAATGTCAGCCCTTCCAGCTTCCGCGACAGCGGTTTCATCGACCATTTACACCGGGCACTCGCAAACCGTGACCGGGAACTGGTGGGAAGGCTCACCCTTGAGATTCTGGAAAGCATCTCGCCGCAGGAAGACATGGAAGCCATCGTCGTCAACATCCAGGCTTGCCTGCAGCTCGGCCTGCAGCTGTCGCTGGACGATTTCGGTACCGGCCAATCGTCGCTGAGTTATCTGCGCACCTTCCCCACCCAGAAGATCAAGATCGATCGCTCGTTCGTGATCGGCATGCTCGACAACCCCGAGGACGAGGCGATCGTCACGGCGATTATCGATCTATCGAAGACCTTCAATCGTCTCGTCATTGGGGAAGGAGTCGAAAACAGCGCCATCGAGGCACGCCTCAAGAGTCTCGGCTGTGACCTGGGACAAGGGTTCTACTACAGTCCCGCGCTGCCCTTCGAGGAAGCTCTCCAGTGGGCTGACGCCTACCCGAGCTGAAGACACCATCAGTTGCGGCCGGCCACCGCAGGGGCTTTTCATCCGTCGTCGGCCGACCGCTCGAATCGCGTCAGGCGCACGTCGACGGTCACCGTGAGGAAATCCAGCGCTTGCGCTCTGGCTCGACCGTCGGCACTGGCGCGATAGAGATGCGGGGTCATCGCCAGCAGATCGGCGATGGCCTCGGCGTTATCCAGTGTCAGCGAATAGCGGATCGATTCACTCTCGTGCCGAATCAGGCCCTCGGGAGCCGCTTCCGAACGCTCGCGCTCCGCCTTGAGGCTGGGATAGATGACCTCACGCAATTCACGCAGATGATCCGGCCCGACATCGGCCTGCACCAGCATGCCGCCCGGCTTCAGCACGCGCATGAATTCCGGGTAGACCGGAAAGCCGAACAGGCACAGCACGCAATCCAGCGAATTCGACTGCACCGGCAAGTGGGCATTACTCGCCACCACCCAGGTAGCGCCAGCGTCCTCATGCGCATCGTGCTGGAGCACGCGCGCCTGCTTCGCAGCAGACAGTACCGCCCGCTCTTGTTTGGCGGCGCTCTTATCCTGCTTCGCAGCAGACAGCACCGCCCACTTGGAAATATCCAACCCCAGCAGGGACAGTGACGCAGCCCCTGCTCCCGCATCCGATTGCGCCTCCACCAGCTGGCGCAGGTAGTAGCCTTCGCCGCAGCCGGCGTCCAGGCAGTGAAGCGGGCCGGCGGCAGGCCGTCGTGCCAGCACGATACGCGCGACCGCGTCGGCAACGGGCTGGTAATGGCCCGCGTTCAGAAAGCGCTGACGTGCCGCCACCATCGCCTTGCTGTCCCCCGGATCGCGAGAGCGCTTGTGCTGCACCGGCAGCAGATGGGTATAGCCCTGCCGGGCAATGTCATAGCTATGGCCGGCCGCACAGCGCCATGTCTGACCTTCGCGGTGCATCGGATCGCCGTCCAGCGGACAGGCCAGGGCGGAAAAAGGCGAGGAGACCAAGGGGGATAAGGGCAAAGGGGTGAAGGACATAGTGCTACCGCGTGTGCATAAAGACCGTCAGTGTACGCGAAATCCATCGGCACTCGGCCAGCGCCCCGTCGAGCCACCGACTTCGGCTTTCAATTGCGCGCAAGCGTGAATCGCCCCGCCCGAAATCCTGCGAGTTCCGAAGCCGCGTGACCGCTGACCAGCCATTGGCCCAGCGTTTCGCCGATGGCACTGGCGAACTTGAAGCCGTGGCCGGAGAAGCCACCGGCAACGATCAACCCGGGGAGCGGTTCGTCGATCAGAAAGTGTTCGTCCGGAGTGCGAATATATTGGCAGACGGTACCGTGGCGCAGTGCGCCGACGCCAGGCAGATAACGATCGATGACCCGCTGCAGTTCGGCAAGATCCGCGGGGTACTCACCAAACGGCGCCATTGCCTCACCCGGCGCCAGGATCTGGCCGCTGTCGTGGCGGCCGATCTTGAATCCAGCGCCATCGATATCCGGGAAGCCGTAGTAGATACCCAGCTCATCATCGGTAAGGCTGAATCCCGGGAATCGCTCGGGGCTGTAACGTTCATCGGCTTCGAACCAGGCAAACGTTTTGCGCACCCGAGTCAGTGGTAAGTCGACCCCGAGCTCGGCCAGCAGCGGCGCCACGTGCTGCCCCGCGGAGACCAGCAGCCGATCGGCGCTGAATCGCCTGCCGTCGTCACAGCTGACTACATAGCCGCCCTGCTCCCCGCGTTCCAGCCGAATGACTCTGGCACCGGTGGTCAGCGTCACGTTCGCGCTTCGCTCCACGCGTCGGCGCCAGGCGGCGAGAATGCGCTCGACCCTGAGCACGCCGGCAGTGGCTTCGAATGCCCCGGTCGTTCGTTCATCGAGCCGCCACGCCGGCCAGCGCGCCGAGACCGCGCCACCGCCGAGCACCTCCAACGCCAGATCGTACTGACGGGCACTCGCCTCGACCTGGCGAATGAATGGCGCCGCTGCCGGACCCAGGTTGAGCACGCCGGTGGGTAGAAACAGCGACTCGCCCGTCTCCCGCTCGAGCTCGCGCCAGCGCTCCAGCGCGCGTATGGCCAATGGGACGTAGCCGCTGCCCTCGCCGTAAGCCAGCCGGATCAGACGCGTCTCGCCGTGATGGGCGCCCTGATCGTGGGGCGGGCTATGAGCGTCGAGCACCTGCACCGACCCTGCGCCGATGCCGGCCAGATAATCGGCCGCCGCCAGCCCCATGCTGCCGCCGCCGATGATCAGGTAGTTGGTGCGCGCGGTAGAATCCATGGGAGATTTCCTGGAATCGATATCAGGCCGTCGTGGCTTCCGTGGGCTGTGAATCCGCCTGCTTATCCTCGCTGCGGGCGATGATGGCGGTACCGGTCAAATCGCCGGTGACGTTGAGTGCGGTACAGCCCATGCCGACCAGCGCATCGATCGAGGTCAACAGCGCCACGGTCTCGATCGGCAGCCCGACCTGGGCAAAGACCGTCGCGATCATCACGATACCCGCACCGGGCACGCCAGCGGTGCCGATGGAGGTCAATGTGCCGATCAGCACGATCTCGACCATGGTCATGAAATCCAGCGGGATGCCGGCAACGTTGGCGGCAAAAACCGCCGAGATCGCGATCCGGATCGCCGCGCCGTCCATGTTGATCGTCGCGCCCAGCGGCAGACTGAATCCGTACAGACTTTGCGAAATGCCGAGTCGCTGCGCGGCGTTCAACGTCAGTGGCAGCGTGCCGGTGCTGCTCTGGGTGGCGAAAGCCGTGGCCATCGGCGTGCGCGCCTCGCGGAAGAACGCCCCCAGGCGCACGCCGACCGTCTTCATCAACACGCAGTAGAGGATCAGGTGCACCGCCAGCGCGAGATAGAGCACCACCACCATGCTGCCGAGCGAAAGAATCGTGTCCAGCCCCTGCCTGGCCACGGTCCCCGCGACGATCGCGAACACGCCGATCGGCACGTACTGCAGCACGCCGGCCATCACTTTCATGGTGACCGCGTTGAGAGCTTCGATGACTCCGTAGAGCTTCTCGCCCGGCCGGCTATCGAGTTCGTGCCGGCTCTCGTGATGGCGCATCTTCAGCAGCGCGATACCGAACACGAAAGCGGTAAAGATGATACCCAGCAGATTGGGTTCGGCGAGCGCGCCAACGATGTTGTTCGGCACGATGCTCAGCAACACGCTGACGAGCCCCGGATTGTCCGGCACATCGACGCTGGCGCCGTCGTCCAGCGTCATGCCATTGCCCGGGGACAGCAGCGACGCCACCGCCAGCCCGACCACGATCGCCATGGCCGATGTCGCCACGTAATAGACGAACACCTTGCCGCCGATCCGGCCCATACGCCCCAGATCGGCCTGATTGATCCCCACGATCAGCGTGAATAGCACGATCGGCACGATCAGAAACTGCAGGAGTCGCAGCAGCAGATCGCCGAACGGCGCCAGCCTCGCGGCGATCGTTTCCCCACCGATCAGCCCCACCGCCACGCCGAGCACCAGCGCAATGGTCACTCGCAGGATCAGGGAAGTTTCGAGATAACCCCGAAATAACGTTTTCATTGAGATGCCTTATCGAAAGCCGTCGGCGCTATGGAATCGGTTTGTCTTCTCTTGAAGAACCCACACAAAGCCTAACGTAAAAAGCCCGGCAAGATAGCCGGGCTTCGTATGGCGGCAGAATAGAATCAGCCGCCGATCTTGTCCTGCGTTTTCGTCTCGAAATCGCTGGCGTCGTGGCGTTCGTGAAGCTGGGTTTCCGGCTCGCCGAAGGTGCGGTTGACCATGCGGCCGCGCTGCACGGCCGGGCGCGCATCGATCTCCTTGGCCCAGCGCTGGACGTTCTCGTAGCTCTCCACGTCCAGGAACTCCGCGGCATCGTAGAGACGGCCCAGCGCCAACTGGCCGTACCAGGACCAGGTCGCGATGTCGGCGATGGTGTACTCGTCGCCCGCCAGATACCGCGTTTCGGCCAGTCGACGATCGAGCACGTCGAGCTGACGCTTGGCTTCCATGGTGAAACGATCGATCGCGTATCCGATCTTTTCCGGGGCGTATGCGTAGAAGTGGCCGAAGCCGCCACCCAAATAGGGCGCGCTGCCCATCTGCCAGAACAGCCAGTTCATCGTCTCGACACGTTTGGCCGGATCGGTCGGCACAAAGGCACCGAACTTTTCAGCCAGATGAACCAGGATCGAGCCGGATTCGAACACGCGGATCGGCTTGTCGCCGCTGTGGTCCATCAATGCCGGAATCTTGGAGTTCGGGTTGACCTCAACGAAGCCGCTGCCGAACTGATCGCCGTCACCGATCTTGATCAGCCAGGCGTCGTATTCGGCGTTCTTACCCAGTGCCAGCAGCTCCTCGAGCATCACGGTGACCTTGACACCGTTGGGCGTCGCCAGCGAATAGAGCTGGAACGGATGTTCGCCGATCGGCAGTTCCTTATCGTGGGTCGGACCGGCGACCGGACGGTTGATACTGGCGAACTTGCCGCCGCTCTCTTTCGGTTCCCAGACTTTGGGTGGG
This sequence comes from Salinicola sp. MH3R3-1, assembly GCF_001937155.1. Classification (NCBI taxonomy): domain Bacteria; kingdom Pseudomonadati; phylum Pseudomonadota; class Gammaproteobacteria; order Oceanospirillales; family Halomonadaceae; genus Salinicola; species Salinicola sp. MH3R3-1. Next base: position 110,445 of record NZ_MSDP01000016.1, on the reverse strand, counting down.
GTGTAATCGCTCATGACATCTCCTGGATCGGGAGTTGCTGTGACGATGCCCTCGTTGGCGCATCGTCCCTGTGTGGGAGGAAAGATAGCGTGTTAAAGGTTGTCTGGCGAGCCGCGATCGATTTGACCACTACTGGCGACCATCCGATGAGTTCCATAAAATTGGCGACGTGCTGAGTGACAGAGAGTCGACCCGATCATGTAGCCACGCGCCGCGCCACACCATGACGCTGCCGATCGAGCAAGATCCGGATGACGATGAAACCGACCGCCAGCGCCGCGAATAGCCACCCGCTCACCAGTGTCCCCTTCAGCCCCCAGGTGCCAATGAACCAGCCACTGAAAGAGGACGAACAAACCGTTCCCAGATTGGCGGAAGAGACAAACAGGCTGGTGGCAAATTCCGGCGCCTCTTCCGCTGCCGAGGTCAGCCAGACCTGACAGACGACCAGCCCGCTGGTGTGCGCGGCCCCCCAAAGCACGCAAATCGGCAGCATCTCCACGACCGATGACGATCCCAACGTCATCAGCAACAGATAAGCGACCGATAGCGCAACCGGGTAGAGCAGCACGGTCAGCGCACGTCGACTCCCCAACAGACGCCCCGCCAACAGATTGCCGCCCACCCCACCGACACCGAAAACGACCAGCAGAAAACTGATGGTCTGACTCGAGAACTCGGTAATTCTGCCGAGATATTCCGCGGCATAGCTGTAGACCGAGAACATCGCGCCGAAGACTGCGACCGTGGCCGCGATGGAGAGCCAGACCCGGCGTTTGCGTAAAACGGCCAGCGCCCCGGCGCCACTGGTGGATTCCCGGTGTGGTTGCGGCGGCAGCATGAACCACAGCCCGATCGCTGCGGCCAGGTTGACGATGGCGCAGAAGTAAAAAGATGCCTCGTAGGAGATCGTTGCCTCAATCCAGGTCGTCAACGGCACACCGATCACCAGGCCCATGCTGGTGCCCACCAGCGCCATCGAGGTGGCGTGGGTGGCCCGCTCCGGCGGATAGAGGGAAACGGCTGCGGCAAAGGCGGCGGAAAAGAATACCGGGTGCAGCAGCGCCGATGGCACCCGTAGCGCCATCAACACGCCGAAACTCGGTGCCCAGGCCGAGATCAGGCTGCACACGGCGAACCCCAGCAGCGAGCCGGTCAGGATCTTGCGGCGATCGTAACGTGAAAGCCACAACACCATCGCCGGGCCGCACACCGCCACGACCAAGGCGAAGAAACCCACCAGCCACCCGGCCAGAGCGACCGAGACGTCATAGCGTTGGATAATCGGCGGCAGCACACCGACGACACCGAACTCGACGGCGTAAAGCCCGAACAACCCCAGCGCGATGAAAAACAGCGAGCGTCCCGGGTGCATTAGCCACCTTCCGGGCACAGGCTCGATACCGGGGCGAACCACTGGAAAAACCTGACTGTCGTCGGGGTTATTAACATGTCGGCATTCCTGTCGAAGTGAAGGCCGCAGACCCTAACCGTTAGCCGACTTCAGAAAAAGACAGATGGATTTCCGCACACCCCGGACTATTCTGTCCGCAATTCATTTTCATGGCGTTGGCATATCGATGGACAGCATCCACGGCATCACGGTTTTCGTGCAGGTCGCCGAGGCTCGAAGCTTCGCCAAGGCCGGGCGGCAGCTCGGACTTTCGGCGTCGGCGGTTGGCAAGAGCATCGCTCGCCTTGAAGACAGGCTCGGCGGACGTCTGCTTCATCGCAGCACTCGCAGCATGACGCTCACCGCCGAGGGCGTGAGGTTCCTAGAGCGCAGTCGGCGGATCCTGGCCGAGATCGATGCCGCCCAGGCCGAGTTCGATGAGTTGCAACGGGCGCCGCGAGGGCGTCTGCGTCTGAGCTTACCGATCGCCGGTGCGCTGATGCTGCCGGTGTTGAGTGACTTCATGCACCGCTATCCGGAGATCGAGCTGGATCTGGATTTCACCGACCGGGTAGTGGATGTCATCGAGGAAGGATTCGACGCCGTCATCCGGGCGGCCAAACCCGTGGATTCCCGACTGACCGCGAGAAGACTGGGCAGCTTTCGTCTGATGCTGGTCGGCGCTCCCGAGTACTTTCGACGCCACGGCAAACCGGATTCGGCCGCCGCCCTGGCCGACCATCACTGTCTTCATTATCGCTACTCGAGCTCTGGCAGGCTCGAGACGTGGCCATTATTCGAGGCAGACAGCGTTGCGCTGCCGACCTCAATGGTCTGTAACAATCTCGACGCTCATCTTCGCTTTACCCTCGACGGCCACGGCATCGCCTGTCTGCCAGACTTCGCGATTTGCAACGCGCTCGACGATGGCCGCCTGGAAAGCGTACTGACCGATACCGTCAGTCGCGACGGGGCCTTTTATGCTCTGTGGCCATCGAGCAAGCACCCCACACCGAAGACCCGTGCGCTGATCGACCATCTTAGCGAGCAGATGGCAATGCCAAATCATCAGACTCGCGCTTGAGCCGGGCCGAAGGCAGCGCCAGGGCAGCCCCCGCGAAGTCGGCATCATTGACCTAGATTCCCGCCCACCAGTTGTATCCCCTGTCCTCCCAATAGCCGCCCTTGCCACCATGAATGTTCTTGAAGCTGTCGACGAGCTCCACCCGCATCACGTACTTGGCCTGCTTGTAACCCAGCTGGCGCTCCGCTCGCAGACGCAGGGGCGCGCCATTGGCTACCGGCAGCGCGGCATCGTTCAATCCATAGGCGAGTATCGTCTGCGGATGATAGGCCTCGACCATGTCGAGACTCTCGTAGTAGAGGTCGCTACCGCCGTAGGTGTGATCGGCGCAGTGGAAGACCACGAATCTGGCCTGATCCCGCGGACGCACGCGGTCTAGCAGGTCCGTCAGCGGCACGCCGGTCCACTGGCCGATGCAGCTCCAGCCCTCGACGCAGTCATGGCGGGTAATCTGGGTTCGCGACGGCATCGCGCTCAGCTCGGCCAGCGACAACGTCGTGGGCTGCTCGACCAGGCCGTCGATCGTCAATCGCCAGTCGGCGAAATCGTTCTCCACCCAGGCGCGATAATAATCTTCCTGAGGATTGGTGGTGCCGTTGGGACGGAAGACCGGCGCGATCTGGCTCTTGTCGAACTCCTGCGCCAGCGCCTGCCGGGAGGCGATCAGCCGCTGTGCCTTGTAGGTCAGTTGCTCGACGCTACCCAGCGCGCGCTTCACCGACGCGTTGCCGGCTATCCGGTCGCAACCCGCCAGCAGGCTTCCCGCCCCCAACGCCGCCATGCCGGAGAGAAGTCGGCGTCTATTCCGGTTCGGCCCGGACGATTGTGGCTTACTCATGCGAATCCTCCCGATTCACCGGCCCAGCTGGCCTTTCAGTGATGCGATAGCGCCCTGTCACCATCGAGCGCAGGTTGTTGAAGACACCCGAGACCAGCACCAGGGCGATATGCACGAAGAAAAAACCCATCAGCGACAACGCGCAGATGAAATGCAGGGTTCTGGCGCTCTGCCGGCCGCCGAACAGCTCCGTCAGTAACGGCCAGGCCGCATTGATCGAGGGGGACATCGTCAACCCGGTGAGGATCATCATCGGTAACAGCACGAACAGCACCAGAACATAGGTGAGCTTCTGGATGCCGTTGTATTCGGCCTCGTGATGAAAGCGGAACCGCGCGTGATCGACGATCGTCCTGGGTATGGCTCTCAGTTGTCGCCGCGTGGGAAAGATCGAGCCTCGCCGATGACGGCTGATCACGGTGTAAAGCAGGTACGCCACCACCGAAGGGGCAAAGATCCAGCCGGCGAGGAAATGCCAGTTTCTTCCCATCGTCAGCCACTTGTCCCCCGGCAGCGTCGCCCAACGGGGAAAGGCTCGTTGGCGCAGCTGTCCATTGTCATCGGAGAGCCCCAGCACGCCCGTGGTATCGAGCGTGTAGCCGGCGACTCGTACCACGCCCCGTTGTTCACCGTCGTTTCCGGCTTGGGCATGAATCGCGATGAAGGGATCGGAGAAACCGGACTGCTCTCCCCAGTACAGCGCCGGGTGCGCGTTGAATATCTGCAGGCCGCTCATCAGCAGCACGATGAGACAGAGGAAATTGGTCCAGTGCCACAGCCGAGTGCCCAGGCTATGGCGCTTGATCAATCGGGACGATTCCGAGGCTTCCGGCTCGGAGGCCGGCCTGGAACTGGAATCGGCGTTGGGCTTGGGATTGGGATTGGCGACGGGGCCGATACCGGATGGCATGATTCACCTCGCTGTCACGCAGACGGCATCCGGCGGCCGCGGCCGCCGGAAGGCCATGGCTCAATTATCGTGATCCATGCTGTCCTGACCCATGGCGTCGTCGTGGCTCATGCCATCCTGGCCCATGGCGTCGTCGTGGCTCATGCCATCCTGGCCCATGGCATCGTCATGGCTCATGCCGTCCTGGCCCATGGCATCGTCGTGGCTCATGCCGTCCTGGCCCATGGCATCGTCGTGGCTCATGTCGTCCTGGCTCATGGCGTCATCGTGCCCCATGCCGTCCTGGGACATGCTATCGGTGTGTGTTTCCTGAGCACTGGCGAGGCTCGTGAAGAACACGCCACCGCTCAACAACGTGGCACTCAATGCCAGCAGGAACTTCGATTTATTCGCGATCATGACCTTCTCCCTATTCCTTGTCGGTAGCCACCTCGGTAGCGAGGCGGTGATAGCAAGGTAATCGGGGATTTCGGGTCAATCATCACGAAACCATAACGTGCGATTCTCCCGTTCCAGGCGTGACATTCGCGTGATGACTCGGTCGGGCATCTCGGCTATGTTCGGTCCTTTGATCGCTCGGAGCCGCTCATGCCGCGCTCGATACTCTGTGTGGAGGACGATCCCGATATCGGACGTCTGCTGAAGACCATACTGGCCGAGGCCGGCTACAAGGCCGATTGGGTCAGTACTGGCGAGGAGGCACTATCGCGCTGGACGGAGTCATCGATGGTGATTCTCGATCTGATGTTGCCGGGCATCGACGGCCTTCAGGTCTGCCGTGAGATCCGCCGGGAGGACGCCGCCATACCGCTGATCATGTTGACGGCGCTCGCCGGGACCCGGGAAGTGGTCGAAGGCCTGGAAATCGGCGCCGACGACTACATCACCAAGCCGTTCGATACCGACATTCTGGTGGCGAGGATCCACGCGTTGATGCGTCGCCGGGAAGCGGTCGATGCGCACAGGCGGTCCGACTCCCATCCCGTCGTCGTCATGGATCTGGAGATCGACGCCACCCATCACCGCGCGACGCTGCATGGGCGCCCGCTCTCCCTGACCGCCAGAGAGTTCGCCCTGCTCGCGTTCTTTTCCCGCCACCCCGGCCGCGGCTTTTCCCGGGGCGAGCTGCTCGACGCCGTGTGGGGCGCGGAGTTCGACGGTTACGATCACACCGTCAACACGCATATCAATCGGCTGCGCAACAAGATCGAGGACGACCCCGCCCACCCGCGTTACATCCTGACCGTGTGGGGCATCGGCTACCGCTTTACCGACCTTCCGACATCGGCGGTCGAGTGATCATGTGGCCACTTCTCAGAAGAGCCTATCGCAGTCTCTACGCACGCATCGTCTTCATCTATCTGGCCAGCATGATCGCGCTATCCGCGGCGACCGCGCTGATCGCGGTCGATCAATTCGACCAGCTGGGCCGCGAATGGCTGCAACGCTCCCAGATCAATATGGCGAGACAGTTGGCCCAGACCCTTCGAGCACCACTCAGCCAGGGTCTCGACGACGATCGGGTGCATACCGCCATCCAGCAGATCATGACCATCAACCCGTCGCTATCGCTATACGTTCTCGATGAGAATGGCCGGGTGGTCGGTGCCTACAGCGAGGGTTCGTGCGGTCTGGGCGAGCAGGTCGACCGGGGCGCCATCGCCGAACTGCTCTCGGAGATGCCGATGCTGCCGGTCTACGCGGACATGCCCTGCCAGGATGGCGAGGGCGTGTTTTCCGTAGCCCCGGTGGCCTACGGCCCCGAAGCCACACCGGGCTACCTGTTCGTGCGGCTGGAGGCCAATACCCAGGTCTCGATGGCCAATATCTGGGAGACCAGCGGCATCTCTCGCACGCTGCTGATCGCCACCAGCGTTGCCCTGCTGCTGACTCTCGTGGTGGGGCTTGCGCTGTTTGCGTTGCTGACCCGCCGGTTCACCCGCGTGACGCGCGCCGTGCGCCACTTCGCCCGCGGCGATTACCGTCAGCGCGTGCCCGACCGGATCGACGACGAGATCGGTCGCGTGGGCCGGGCTTTCAACGAGATGGCCGCCACCATCGAGGCGCAGGTAGAGGCACTGCGCGACAACGACCGCCAGCGCCGGGAACTGGTCGCCAATCTCTCCCATGAGTTTCGCACCCCGCTGACGTCGCTGTCCGGCTACACCCGACAACTGCTGCGCACCGCGACCTCGGCCGACAGCCGCGAAAATCTCGACGCCATCCGCCTGAATGTCGATCGACTGACACGCCTGGCCGCGCAGCTTTCGCAGATGTCCCACGCCAATATCTCTGATCGCGCGCTGAGCCTCGAGTCGTTCTCCTTTGCCGAATTGGCCAACGACATCGTCAGCAAATTTCGGCCCAGAGCCCAAGAGAACGACATCGTCCTCACGGTCGAGAACGAGGCAGCCATGGCCCAAGTGGCCGCGGATGTCGAGTTGATCGATCACGCCCTGACCAATCTGGTCGATAATGCCCTGTTCGCCACCAATGCTGGCGGACACGTCACGATCCGTATCCTCAACCTGGATGTCGACACCCTCAAGATCGGCGTTCGCGACACCGGTATCGGCATGAAACCCGAGGAGGTTGCCCTGGTATGCCAGCGCTTCTATCGCACCGCCCATAGCCGCGAGCGCGGTGACGGGACCGGCCTGGGTCTGGCGATCGTCTGCGACGTTCTGAAACGTCACGACTCGAGGCTGACACTCGAAAGCAAGCCCGGCCGCGGCTCCTGCATCTGGTTCACGCTGCCGCTGGCGAAGCCATGATCACCTGACCAAGACGGCAATCCCGGCTCGCCCGCATCAGGGAGTACCCCAAGGGCGAAACGCTAGCGGAGGATGAGACGATCACGCAGCCCAGGTATGTCATTGTCGAATACAGGGCCAAACGCCGGCATTTCCACGGACAAATTTCCTCCTGCCGGATTTCCGCCTACCCTTCAGTACAGTGCAAAAGTACAGCGCAAATCAATCCGATCTCGAGGAGGAGCGGCATGGCCCAACGTATTCTGTTCACTGGCGGCAGCGGCAAGGCGGGCCGTCATGTCGTGCCCTATCTGCTGGAGCGCGGGCACCGGGTCGTCAACGTCGACCAGACGCCGCTGGATCATCCCGGTGTCGACAACCTCATCGCCGACGTGACCGACAGCGGTCAGATGTTCAACGCCTTGAGCAGCTATGCCGCCTTGGACGAACTGGAATCGGGCACCGGCGTGCCGCATTTCGATGCCGTCGTGCACTTCGCGGCGATCCCGCGCATTCTCATCAAACCGGACAACGAGACGTTCCGCGTCAATACGATTGGCACCTATAACGTCATCGAGGCCGCGGTAAAGCTCGGTATTCGCAAGATCGTCTTCGCCTCCTCCGAGACCACCTATGGCATCTGCTTTGCCGACGGTGTCGTCCAACCCCGCGTACTGCCGGTGGACGAGGAGCATCCGACCGAGCCGATGGATAGCTATGGCATGTCCAAGGTCGTCAACGAGCGCACCGCACAGGCGTTCCAGAAGCGCTCAGGCTTCGACATCTACGGCCTGCGGATCGGTAATGTCGTCGAGCCCCACGAATACGCGGAGAACTTCCCGGCCTACTTCGCCGATCCGTCGCTGCGGCGACGCAATGTGTTCTGCTACATCGATGCGCGTGATCTCGGCCAGATCGTCGACCGTTGTCTGACGACCGACGGCCTGGGCTATCAGATCTTCAACGCCGGCAACGACGATAACTCCGTCAACCTGACGACCCGAGAGATCATCGAGCGCTTCTATCCCGAAGTCCCCATGAGCCGCGAACTGAGCGAATACGAGGCGCTGTACTCGAATCGTAAGATCCGCGACATGCTCGGTTTTCGTGAAGCCCATGCTTGGCGGCAATATGTCGCCGCCCCCCAGGAGCAGTAGCGTGTCAGCCCGCGATCTTTTGATCTGGGCTGCTTCGGCATTCTCGGTGAGAATGCATCGGACGAGAGGTGGAGCAGAGGTACAGCGGCTTCGATGAGTTGTCTTGTTCAGGTCACGATGTTCTGCCCAAAATAGATGCCCACCGAAGGAAGGATCATTCCATGCCTGATAAAATCCTCGTCTTCTACGGTTCCTATCGATCCGACCGCGCCGGCATTCGGCTCGCCGACTATGCCGTGCGCACCCTAAACGAGCGGGGTTTCGACGCAGAACTGATCGATGCGATGCAGATCGACCTGCCGATGCTGGATCGAATGTACAAGGAGTATCCCGAAGGCGAAGCGCCAGGGGCGATGGAAACCCTGGCCGCCAAGATTCGCGAAGCGGATGGTTTCGTCTTCGTCACCGGTGAGTACAACTGGGGCATGCAGCCAGGGCTCAAGAACCTGACCGATCATTTCCTGGAAGAGTGGTTCTGGCGCCCAGCCGGCATCATTAGCTATTCGGCCGGACGCGTAGGCGGCGCCCACGCCAATCTGGTCTGGCACGGCACGCTGGCCGAGATGGGCATGGTGGTTATCTCCAGCACCGTCGCAGTCGGCCAGATCGGCAACACGCTGGATGAACATGGCACACCGCTCGGCGATACCGGCGCCTCGTTCGAACGCGCTTTCGGCCGGTTTGCCGATGATCTCGCGTGGTGGACTGAGGCAGGCAAACGTCAGCGCGCTCACCGCGACCCGCCCTTTTAGCCCAGCCAACTCTCCAGCATTCGCAAGCCGGCCTTTTTTCAGCCAAATTTATAGCAATACCAACTTGCATAGCAGTGCATTATATCTGCACATCAAATTCTCCATTGAGCTCAGGAGAAAACTCAACGCCCTCGTTAGCCTTAGCGGGCCACATACTACACAAGATACAAAATTATTATTAACAGCAATCATACCGGAAACAGGTATCCTGATCACACATCTTAAATGTCGATACGGCTCGTAATATCTGCAGCGTTGCAAGCCAATCAATGGTTCGCTAATTAAAACCAAACTTCAACCGCGGATATTGAACCGACACTCGCTAAACCCCTGGGAATCAGGAAAAATTAGCAGGCCGAAGCAACCATTAATGACAACTGACTCACCCTCACACCCCTGCGCTAGACTTGAACCCTTTCCTCACTGGCATTAGAATAGACCAAAGATCAGCGCTTCTCCTAATTTAAACTTAACCTTCCAAATACTAGTGACACTCATGCCCAGCTTCCACTTTGGTATCCCGTTAATGTCACGTGCGATGAGTCGTGACTGGACTCTCGTTTGCCGTAACTTGGCTCGCACATTTGAATCACTTAGAAGGCAGACATCGAAAGATTTCAGAGTACTAATTACTTGTCATGAGATCCCTAACGTAGACACCAGCGGATTAGATGTCGAGTTCATCTTAGCTGATTTCTTGCCACCCTCTATTTCAAATGAGACTGGCAAGATCGGAAACGACAAGCCAGCTAAGAAGCGACTGTTAGGATTATCGCTCAGGACCTATTTGGGCGAAGAGACCTACTTTATGCATCTTGATGCAGACGACCTAGTTCATCCAAGCTTGGTAGAATTCACTCTAAAAGACAACAACAAAAGCGGCTATCTTGTCGAATATGGCTACATGTTCGATTGCGAAAGTGGAAAAGTGGCACCTATGGGAGGGGACAATACTCCATTTTGGAAACATTGTGGCTCCTGTGCGGTGATCTATCTCACGCTCAATGACTTACCTAGTGACACAAAAGATAAAAACTGTTATTTCATGCAGTTCAGAAGGCATGGTGACTACGCCGATATCGCCGAAAAACATGGTCGTGCTCTATCAACTTATCCAGGATTTATGGCAGCTTACCTGGTCAACCACGGAGACAATGATACATTGAACCGTGGTAAAGTAGGAGTAAAGACAAAATATGTTGAACGATGGGAGATAGCTGACAGCAGTGAATTAGCAACTATTTTTTTAGACTTTCCCATGCTGCTTGACTTTACGTAAAACTAGAATTTTGGCATAGATCCGAATCCAAAAACAACGTTCATGCTCCTAAGATTTTATTTAGAAAAAAATGGAGTGTATGCTACTGGCATCACTCCGTTTTCTAAATTGCGCCATCATATAGCTAACTTGAAAATATAGGAGCCCATCGAACCACTAGCGAACATTACTAGTACGCTTCTCGTCGAAAGTAATTTCTTGATTACCATCGACAAACTCATGGAAACGACCCGCCGCCACTAATAATGAAGATGCCTGACGCTTGATCAACGACTTATTTTTCTCGATATCGTCTAGAGCCTCATCAGCCAACCTCTTGAAATACGCGTTGCCTTGCGCACCCAACTTAGACGCATAAAACACTACATCTCTCTCCAACAATTTTGTGAACTCTTCTTTGAGCTCATCTTGCGTTCGACTCACTTCGTCAGGATTTGGAGCAACTGGTGCCTTGCCGTAAAATTCCAAGACCTTCCAAGACACATCCTTTTCAGGCTGAATATTTCGTTCTGGGACCAGTTCAAGCTCAGAAAACCCCTTATTCTCGACCTCAAACTCGTGATCTGCCAATTCAGGTACTGTCATCTGAAAAATATCGTAGACGAGTCTATCGTTGTATTTTCCATTCTCCGTTTGCAGTTGGTATAGTCGATAATACTGGTGGAAAAGCTGCGGCGTAAAGCGAGCTCTATCTAGACTATGATACCAGCTAATTCCAGTGTGATAACGTGCACGTGTATTGAGATAGTGAGTATCCATCGCATCTCGAGCATACATATCTTCTCCTAACTTTTCGAAGAAGCTTAAAAATTCTTGGCGAACTAGCTCACCGAGCTTGGGGTCCGACATCTCCTCGGCTAAACGTCTCCCTCTTGTATAAGGCGCTAACCGTCTATGCTTAACACCCTTAAAAGACGCGCCATGTACATTAAACAACGGATTACTGGGAGTTGCAGCCAGCCCTAGAGAAATTGGAAAATAGCTTCCCATCTGTCCTAATTGCCAATTACGATATGCAACTCTTCCCGATGTCACGTTCACATTATTTGTGTATCCTTTTAGTTCGAACCCTAATCGCTCCTGCAGTGAAAAAACGACTTTAACATCTTCTTCGTTATTATGATTAGTATATACCTTAATTGGAAAGCCTTTTTTTACAAGAGGCCACAACATTGCAAAATTTAGGCGACTATCCATGCCCCCGCTCAACCCAGCATTAAAATAATAGCCATGCTCACAAAGCGTCACAACGATGCTTCTTATATGAAATACGTAATCGCGCAGGAGCTCACAATAGGATTTTTCAAGAGCAGCTTCACGAGCTGGTCTCTCTAAAATGGAAAACCCTCCCGCTTCTTTAATTTCAATATAACTTCCTGCAGGAACTACTTTAATACCGTCTATCATCGTATTGAGAGAAAGACCCTGCCCTCCCCACAATCCTCTTCCAGCGATAAAATGCCCCGCCAACACTCTCTCGTTAAAACGCACTTTTACACTATCGTAAAAAAGCCTTTCGGTTAGAGCCAGCAAAGAGTTAGAGACGGCCCAATAACCACGAGAAGAGTAATAAAAAACACTGTCTTGGCAAAACCTATCCACACACACAACGGCTTTATCTTTAAGCTTAATAGCTGCAAAGAAACGTCCATCCGCATCGATTATTGCGTCTTCGTCACTATGCTCGATGAAATACTGCTTAGCCCCTACTTCCCCTACAACCACTTTATCGTCAATTACTGCCAAGCCTCTAAAGAACCTCAAATCCTCCAAATTATCATTACAAGTTATCGTAAGCGTATTAGCATCATCTTTCTCAGCACACATATGCATAGTTCTCTCTAAATTTCTAAATTGTAGCCTATAAGATTATCAAACTCCCCCAACGTTACGACCAACGCCGCATACCGATGGGAAGCTTTGGTGCCGCTGAGCTTGGCGTGTTTTTCCAGCTCGTCGATCGCGGCATCGAGCATGGGACCTGCCCCCTTCAGTCGTGCCGAATGCTCGGCAACCTTCTCGTCGACCAGCGCCATGAATTCAGCCTCGGCCTCAGGATGATCCTCGCCAGCTTCGGCTGGCGACAGGGCGCCGTGCACCTCGAATTCCGGCACGCCACGCGCGGCGAGGTCCTGCGGCGACAGCGACGAGCGTTGCCGGCGCACAGCGTCGGAAAACCCTTTCTGTGGCGAATCGAAAGGAAAATCGATCAGGTCGGGATCGGTCAAAGACAACAGGTCGTAGATCAACTTTTCCCCCTCCTGTTGCTCGGGCTCTAGCCGGTGATAGAGATCGAACAGCTGGCGCGAAAGATGCGGCGTGAACAGGGGTTGATCCAGCTGCCGATACCAGTTGAGACCGTAATGAAATCGGGCGCGTGTATTGATGTAGTGATGATCCAGGGCAATCGGATCGTCGACATCGACACCGACGCTATCGAAGAAGCCGTAGAATTCGCGTTCGACTTTTTCCGCCTGCTCCCTGGAATCGAAGTGACGTGCGAGATTCTTCGCCCGTTTCTTGAGTGGCTGGATGTGATAGATGCCCGCCCGGAAGTTGCCGCCGTGGACGTTGAAAGTGCTGGAAATATTCCGGTTCCGCATCGGCATGCGTACCGGCAGATAGGCGCCGAGCACACCCGACATCCAGGTCATCACGTTGTCGCGTCCCGAGTTTCTACCATTGCGGGAGGCGAAACCGTCGATCGGGAAATCGTAGTGACCCTGTATCTTGCGGACGACCTCGAAGTCTTCGCTGCGCTGCTGGTTGCTGTGGACTCGAACGCTGTCGGGGTTCAGGAACGGTCGCATCAGCGCGAAATTCATGCGGCTATCGATCCCGCCGGAGAGACCGAGATTGAAGCGATAACCGTGGCTGACCAGCGCCTGAACCCGGCCCTGGACATCCCTCACGTACTCCATCAGCCCTTCGGCATAGTCCAGCCCTTGGCGATCGGCTCGCGTCGGCGATAGCGTCACTTGCGGCAAGCCGCCCGGTGCAATTTCCAGATGTCGACCGGCGGGAATGAAACGCACGCCGTCCACGAGGGTATTCAGTGACAGAGGCTGCCCGCCCCACAGCGACTGATTGCCGGCAAAGAACCCGAGTGTCGCGGCTTCGTGAAATCCGGGTAAAAAGCCGTCGTAGCGGAGCTGTCGCGTCAGCGCCAGCAGCGAGTTGGAGACTGCCCAGTAGGCCGGACCTCGGGAAGCATCGGAGAAGTAATAGACGGTGTCCTGGGCGAGATCGTCGGTCTTGATGACGACCCGTCCGCCTTCGTTTCTCACCAGAATGAAACGGCCCTCGGAAAACTCGCGGACATCCGCTGCCGGGTGCCGACGCAAGTAATCGGCGAGGCCCTGACTACCCAGGAGCACGTCGCGTCGATGAAAAACGCTGCCCAGCAGAATATCCGGAATCTCCGAATGCTGGGGCGAGGTCAGTACAAACAATCCCTCGGGATACATGACTACTCCTGTTTACTGTCACCGGACGGCGAGTCGCCATGCCGACGATGTATCACTGCGGCGGCTCGGAATTGACATCAGTGCCGGCGGGCGGCAACGACGGGGCAGCCTGCTGTTCGGCTCTGACCGCTTCGAGCCTTTCGGCGTGAGCGGCGTAGCCGAACCGCTCGCGCACGTAGGCGTGGGCGATTTCGACCTGCCTGGCGTAGGCCTCCGGGTCGGCCATCAGTGCCTTCACCCGCTGCTGCAGCTCCGCCGGTTCGGCGTAGATCGCGGCTTCGCCGAAGAGCGGCTGGTAATCCCAGGGCAGAAAGACCGGCAGCCCCACCGCCATCGCTTCGAAAATGACGCGCCCGAACGCCTCCACCCAGTCGGGGTGGGTGTAGTAGACGAACACGTCGTAGCGGGCCAGAAACTCTCGGGGGTGCTCTGCGCCGAAAGCGGAAACGGACCAGTTCTCCGGTAACTGGCCACCCATCATCAAGGCAACCGTGTCGGCGCCGCCTAGCACGTGCACCTCGAACGCGTCGTCCGTCGGGTAGACCTGAGTCAGCGTCTCGAGGTCCGCCGGCCATTTCAACACGTGATCACGCGACAGCCGGCAGACCCTGATGCGCGAGTGCGGCGCAGGCCGTGAGCCACGTCGCCATTCGTCGACATCGATGATGTTTGGCCAGTCTTCGTCGCTCAGCACGATGTCTTTCAAATCGTCTGTGTGATGTTCGACCAGCGCCTTGCGCACCAGCGGCCCGATCGGGTGCCATACGCCGCTGGTCCCGAAGTAGCGCTCGGCGTTTTCGCGACAGCGCGGGATATGGTAGAGCGTGGCGCTCTCGCTGCCGTAATCCCGATTGGGCGGCTGGTTGACGATGACCCGAACGGCGCCGGGACGAATGTCGGGCAGCCAGGATTGATAATCCTCCAGCACCCAGGGCTGCCGGATGACGAGGACGTCACAGCTTGCGCTCTCACCGAACACGATGAGCTCCGCCTGACCGGCTTCGATCAGCTCGCGAATCTTGGGCTCCATGCGACGATCGATGCGCAAGCCGTAACAGGACATCTGCACGATCGCCGTCTTCAACCCCATGGCGTGATTGGCCTTGATCTCTTCGGCATTGGAAGAGGTCGTTCCGCCCGAAAGCCGAAAATCCGACGCCAGCACGACATCGTAATGACGTGCTTCGGGTTTCCGCGGCCGCATCGAACCCGGCACGAAGAAGTGACGCTGCGGCTTGTCGGGATCGTCGTAAAGATCGACCGGCTTGTCGTACCAGGCTCGATGGGATTCTTCGTAGGCCGCTCTGGCGCCATACTTGTAGCCGTTATAGCCGGAACCTTTCGAACTGGTCAGGGAATCGGCCGACTGTCGCTGGAACGAGAGCGGCCCGGTATCGAGATGGACCAGCGCCTCCGGATCGAACGCCTTCTTGATCCGGGCCAGATACTCGGAATCGCCGGCAAAACGGACGGCATCCCAGTAGCCGACCGTCTCGAGCGCCGACTCGCGCCGGAACATCAGTGACGACAGATTGAACTGAATGTAGTAACCCTTGTTGCCACGGCGATGGAATCGCAGATCCTCGAACGCCCGCGCCTGCTGCGAGGTGTTGGCGAACACCGCCGGCGAATCCACCAGATGACGGGCCTGATGCTCGATCTTGCGCGGGTGCGACCAGTCGTCGGCATCATGACAGGTCACGAAGTCTCCGGTGGCGATCTTCAGGGCGTTGTTACGGGCGACATAAGGTCCGGAGTTCTGCTCGTTGCGAATGACGATCAATCTTTCGAACCGGCTTTCGTACTCCTTGACCCGCTCGAAGGTGCCATCGGTACTGCAGTCGTCGGAAACGATCACCTCCAGATTGGGCCACGTCTGCTTGAGCAGCGACTCCATCGCCTGCTCTACGGTCGCTACCGCATTGAAGACGGGGACGATCACCGTGACCCTCGGCAGCTCGCCGAGCGGATCGGCCATGACCTCGCAGCCGTCGACCGCGATGCGATCGTAGAGCGCATGGCCATCGTCGGGCAGGAAGCGGATCGTCTCGATCGCCGACTGTGCGAGACACTGATTGATGGAGGCGAGCTTGTCGTCACCGTCTTTCAGATTCGCCAGCCCCAGCAGCACGTCACCGTCGAGCCTCGTCGAACGCAGGCTTTCCAGTAATGCCACGGCCTTGTCGCGTTCACCGATGGCCTCCAGACATTCGGCCTCGACCACGGCGATGGCGGACTCGTTGAACAGCTCGAAATCATGAGCGCGATAGCGGCGGATATGCTCGAGGGCCTGACGCTTGGCGCTGACCTCGGTATGGGAGGCATGCCAAAGCGCCAGCTCCCATTCGGCCCACGGCGCCATGAACGCGTTGACGCGATCTTCGGTCAGCAACTGGAGCTCCTGCACGCCGCGCTCCACGAAACCGAGCGTATAGAGATGCACGCGCGCATGAGTCACGCGCTTGCGGGCGTGCTTTTTCTTTTCCTTCAGATCCTGCTTGCGCTCGGCGCGGACCGACACTTCGCCCGTCGGCTCGGTATTCTCGTCGAGACGATGGAGTGCCTGACGCTGGCTCTGCAGCCGCCGCTTGCCGCCGAACATCACGGCGGCACCGCGCAAGGGCGCGGTGACGCGCCACGAGCGGCTGGCAAGAATACTGCTTTGCTTGCGCCGCAGCTCCTCGATCTCTTTCTGACTCCGAGCCAATCGTCGCTGAAGTCCCTCGATTTCACGCTCGGTAGCCGAACGCCTGCCATGCGGGACGTCGCCACCCGCTTTTTCCGGCTCGAGGCGGCGCACGGCGTTCGGCTTGGCAGACTCTTCGCGGCGTCCCGGTTGGCGTTCGAGCTCGCGTGCCAGTTGCTGCAGCAGCTTCTGCTGGCGGTGCAAGCCCTGGAGCGTCGGGTCCGAGCTAGCTCGACCCGAATCCGCTTCACCGGCAGGTTTGCCGTTCGCGGGGGAAGACTTGCCACCCAGCTCGCCCCGAGCCCGTCGCGTCTCGGCAATAAGCCTTTCCAGCGCAGCGATCTGATCGTCCGTCTCGTTGTTCATCGTGCATCCTTTCCCAATTCATCGTTCGCCGTGCGACCACTGTGTCGTCGGGCAGGAGGGCGCCTGCCGGCGGCGCCTCACCTTCAATAGACGTTCTTGCCGAAGAAGCCTTTGATGGCCGTCAGAAAAATGATCTTCAGGTCGAGCTTCAGCGACCAGTTTTCCAGATACCACAGATCGTACTGCACGCGCTTTTGCATCTTTTCGATCGTATCGGTTTCCCCCCGATATCCGCTCACCTGCGCCCATCCGGTGATTCCCGGCTTGACCTTGTGACGCTGCATATAGGATTCCACGAGCTCCTTGTAGTGCTCGTTGTGGGAAAGCGCATGAGGCCGTGGGCCGACGATCGACATCCGCCCCTGCAACACGTTATAGAACTGAGGCAGTTCATCCAGCGACGTTCTTCGCAGGAAGGCACCAATCCGCGTGAATCGAGGGTCGTCACGTCGTGCTTGAAGAAAGCCCCGCGTATCGCCGTGCAAGCGCATCGAACGGAACTTGTAGACCTTGAAACGCTTGCCGTTGATCCCGGTCCGGTACTGCTTGAACAGAATCGGCCCCCGGGAGGAGCATTTGATCGCAATCGCGATGACCACGCAGAATGGCAGGATGCAGATCGTGATCAACCCGCCCAGCACCAGATCCTCGAGCCGTTTGGTGAACCGCGCCGGCCCGGTCATCGGGCTGACGCTCAGGTCGATGGCATAGAGACCGACCACCTCACTGACCTTGTGATTGAGTATCGGCAGATCCGAAAGCTCGGGGAAAAATCGAATCTCCACGGTCTGATGGCGCAGCGAGTGCATGATCGCCTTAATCGCGTTGCCCATGTTGAGCGGCATGCAGATCCAGACCTCCTGCGCTTTCGACGCTTCCACCCGCCGCGCGAGCGCATCCAGTTCTTGGGCGCTGGGCGTTCTCGCCAGGCGCAGCACGCCGCAGACCGAGAAGCCCGCGCTCTGTTCGCGTCGCATGTGCCGCGTCACGTTGAGCAACGTCTTCCCCGGGCCGATCATGAACACCCGGCACCGGTTGCGGCCCTTGAGTCGAAACCGGCCCATGGCCGTGCGCAGCACGATTCTGCCCAACGCGCTGATCGCGAACGACATCAGGAACGTGAGCACCAGCCACAGTCGCGAGTAGCGCTCTGCCGCATGGATGAAATAGATGACCGTCGTCGATACGGCGGCCGCTATCAACCAGATGATCACCTGGTCGGCGAGAATTCGCCCCAGTCGCTTGACCCGCCAGTTGCCATACGCATCGATCAGCACGCCGACCAGAATGATGATGATCGCGATGACCTGAATTGCCCACTGATAACGTTCGTGAAGATCGAACGTGCCGAAGCGGTGGCCATACATCAACACCCCGGATACCGCCAAAGCGGCGATATCCATCAACGAGATGAACAGCAGTAATACGTTTCTTTGGCTCACGTCCGCGGGCACTCCTTACCCTTGACTGAAAACCCTAACCCGGGCGATTGGCGAGACAATCTCGCGTCAGCGCACCCGACTCTCCAGCATTCCCTGCAATCGATGTCCAAACTCCTCGCGTCGCCGCTCGATAAGTTCCAATTTACTGTCGTCAGTGGCAGACAGGGTCTGCGCGAGCTGTGAAATCAGCGCCTGCGACTCGGTATAGAACGCCAGGCCGAAGCGTTCACGCATCGCTATCGCCGTGTCCAGTTGATGATCGTTGCGATGCTCCCGGTAGCGCTTCAGGCGCGGAAAAACCAATACCGGCCGTGCCTGCTCCAACAGGGGCAGAAGGCTTCCCATGCCGGCGTGGCTGACTACCCAGCGCGCCTCGACCATCAGCTTCCGGTGGCGACCCACCTCCATGAATTCCTCGACCGCCAGGTTGGCCGGCACGTCCCTGTGCTCGAACCAGGCGGTGCCGCCTGGCCCGGCCTGATAGATGACCGGCTCTTCCGGTAACGAACGCGCACCTTCCAGTGCGACTTCGGCCAGACGATCGAAAGGCAGCTGGCCACCCGCGGTCAAGAAAATCACAGTACGCTTCCCAGATAGGAGACGCGCCGATGACTGGCGGCGACTTCCGGCCATTGCGTCAGTGTCTCGTGGCACAGCCACGTCGCTAGCCGTCCGGAGAGCGATAGCCGCCTGACATTGGCCACGCTATCGATCCAGATAGTGTAGCTGCCCCCGAGCCGGGCCAACGCCAGACACAGTAGCCCCGGTGCGGCACCCGTGCTGATTGCCGCATCGCAGCGTTCGTGGCGCAGTATCCGCTGGATATCGACGGCGCAACGCCCTGCTCGCCAGAGCGTGGTCTTGTTGAAATCCGTGATCACGTGATGGGGCTGATCCATCGATGCCGGCCGGGTCGTGACCCAGACGGTCGAGCCCAGCGAGAGATGCGCCGCAATCCGTTCGAGCTGCACCAGATGTCCGCCGAAGGAGGCAACCAGAAGCGCTCTCATGAGGCGCTCGCCGGCGTGGCTTCCGGTGGCGGATAGACATCCTGCAGCACGTGCTCCATGTGCCTTAGTGCCCGTCGATACTGCTGGCGTTCGATCAGTCGCTCCAGCTCATGCAGCCCGGCAGCAAGCAGAAAATCTCGGTCGGTGACCTTCTGCGAAATTTTCCGGCGCTGTCTCAGCGCACCCATCATCTCACCCTCCCGGGCCTGGACGAGATAACGTGGCGTCGCGCCGGCACCAATCGGTTCCAGGCTCCATCGCCCCCAGCACAGCACACAGGGCGAATCCTGCTCGTCGAGCAGGATGTTGCGGTCGCTGACATCGGGGTTGTAGATATGCAGCGGTACCGCCTTCAACCGACGCTGCATCTCCTCGAGTCGGCGCTGGAAGGCTTCCACCAGCTCACGTTCCGCTGGCTCTTCGGCGGCCAGCAGCACCTTGTCCACCAGGGCACGATCGACGCGGGCCCACAGCGGCGGATGGGAGCGCAGATAACTATCGACGATCTCCTCCGGCGGTACGTAGCACCAGAGATCGAACAAGATTCTGCGCTGCATTTCACCCCGCCGCTCGCGCGGGACCGCTGCGCCTGGCGGACAGAGCAGGTGCAGCCAGAGAAACTCCTCGATCTGTCCTTTGTCGAGAAGACGCGGCGCGTGAACGGCCCCCAGATCGATCCGCTCCAGCAGGTAAGTCTCGTGATTGCCCTGAGAGCGCTGTCTGGGAAGATAGATCTTCTCGAGGATCGACTCGCGATCCGACGGCTCGCGAGTCGAAGCCTCACGAACCGATGACTCCTCAGCCAATGCGAACCAGGCCACATTGCTCTGGCCGCCATCCCACCAGCGAGACGATGCCACGGCATCGCGGCCTCCTCGTGCGCGGATCCATTCACGGCTGCGCGCGAGCCGGGCCGCGGGTGCGAAAAGCTCCCAGAAGCGCTGACCGCCGCGCGAGGTGTCACTCTGCAACTGGCGTTCATGGAAAAACAGCGCATCGACCCGCTGACGCTGCTCGGCCAGACGAATCTGTCCGTTCACGAAATTGGTCAGAGACTGAAAGATGCGTCGACTCAGAATCAGACTGATGATGGCGATGAGCAGATTGAGCTCGCTCAAGCGGTAGAACTCGAAGACCAGAAACAGGAAGCCCAGCAGGAAACCCGAAGAGCCCAGAATCCGCAATAGCCCCTTGCTGTTGGCGTTGAGCCAGCGCTCGACCCGATGCCGGTAGTCGGCGCTGCCTACCGATGCCAACCCCAGCGTCGCACCGGCCATGACCACGACCACCAGCAGGAGAAAGGCGAACAGGGTGGGAAACAGATACAGCCCCACGCCGAACCCCACCAGGGCCATGGCCCCCTCCGCCATCGCCTCGCAAAGCCGACGGTACTGTTCGCGCACACCGGCATCCTGATCATTGAACAGCGTGATCTTGCGGGCGTTGTCCAATACGACCAGCGCGCCCCGCTGGCTTTGCCGGTCGGCCAGCCAATCCATGAACTGCGACACCGCAAAGAGCAGCACGGCACCGGCGCAGAGCAGCACGATCCAGAGCGAACGCGTCTCCATGGTGACGAAACCCTGGAAATAGCGGGGAATCCCGTTGCCACCCAGCAACAGGATCACCTTCAAAGGCAGCAGAAAGGCGACCACCTGAGCGAGCTGCGAGATCAGCAGCGTACCCGCCGTCATCGGCGCCGCAAACGGCGTATGCCGAATGAGCTGCCGCCAGACGCTGGCGAACCAACGCAAGTGCCGCCAGCTAGCGCGATAGAGATTCATGAGCCTCGCCGTTGTGCATCGAAATCGTCGTTACCTCTTCCCTCTCGCCCCAGAAACCACCAGGGTCGAACGCCGTCATGAGGATGATACAGGCGGATGGACTGCCGGGGCGCGGGGATATCGCCGCTGACCGAGGCCGGATGATAAGCGTAAGCATGAGCGGCACGCAGCGGCTGAAAGCGGTCAGTGTCGAAAGTATCGATCTGACGCCACGGCCAGTCGCGTCCCTCGAAACTCAAAAGCCATTCGAACGCCTTCTCGAGACCGCGCCCCCGGTCGTCACGAAAGTGCCACAGATCCTGACCGTGGCGCTCGGCCAGCAATGCCAGGTAGACCCAGCCCTGCAGGTTGAAGCAGCAGTAGTGCGCGGTCGTCGTGCGTTTGAGCTCCTCGGGCTGTGCACCGGCCTCGTCGAACTGTTCGAGAATACGCTCCCGACTGTCGCGTAACGTGGTGGAGACTAGCGCGTAATCCTCCAGGTACGACGCGATCGCAGCGATCTGTAAATCATAGTAGGTACCGTGATTGTTGGCCGAACGCCGCTCGGCACGACCCTGCGAACTCGTTCGCAACCACTCGAGATAGCTTCGCAACCACAGTCTGAACGCCTCGCGATCGGCGTCTGCCAGCGCCCCGGCTCTTTCGACCAGCCGGACGGCATCGAGCAGGAAGTAGATATCCTTCATTTCGATGATACCGGACTTGCTGCCCCGATTGCGGTCGTGGCCCTGGCGCACCTGCGCATACTTCAAGTGCGGATTCATGCGCGTAGTTGGATCGATAAACCACACCCGAATCAGGGTCGCTGCGTGTTGTGCATAGCGAGCCTCGCCGCTTCGGGCCCAGGCAATGGCGCAGGTCGTGACATCGTCGAACAGGCGCTGGAGCCGAGTGCGGTCGTACTGATCGCTTTCAGGCGCGTAAAGCACGGTGCCGGGCACCCTGACCCCGTCGCGCGGCATATAGGGCAGCCACTTGGGGAGGATCGGGCTGGGCCAGTAATAGGGCGCGGGATGCCAATAGTCGTGCGGATCCCCGCTAGGCGCCAACGTGCTCTTGTCGACGACCGAGAACGGCCCGCGAGCGAGCGCGGCCGCGGCCTCCTCGAACAGTTCCGCGTCCCCAGCCCGGTCTCCCGGCGCGAGCAGCGCATTGCCGTCGTAGAACAGTAGCGACCCGGTGCTGCGGTGACTTGCCATGAATCGTGCATCGAGACGATCAAGCAAACCCGTTACCGCCTCGACCCGGGCGACGCCCCGATCCACCAGCCCCCGCGAAGGGTCGCCTTCCAGATGCGCCTTACCCGATTCCAGCCTGGCCACCCATCCCGCCTGAGCGAACTGCCCGGCCTGCGGCGCATAGGCCGGACAAGGCAGATCCCACGGTTCTATCTTCCAGCGATCCCAGCGTCCGGGCACGCCAAGCCGCCACAACAGTTCCACCTTCGGACGACGCCCGTAAGGATGGCGCTCATCGAAACGTTCGACCGCATCGCGGCGAAATACGAGCTGTGGTTCTTCCTCGGCGGAGGGGCGAAAGTCGGTTGCCAGCAGCTGCTGATTATCGGTGATCCGGGCCATCGGCACGATGTAATAGCGTTGCTGCGCCGACGCCTCGATCCCCGCCCGGATCGCCGTCCATGCCGCGGCCGTCACGAAACAGTTGCCATCCCACGGCAGGACCCAATCGGCGAGCTGGCAGCCCTCGTCGAGGGCCACGTTGCGGGCACCGTTGTTATTCATGACGTAAAGGTTGCGATGCCGATAGAGCCGCATCATCACTCGGCCCTGTTCCGCCTCGCTCAGCGCGTGGAAATCCTCGGATCGGGTGAAGCCGGGAAACGACAACCCCTCGAAGTCCCACGGCGTAGACGCGTACGTCTGCTCGTCGAAGGGAATGTCGATGTAGGGCTGATCGTGCGACTCGAGCAGTGCCACGATCGCCGCGTGCTCATCGGGATTGACGATGCGGTTGACGATGAAACGCTTCTCGCATCCCTCGAGCACCGGCTCGTTCTCCAGAATGAAACGCAGATTATCGCGTGACTGCCCGCGCGCATGTCGCGGTTCCAAATCGTTGCCGATGATCCGATAGAGCACGAAGCGAAACGGCTTGGCAGCGTCGCTCGCCAACATGTTTCCCTCAGCCGCAACCGGAGGCGCGCCTCGATCGGCGGGCGTCGGACGATTGCGCTTTTCGTAGAGCCGACGCGCCACCCGATAGCGCTTCTTGAGCCGCTCACTCAGCATCCTTGCCAGTTTTCTGTACATAGAGCCTCTTGAAGAAAAGCGGGCTAGTAAATCGCCCAGTCGTTAATCCTGAGGCTTCAGGGAAAACCATATATTCTTAGCCATGATAGTTCCCACTAACGGAAGCTATTGTTCTTCAAAGCCGCCTGGAGCGGATCAAGCAAAGTTTGGTCGAATTCGTCACGCTGACAGAATGGCCAGTTATCACTACCGTAAGATAGGAACCACTTGAGACTATCTGATAAAGACCGGCCATTCGATAGCTTTTGCTCAAGGTAATTGATACCGAAGACTTCCGCTATTGCGGCCAAATCCACACTCGTCCGTAATATTTTGGCTACACTAGATCGGGAATTACGAACACTTAACAACGTTGGCAATGTGCCATCTTCAGCAATAATAGAATCAAAGCTGGATAAAGACTCTATAACAACAGCACTGCCTTTGGAATATTCGCCAGCATCAGACAACAACCTCAACAATCTAAGATCGTCTTCTAGCAGCATATCAGGAGTAAAATGCTGCGGCACTCTTCTTCGTTTATCATTCCAAAGGCGATTAATATAAGCAGCTAAGCTATGGTCAAATATTTCCTTTTCGATCGGGCTTAGAAGGCCGTTTTGCACCAGTATCGTGACGACCTGGAAGTACGCCAGAGCCTCAAGACCACCAAAGGCCAAATGTGTTTTATGCAACTCAAGAGTTACATCCAGACTATTTTCGGGGATCAGGTCCGTACTCGGAGTACAGCAATAAAAATGTCTCCGATACAACTTCGCCGCCGACTTTAGATACTGAAAATCTTGCGTACTTGACCAAGCCAAGCTCAGCACCAAAGAGTCCTGAAGAAAACCCTTACCTTCTATCAAAAATGGTGCTTCATTTTTATCAACGTCGCTGACAATACGGCCTGCACGTTCAACGCAGTGATTGAGACTCAAGTCGCATTTTTCAGCATAGCGCTGGATTTCGTCGACACCTTTCGTCTTAATAGTCGATATACCGTCATTTGGAACAAACGCTCCGTAATCCAACGATTGTAGGGCACTCAATATGGCCTCCTGACGAACCAGATATCGTGCTCTTGCGCTTTGACGTGTCCCTATCTCCAGACTTCCCATACCGGAATAGAGCCTGGCGACCCAGCCGGCGACACCGAACTGACCGGCCTCCGGCCCCAGTTCCCGGCGTGGCTGCTCCCAGGCGTCGTCCTTCCAGCGGTCCCATTTGCCCGGGATGCCCAGACGCCAGAACAGCTCGACCTTGGGCCGACGCCCGTAGCAGAACGCTTCGTTGAAACGCTCATCGGCGTCATTGCGGAAGATGAGCTGGGGTTCTTCGACGGCCTCGGGTTCGAAGTGGTCATCGACGAGCCGCTGGTTGTCCAACACACGCGTCATGGGTACGGCGTAATAGGCGAGCCAGGGCCTTTCGCGCACGTCCTCGACGATACGGTTCCACGCACGCGGCGTCAGAAAGCAGTTGCCGTCCCATGGCAGCACCCACTTGGCCTCGCCGAGTCCCGCTTCCAGCGCCCGGTTGCGCGCGCCGTTATTGTTCATGACGTAGTTGTTCTTGAACCGGTACAGCGCAGTCAGCAGTCGCTGGCGCTGCTCAGGCCCGAGCTTGGCGAATTCGGCACTGGCCAGATAGCCCGGCGAAGGCAGACAATCGAAATCGAGCGGAATCCGGCGGTACTCTTCGGCCGAAAACGGAATGTGAATCCACTCCTGATGATGCGCTTCCAGCAGCGTCAGAATGGCGGATTCTTCCGCCGGATCGGCAATACGATTGACAACCCAGCGCTTCTTGCAGCCCTCGAGAGGCTGCTCGTTTTCCAGAATGAATCTGAGGTTGTCGCGTGACTGCCCCTTGCGATGGCGGGGATAAAGATCGTTGCCGATAATACGGTAAAGAACGAAATCGTCCGGTTCTGTCGCCAGCGCGCTCGCTCCATACTGTTTCTTCAACGTCTCAGGGAAGCGCGGTTTGATGTCCATCATCGCGATGGCATCGAATCGCCGCTCGAATCGCCGGGCGGCGTCAGCCAGTTCGTCTTCCAGTTTCGTCAACGACTGGTGCTGTTCGGCGAGTTCCTCGGCCAGGGCTTTATTCGACCTTTGCGCTAAGCCGGACGCTTTCGATGCCTTCAAGGCCTGGATCTGACTTTCCAGCTGAGCGATCCGGCCGGAATTTTCGGCCTCGATCGAATCCCATAGCACGTCTTGAGCGGACGGCGTCTTTGGACTCTGACTCATGATGTTCTCACTTCCCTGTCGGTTCCATCGACGGCGACTTCGCGTCGACCCAGCTCCGGGTAGCGCAGCGCGAAAATATCGAGCGCCGCGGGCGATTCGAGCTTATATCGATGGACGAATTTGCTTTTGCTGTTGGCGCGACCGTCATTCTCATGGCGATAGTTCGACCACTGGTTCTCGCCATGATTGACGAGATACAGCGCCATGTCGTCGACCCAGGAGGCCAGCGGCCTGCCCTTGATCTGGGCGAGAGCGGCAAACTGCTCATGCATCCGCTGGCGCTCGAAATAGCTCTCGTCTTCGCCGTCGCGATTGAAGTCATCGGGTTCGAAAAAGAGCACCGCGCTCGAACCGCACTGATGCCAGAACGGCACGGTCTCTTCACTACAGCGTGCGACGGCGCGCTTCTCGTAGTCGAAGATATAGCCGTTCTCGATCAGGTAGCCGCGACGGTTGTCGTCGCTCGTCACGGCCAACACCAGCGAAGGATCGAGCAGATCGTCGGCATCGAGCTGCATGTAATAGAAGCCAGCCGTCACCGATGCCTTCAATGCCTCACCCAGCGCGTTGCGCTTACGGCGCTTGTCGTTGCCGAACGTCCCATCGGCGCGAACCGGGGGCTCGAAATCGACGACGACATACTCGACATCCAGACCGAAGGTTCGAATCTCGGGCCGTTCGTGAGCGGCAATCCAGACGCGAAAATCACGTGAGCGCTGACGCGCGAGGTTTTCGAGCGTGCGTTCGAGATTCTGACAGGTCAGCGCCCAATTCTGGGAGCAGGCCTTGGCCCGCAGGCAGATACCGAAATGAAACGATGACGTTTCGGCCCGCCCGATCTCCGCCGAGCGAACATCAGATGGCGAGTGGAGATGAGCCACGCTGGTCGATTCCAGCGCCCAGCCGGCACGATGGCCCGCAACGCTCGTATCGGTCATCACGCTCACAAGAGTTTCGTCCCCCAGGCGTCGCGGCAATACCGGCAGCATCATGCCGCTCCAGGCGAAATCCGGCTCCTGACTTCCCGCGGCGCCAGCGACACTTCGGCGAAGCAGTGACAGGTGCAAGCCGTCATGGCTGGACCGGGCGAGATCCAGCAGCAGATCTCGTTCCGCCACCGCCGGCAGCGCGCAATCCCATGGCCAGATCATCAGCCATTCAAACGCCCGATCGGCATGAGCATCGAGAAAACCCAGCAGCTTGGCATCGGGAACGAACCGCCCCGCGGTGCTGTTGTCGCGATGCGCCGCGTCATCCGCGACGTGATGGGTGCCACAACGCGCGGCGCTGTCACCGGCATCGATCCAGCGCACGCCATATTGCTCCAGACAGGCGATGAACGCCGGGCGCAACGTGCGGTCCTCGAACCGGCCCATGACCCAATCCCGAGCGATTCGGGGCTCGCCGGGCTCGTTGTCGAGCAGATGATGCAGGCGCTCGAGGGCCCCCGCACCAGTTAGCCCGCCGAGCGTGCTCTGGTCCAGGACGCGATAGAGAACGGCCACCGACTGGGATGCAGCGGGCTCCTCTTGCTCCCCGCGAAACATGCGCTCGACACCCGGTACTGACTGGGCGCCAATGGCCGGGCTCTCCGAACGAGAAACGGACTCCCGAACTGAAGTGTCACCCGCTGACTCTCCTGTCCGGGTCAGCGCTTTTTTCCCGAATCGCCTCCGGTCAGCTTGCGCAGGACGGCGGTCATGCGCCAGGAACGGCTTTTCAGAATTTTGTCGCTGCGTTCCTTGAAATTATCGGCACGCAGTTTCTGTCGATCCGCGGTCTCCTGCAGACGTGCCACCTTGCGCTGCTGGCCTCGCAACTCCTGCTTGAGCTTCTTGATCTCTTCGCGCTGCTTCGCGTCATCGACTGCACTCGCTTTCGGGCGCTCCCGGAACGCCTTGAGCAGCTTCTCGAGCTCTTTTTCGTTGCTCTTAAGCAGCTCGCCAAACCGCTTCTCCTTTTCCTTCAGTTTCTGATTATCGGTGTCACGCTGCTTGAGTTCGCGTTCGAGCCGATCATTCTCGCCGGCAAGCGCGTCTTTTGCCGTTTCCGACTCTGCAAACCGCGTATCGAACTGACGTTTGGCGTCTCGAAATCTCGTTTCGAGCTGGGCCAGTTTCTCTTTCTGATCCTTGACCTGCTGCTGAAGCTCGCGCTGCCTCTCACCATCGCGAGCCTGTTCCTCCTGGCGATGAATGACGTCCTGAAGCTCCTTGATACGCGCTTCTCTCGCCTTGACGAGCTCTTTCTCCAATCGCTCCAGACGAGCGCTGGCTTGCTTGTTCTCTTCCATGATTTGTTCCGCTTCCTTTCCCTGCTTTTGCGTCAGCGTCTTCAATTTTTTCTCGCTGCTTGCCAGCTCTCGCTCGAGCTCTGCAATGCGCACCGTTTTCCGTTTCGTCTGTCGATCTCGGACCTCAAGCATCCGCCGACGCGCATCCGCCAGCCGATTGACCATGGCCAATTGCAGAACCAGGTCTCCGGTTTCGCCGAGTCGTGACACGACCTGACCCTGCTGATCCGAGGATCTTGCCTCGTCCAGCAAGCCTTGACTGGCCTCACGACTCTCTTTGACCTCGGCCTGCTGGATGAACCACTCATGCGCGCGCTGGAAGCTGCGTCCGTCGCCGTCGGTCTGACTCCAGATCGGCACGCCCGTTGCATCGCCGTACCGGGACAATTGAGACATCGCCGCCAGCGTGAAGGCAACGTAATCCATCGGGTTGGCGCGATCGAGCTCGGCCGGCAACGAACCGTCGAGGTCGACCTGATCTTCCCGCCGCGTGACAGCCACCTCGGTCGCGATGTATTGCACGAGCGAGTCGTCTCCGACGAACCAGGCGTAAGCGAGACACTGCAGATCGTACCAAAGCGCGACATTGTTGCTCGCCTTGCCGGCGGCCAGCCCCTTGTCGCTGGTCCGAAACCACGCGAGCAGTTCACGGAACCACTCTCTCAGCGCTGCCGAGAGCGATGCCGGCAAGGCGTCGGCGCCTTCCAGCAGCAGGATCGATTCGGTGACGTAGATCAGATGCCGCGCTTCGATCAGGCCGCTCGGCTGTAAGCCAGATCGACCTGGGATGATCTGAGCGAACTGGAAATGCGCAGACTGACGCGACTCGGGGGTGACGAACCAGGCTTCGAGCTGTGCCACGGCGCGCTCGCGATACGCGGTGTCTCCCGTGAACCAGGTCGCAAGAGAGAGCACCTGAAGCGACTCCGCCAGGAATACCAGTCGGCTGGCATCGAAATGATCGGCGTAACAGGCGGGGTTGACCTCGCCATCACGGCGTATATAAGGCGCCCCGTCATCCGCGGCCGGATCGGGCCACCAGTACTTGGCCAGACTGCGATAGTCGTTAGGGAACTCGCCGTTGGGGGCCTCGCCGCTGGGAGACTCGCCGCCCGCCACCGGACCCTTGTCGGTCACACGCACGACTGGCTGGTCGAGAATGGCGTCGGCGCGCGCCTGCAGACTCCGGACGATCTCCAGCGCCTCGGCGTCGCCTTGACGATAAAGCGCCGCCAGCTCCGCAAGCTGACGGCCGTCGAGCAGGACGGTCGGCGGCATGCGATCGTCGGACACGGGAGCGGCAAGCCGCCTGCGCCATTGGTAGCCGGCCGAAAGGCCGCTACAGAGGCTGAGAAAAAGGGCCTTTTCGATCGCCAGCATGGCTCTGTTCCTTCCTTGGCAAGTCCTGGATGGGCCTCGATGAGAGATCAGTGGTCGATTCAGCGTCTCTCAGCCGGCCCTCCTTTAAGAATTCTGTAAATCTCCGGCATTTCTGCCATCCAGAGCCGGCACTGTATCACCCCGGCGATCAGGCGGTAGCGCCTGGGCTGATCGCGCCGGCACCATAGCCGCTTCAATGGCAACAACGGCGGCGCGAGCGCATAGGCGATTCTGGCCCAGCGTTTCCAGCCTCGGCTGCGGGTGATCTGCCCCCCTCTCACCCGACACGTTTTACGCAGAACTTCATCGAACCCGGATCGCGCGGGGTGATGAACGCGGGCGAGCGGCTGATATTTCAGCGCGTAACCATGACGTCGAGCCTTGAGACAGAAAAGCCGATCCCCGCCGGAAAAGGCAGCAGCATCAAAAGCGCCGACATGGCGAAAGACGTCGGCCGCAACCGCGAGATTGGCGGTTGCGCCGAACCCACGGTCTGCATACTCCCGTTGAGGAATGCCCTTGACCAGATCATAGATTTCCGCCCAGCCCGGATGCGGCTCGCTGGGGACCATGACGACGTCCCCGCTGATCAATCCCGGATCTTCTCCGCAATCATCGATAGCCGCCGACAGCTGCTCCAGCCAGTCGTTTTCCGGCTGGCAATCCGCATCGGTGAAGACGAACCAGTGCGTTTCGTCGATCCAGCGATCCACGGCCAGATTGCGGGCAGCGTAGGAACCGGGGGTGCGGCATTCGAGCACCTCAACATTACCCTTCACGAAGCCACTGGCATCGAAGTCCTGTTCGTTGTTGACTAGCACAATCCGGAAGCGATCAACGGGCAGCGTCTGACCACGCAGGCATTCGAGTAGCTTTTCCACCATCTGCCATTGACGATAGACAGGGACCACTATCGTCAGCATCTTCTTGTAAACCACCTGCTTCCGAAACGTTGCATTGGGCTCTCTCGAAACCTTGCCAAGGCAGCCAGACGATACCGACTTTACTTCGTTACCCTCGTCGGCCGCATCACTACTGCCATGCGGTTCCTGGAGCCAATATTCGTCTTCGGAGGAAGTCACGGGACGCGCAGACCATGCCGCGCGAGTCCTATGAATAATGTCACAGCGAGTATCGGCGCGCGTAACAAGCAGCTAACATGGTGCCACATCCCAAGCTCGTCGCACACCGCAGCCGCCCTATCCGTTTCCCGGAACACCCCATGCTCGTACCGTCACTGCCCATTGCCTGGCACGCCAACAAAACGACGCGCTGGTGCCATGCCATCGGCCTGATTTCGCTCTTCTGCTATCTATCGACCTGGGTCCTGGCCTTCGATTTCTCGCGCAGTTTCGAACCGCTGCTAATGTTGACCTACGTCGTCGCTTTGGCGAGCCAACCAAGGCGCGGTAGCGCTTTTCTCGACCCGTTATGGGTGTTGCTGGGCTTATGGCTACTCGTTCAGCTGGTCACGTTGCCTCCAGCGATGGCGCTGTTTCCCGACTATGCCGGCGGCCAGATAGACGATATGCGGGGGTTTACGAAAGTCTTCATGATTCTCCCCATCGCCTGGATTCTGGCCGGGCGAACCTCGCTGACGCTCGCGGCACTGGCCGTGCTGATCGTGGGTATGGTGGTCGGATCGCTAGTCCGCGGGGAGCCACCCCACGAGCTGATGCAGCTCATGGCGGCAGGCGAGCGCCCCACGCTGGGATTCAAGAATTGGCAGCACGCCGGCGTCTGTGCCGGCGTCATCATGATCGCCCAGGCCTGCCTCGCGCGGCGCTTCTTCCGCGCCACCGCGAGCCCGCACGGATGGCGCCAGGGTCTGGCGCGGTTTGCTTTTTTGTTGATCGCGATCTGGGCTGTCGCCGCCTGGACTTTCAGCATGACGCGGGCGGCCTGGCTGGGGATCCTGGTGGTCGTCGGCGTGGCGCTGCTGGGCGCGCTTTTGGCCTGGCGCCGCGGGCTGACCGACCAGGGCAATCTGAACTGCTACCTGATCGTCGCGATCCTATGCGGCATCCTGATCACGCTCGCCGTGGCCATGGCTTTCGGCGACCGTATCGTTCAGCGGCTGAGCGCCGAGCACGAAGTGATCGGTGCGGTCCTGCGCGGCGATCTCAGTGCCGTTCCGAGCAGCAGTATCGGTTTCCGCATTCATGCCTGGCACTACGCGTTTCAGCTATTCCAGGAAAAGCCCTGGTTCGGCTGGGGGCCCAAGAGCCACATTCCTCTGCTGCTGGAAAGCACCAATCCCGTCGAGGATACGACGCTGAGCGCGGTGGTCGAGCGAAGCGGCCTGCGCCACTTCCACAGCAGCTACGTCACGCTGCTCATCGCTAACGGCGCGGTGGGCGCACTTCTCTACGTGACGACCATCGCGGCGGTCGGAACCGCCGCCTGGACGAGCTGGAAACGTCGTCTGATGCCGACCGATATCGCCATTTTCCTCGCGCTGTTCTTCCTGTTCTGGGCAGTGGTCAACGCCTTCGAGAGCTATGTTTCCTACTCCACCGGTATCTATCTCGTCGGCGCAATCGGCGCGATCGCCTACACCTACCGAATGCGTGAACGCCTGGACCGTTTAGAGCGTTCTAGCGCCGCGTCTCGGTCGCCGTCTCTACCATGAGCGATACTCGCCTCTTCCGCTCGCTGCGAATCTACAACTACCGGGTCTGGACGGCCGGCGCGCTGGTTTCCAATATCGGCACCTGGATGCAGCGCGTCGCCCAGGATTGGCTGGTGCTCACGGTGCTCACCGATCACAACGCCAGCGCCGTGGGCATCACCATGGCACTGCAGTTCGGCCCGCAGCTGTTGCTGTTGCTGTTGCCGTTCACCGGCTACGCGGCGGACCGCTTCGACCGCCGTCGGCTGATCATGCTGACCCAGGCATTGCTGGGCCTGCTGGCGCTGGGTCTCGGTCTAGTCACCATCACCGGCGTGGTAACGCTATGGCAGGTCTATGCGTTCGCCCTCGGCCTCGGCTGCGTCACCGCCTTCGACGGCCCGGCTCGCCAGGTATTCGTCAATGACCTGGTTGGCGAGCGCTATCTCGCCAACGCCGTCGCGCTCAACTCTACCTCATTCAACAGCGCCCGCATGATCGGCCCGGCAGTGGCCGGCATTCTGATCGCCGCCATCGGCACCGGCTGGGTGTTTCTGATCAACGCCGGCTCGTTCGCCGCGGTGCTTGGCTCGCTGTTCCTGCTGCGCACCGGCGAGCTCTACACTTCACTGAAGCCCGGTCGCCGCGCTGGCGGCCTGCTGGAAGGTTTTCGCTACGTGTGGCGCCGCCCCGATCTGAAGGCGATGATGGTCATGCTGTTTTTGATCGGCACCTTCGGCTTCAATTTTCCGATCTACATCTCGACGATGTCGGTCTCCATCTTCCACGGCGGCGCCGACCAGTACGGCGTGCTCACCTCGGCCCTGGCGATCGGTTCGGTGGGCGGCTCGCTGATGGCCGCCCGTCGCGAACAGCCGAAAATGCGGCTGCTGGCCGTCTCGACTCTCGCTTTCGGCGTCTTTTGCGCCTTCGCGGGGGCGGCGCCCAACGTGGTCGTTTTCGCCGCCATGCTGACGCTGACCGGCTTCACCGCGCTGACCTTCAATACGGCGTCCAACGCCTTGATGCAGTTGACGACCGATCCCGCCATGCGCGGACGGGTCATGGCACTGAGAATGGCAGTAATCATGGGCGGCACGCCGCTCGGCGCGCCGATCGTCGGCTGGCTGGCCGACCACGCCGGACCGCGCTGGGCGATGATGGTGGCTGCCGCTTCCGGCTTGATCGCAGCGGCGGTCGCCGCACGATTGATCCTGCAGCAACGGCGTCGCCAGTCTTCAGTGGATTGACCGCGAACCCCGCGACGAATCTTCTCCAAATCCCAACCCGTCACTCAGGACTCCGTCATGGCGCCTTCATCCCCGAGCGCGACGAATACGCTTTCGGCTTCCCCCTTGAGCGAGCACGCTCAGCCTCCATCGGTACCGCGCCGTCTGATCATCCTGCTGGCAATCAGCGCCGGGCTCAGCGTGGCGTCGCTCTACTACGTGCAGCCGCTGCTCGGCATTCTGGCCGCGGATATCGATATCGACGCGCGCACGGCCGGCCTGATTCCGACGTTGACGCAGCTCGGCTACGCGCTGGGCATTCTGTTGCTGATTCCGTTGGGTGATCGCGTCGATCGCCGCCGCCTGATCGTGTTCAAGGCCGCGCTGCTGGCCTTGGCGCTACTAGCAACCGCGCTGGCGCCGTCGATCGCGACGCTGCTGGTGGCTAGCCTGGCCGTGGGCCTGACCGCCACCATCGCCCAGGACATCGTGCCCGCCGCCGCCATGCTGGCTGCCGACCGCGAGCGCGGCAAGGTCGTCGGCACCGTCATGACCGGCCTGCTGCTAGGCATTCTATTGTCGCGTGTCGTCAGCGGCGTGGTGGCCGAGGCGTTGGGCTGGCGCGCCATGTTCTTCATCGCCACGGGGTTGATCGTGCTGATCGGCGTGGCGCTGTGGCGTGGCCTGCCGCGGTTCGAGTCGACCTCGAGTCTCAGCTATCGCGCGCTGCTGGCGACGCTCTATCACCTCTGGCGCGATCAGCCGGAGCTACGTCGCGCTGCCACCGCGCAGGCGCTGCTCTCGGTCGCTTTCAGTGCCTTCTGGTCGACACTCTCGATCCATCTGCTCGACGCCTATCAACTGGGTAGCGCGGTCTCCGGTGCGTTCGGGCTGGCCGGCGCCGCCGGAGCGCTGGCTGCCCCGCTCGCCGGGCGCATGGCCGATCGCCGCGGCCCGCATCAGGTCACGCGGATCGGCAGCGCGATCGTGGTGGTCTCGTTTCTGGCAATGGCCGCCGAACCCTGGCTGTCGGCACCATGGGCTTTGGGACTGATCGTGATCGGCGCGCTGGGCTTCGATTTCGGCATCCAGGCCACGCTCGTCTCCCACCAGACGTTGATCTACGGGCTCGACCCCGCCGCCCGCAGCCGGCTCAACGCGGTCATGTTCACGCTCGTCTTCATCGGCATGGCGGTAGGGTCCGCGCTAGGCAGCTACCTGCTCGGTGCGTGGGGTTGGTCGGGCGTGATCGCGCTGGCCACGGTATCGGCACTGGGCGCCCTGATGATTCGCCTGGTCGCTAGAACGCCGACGCCCGCTTCTAGCTAAGCGCTAAGCACAGATGATAGAACGCCGCCGATTGTCGGCGGCGTTCCATCATTTGCATCAAAGTGACAGGCCTAGGCGCGTCGTTCTGCCAAACATCAGCTCCCTATACCCAAATACGACAACCCTCAAAGTTGGGCCTCGATCGCCAGCTTGTCGATTATCGACCAAACCTCTGCAATTTTTCCGTTGTTGAAGGCGTAGAAGACATTCTCGGTAAAAAGCACCTTCTTGCCGTTCACTTGCAGGCCGAGGAAGTTTCCTCTGGGCGTACAGTGAAAGCGAAGCCGGCTGGCGACGCTTTGCGCGTCAGCAACCAGCAGCTGAATCTCGAAGTGAAGGTCGGGGATTTCCGAGAAGTCCCTTTCCAGCATTTCACGGTAACCCGAGAGCCCGATTGGGCGGCCATTGTGATGTACGCCATCATCGACGAATACGCCTAGATTCGGCCAATCCTGTCCATTGAGACACGCGATATAGCGTCGGTAGAGAGTGGAAAGCTCTTCTTCGGTCATGCCGTTATTCCGTAGTCGAGAAAGCGAGGATCGTGATACTTGAGAGCCTGGCGCGCGCGGCCTCCGCGCTCCAGCAGGAAGAAGCGAATTTTTCCGATATTCTCTGCGATGCCCCGTCGTTGACGATCATACCGGTATCTGTCGAGCATGAGGGTTAGGCGATCTCGAACGTCTGGAGTGCAATGAGGTCGTGCGAAACGCCGCCGGTCGTGACCGGCGGCGCGGTCTCACTCAGGGGCAGGAGATCCCTTGCCGGGCACCAAGCCCATCTTCTCCAGCGTCAAGGTTTCATCGGCGCGCCCCCAGCCACCATCGGCGACCTCCTCCACCAACACCATGGTGTAGGGGCGAACCGCTTCACCGAAATACTCGACGAACATTTCTGTCGTCCGATGAATGATCTCTTCCTTACGCGCGTGATCGAGAAGACCCACCGGAAGTTTATAGTTAGCAAATGGCATCAGGATTCTCCATTGAATGGCGTCAAACCATGCCGCCGTTGACGCGCAGGATCTGACCATTGATCCAGCGGCCCTGCGGCCCGGCCAGGAACGAGACAACGTCGGCGATTTCGTCGGGCTGGCCCAAACGTTCGAACGGTGACAGGTTGGCGATCGACTGGACCTGTTCTTCGCTCTTGCCTTCGAAGAACAGCTCGGTGCCCACCGGCCCGGGCGCCAAGGCGTTGACGGCGATCTCGCGACCCCGCAGCTCGTTGGCCAGAACTTTTACCAGGCCTTCGACGCCTGCCTTGCTGGCGATATAGGCCCCGTAGCCGGGGAACGACTTGCCCAGCACCGAGGAGGAGAACGCGATGATACGACCGCCCTCTTGCAGCACCTCGGCGGCCTTCGCCATCACCAGCCAGCTGCCGCGCAGGTTGGTCGCCAGCGTCCTGTCGAGAATCTCGACGTTGTCGACGGTCATCGTTGCCATCTGCATCATGCCGGCATTGTTGACCACCACGTCGAGCCGCCCGAATGTCGCCAGCGTCTGCTCGAACAACTGCGTGACGGCGCTCGTCTCGGCGATATCGGCCTGGACCGCCAAAGCGCGGCCACCCTCGATTTCGATATCGGCAACGACCTGCTCGGCGAGCGTCTTGTTGCCGGCGTAATTGACCACCACGGCGAAGCCATCGGCGGCCAGCTGCAGCGCGATAGCACGGCCGATGCCCCGAGAGGCGCCGGTGACCAGGGCGACTTTTTGTACGGTATTCGTCATCAATCGACTCCTATTGCTTTCCGGTAAACAGTGATTTCAGGAACATGCCTGGCAACCGCGCTTTGGGGGCGAACAGGCCAAGCGAACCAGAACCAGTATTGGTGTTTCTTTGAAATGAATAAATCGACTAATCTGCCAACACTATTCAGCACAGGCCAATAATCTCGATGGACAGATTCGAGGCGATGACGCTCTTCGTGCGCATCGTGGAAAGCGGCAGTTTCACTCGAGCGGCCAACGCGCTGGATATTCCCCGTGCCACGGCGACGCTGGCGATTCAGCAACTGGAAGCCCGGCTCGGCGTGAGGTTGCTGGAACGCACCACGCGTCAGGTCCGCCCGACACCCGAAGGCGAGGCCTTCCACGAACGCTGCGTGCATCTTCTGGCGGAACTCGAGGATGCCGAGGCCATTCTGCAGCCGGTCGCGGACAGCCCGCGGGGGGTATTGCGTGTGGAGCTGCATGGCACGCACGCCAGCCGAATCGTGCTGCCGCGGCTAGACGCCTTCCACGCGCGCTACCCCGCACTCGAGCTAGTCATCACCACGGGCGATCGACGTGTCGATCTGGTCGGGGAAGGGATCGACTGCGCGCTGCGCAGCGGCGAACCCGAGGATTCCAGCCTGATCGCCCGGCACCTGGCGACACTGGAGCAGGTCATCTGCGCGAGCCCGGACTACCTGGCACGGATGGGCACGCCGAGCACGCCCGACACGCTCCGCAACCATCACGGCATTCATTTCGTCTCCGGGTTCAAGGCCCCGGACAGGACCCTCGACGTGATCGTCGACGGCGAGACACGTGCCTTCACCACCGGCGGCTGGCTGACCGTCAACGATGCGGAGAGCTACGCGGTGAGCGCCGTGGAAGGCTTCGGGCTGATCCAGTTACCCCGCTTCAGCCTGGCGTCTCATCTTGCCAGCGGCGCGCTGGTGGAAATTCTGCCCGAGTGGCAAAAGCCGACCCTGCCGCTTTACGCGGTCTACCCGCAGCGGCGCCAGCTCTCGCCCAGAGTTCGCGTCTTTCTGGAGTGGGTGACGACGCTCTACGCTGACTGTTTCGGCGACAACCGCCATGCCACTTCGACGAACCGCGTGACGCCGGCCTCGCGAAAGTTGAGCGATGACTGAAGCACGTCTTTTCTCGACAGCTCCTCGAGCGTGTAGCGAGAGGCATAATGCCGTTTGATTTCGGCGGGTAGCACCGGGAACGGCGGGCCATCCTTCTCGGCGGGGTCGTATTCGAAGGTGATCAACAACTGCGGCGCGGCATCGCTCAGCCCCAGTATCTGCTCGGCATAGCCGGACCGCATAGCGGGCGGCAACGCCACCATTGCGGCGCGATCATAAACTAGATCGATCGGGCCTATTTCCACCGGTCTCAGATCCTGCGCCGTCAATTGGAAGATATCGCCCTGAAACACGGTCAGACCGGCATGCTGCCAGCGTCGGCCATCGGCCCACTCATCAATCACGGGTTCGACCTTCAATTCCTCGAACAGCTGGGCGACCGCGATCTCGCTCAGTTCGGCGCCGACCACGCGATAGCCTTGATCGAGCAGCCAGCCGATATCCAGCGTCTTGCCGCAGAGCGGAAGAAAGATCCGCGCACCGGCCTGCAGTCCGAAATTCGCCAGGTTGCGCTTGAGAATCGGATGAACGAAGGCGAGATGAAAGCCGAGCTGATCGCTTTCCCACCGCGCCTGCCAGAAATCGTGCTGCATATCGCCGCCTCCTTCGTCGATCGAATCTGGAGCTTAACCGCTTTTGTTCGAGCCGGCTGCTCGCCCAGGCATGAGCTTTTCAGGCACCGCTCTTACCGGAACCCTGCCCCCTCCCATGACGTTGCCGAGTTACCAAGCCCCGCTGGGCAGAAAAATATCAGCCATGACAGTGATATATAAACATCTAGATAAAAAACCCAAATCCTAATTAAAGCTTGCCACCCGCCGAGCCGATGACTAGCCGCGAATCCAGCGGTCGCTGGGTGCGGAATCGTCTGGGTATCAGCGGGCTGAAAGAGTCCATCTGACATCGACCAGGAAGACGGCTCTGCCATTACCGTGACGCCAATTTTTGGCCGATACCCGAGGACTACCCCATCAAACGCTCGACACTGACTCGCTCGCTACTCTTCACGGGGGCCGCACTGACGGCCGTGACACTTAGCGGCTGCGCGACGACGCGTGGCCCCGGGCTGGGAACGGCGCTGGACGCCTCCACCACCGCCTACGCCCTGGATCACGGATATACAGAGGCCAACCCGATACTCTCGCCCATCGGCGATCCGTACCTGTCAGCGCTGGCGGTCATTGGGGTGAAGCAAGGCATCAAGTATTCGCTGCATGAATATGCCGGCGTCGATGAAGCATGCGCCCATTACGGCGTGGAAACGGCCGCCATGGGGGCGGGCGGCTGGAACCTGGCCGTGCTGGCGGGCGCCGCGACGGGGCCCGGCCTGATCGCGGGACTGCTGCTCGGGGCCGGGTACTGGCTGTGGGCCGACGGCGAGGAAGCCTGCCGTTGATCTCAGCTCTGGACGGACCGACAGACGTTCATGCCGCAGTCTCTCCTTCATCGCCGGTGGCGTACCCGCGGGCGATATCCCGGTGGCTGATCACGACCACATCTCTGGGCCACCATTCCGGATGCTCGTCGCGGATGAAGGCGAGCAGCTTCTCCCTGACACTGACTTCGGCGGCCCAACCCGAAAGCGGATCGACCGTCATCAGATAGCAGGTCACGGTCTGCGCCGGACCGGTCTGGTCGGTCACGCAGCAGAGCAGCTTGTGATGCTCGATGACGTTGCCTTCCGCCTTGGCGTACTCGAGGAACTTGTCCCGCAGAATCGAGATATCGGCGCTCAGATGTAGCGTCAGCGCCAGACTCCGGTACTCCTTGGTGCTCTTGGAGGAGAGGTTCTCGAACGCTTTCGACGCGAAATAGGTGACCGGCACGATCAGCCGTCGCTCGTTCCAGAGTCGCAGCCGAATATGGGTGTAGAAGATTCCCTCGACGTAACACCATTGGCCTTCGAACATCACCAGGTCGCCGACCCGGATCGGTTTCGCCAAGGACAGCTGGAACGACGACAGAATATTGCCGAGCACGGCCTGACCGGCCACACCCACCAGTACCGCGAGCACGCTGGCCGAAGCCAGAATCGACAGCCCCATCGTCTCGAAAAGCTGAATCTGCCCCAGCACGTAGAGCGTGACCGCCGTCACCAGAATCAGAATGATGATCCGCCGCACCGCGTAAAGCGTGGTCAGCAGCTTGCGATCGTCCTGGGGCTTGGAATCGTCGATCTGGCCGGCAAGACGGCGCGTCATCTTCAGCATCATGGTATCGACCAGACGCAACCCGACGGCCCCGGTGCCCCAGGCCAGAATCGCGATCAGCACGACTCGCAGCGTAATGGTGGCCGCCGCCGAAAAGGAGACGACGTAATCGAGCAGCGCCTGCGTCAGCAGCGACATCACGATGAGCGCCACAGGCCCGCGAATCTGCTTGGCGAAGATGCTCGGCGAGCCGGAAGGCAACCAGCGCGTCACGACTTCGATCAACCGGTAGACGCCCTTGCCGATCAGCGCGATGCCCAGCAGTACCAGCGGGATGGCGATCCACTCCCAGATACGGAGCAACCCGAAGGAGTGCTTGAGGCTTTCGGGGATATGGCGCTCGAACGCCCGCGGGCCATACTCTTCATAGAGCGGCGGGATCGCTGCCACGCTTTCGGGCTTGATCAGCCAGACCGGCTCCTCGTTCCCGACCTGATAGCGACCCAGCCGGATGTCGTAGGTGTCGCCATCTGCCTCGAGAGACGCCAGCTCGATATCCCGGCGCGGCTCGCCGGCATGAGGGCTCTCTCCGGTAGGATCCTCGATGGCAGCATCCTGACGCCCCGACAGACGGGAAATCCGGATCGACTTGCCCCGCTGAAATATCTCGGAGAGCTGCTGCGCCAGTTCGGCACCCCGTCCGCGCTGCTCCGCTGGCGTCAGATCGGCCAGATTGAGGAGATGTGCCGCCGCCTCGAAGTCGCCCTTGTCGGTCAGGTCGCGAAAGCTGCGCATCGCTTCCCGGGGCGTTCTGAGAGAAACGGATCCCGACGTCTGGCTCAGCCCGGCGTTGAGCGAATCGACCCGGTACCACTGTTGGCCGCCGCTCTCGTCCTGCGACTGTGCCAGACATAGACCGGAAACCAGCAACATCGATACGGCCACCAACCATTGCCGCCATGAGCCCATTGTTTTCATCCGCGCGTCACCGATCTCGTGAATCGTCCATTTATATCCGTCGGATCATCCCGCCTTCGTCGGGGCGCGTCCATCACGTAGGTCAATCCCGCGAGCGGGATCGTCCCAACGATCAACCGCGCCCCTGGCGCCGGCAGCGCTCGGAACAGTAGACGACGTTCTCCCAGTCGCGCGCCCACTTCTTACGCCATGCGAAAGATCGCTGGCAAACGGGACAAACCTTGGTCGGCAGATTGGGTTTTTGATGGGGCATAACGCTTCGCATCTCGGTTGATCGGTAGCGATCCTGTGTCGCATTATCGTGACCGCAGGATTTTGCACTGATGCCCGCTTGCCCGCCAGTCGACTACACTGCAGTCGGGCACTCTGATATTCGCGCTGCGGATCCCCTGCTCGAGCGACGTCTGCGACCGACCGCAAAAGGAATTTGCCATGATAGCCACTGCCGAACGACCCGTCCGAACCGGGCCGAATCCACTCCATGGAATGTTGCTTGCCGGCGCCTTTCCCCTATTCCTGGGGGCCGCCCTGAGCGACTACATGTACTCGACGAGCTTCGAAATACTCTGGAGCACCTTTTCCTCCTGGCTGATTGCCGGCGGGCTGGTGTTCTGTGGTTTTGCGATGATCTGCGCACTGATCGGGATCTTTCGACCCGCCGGTAGTCGCGGCCTTTCCGTACTCTACTTCGTGTTGTTGCTGGTGACCTGGGTTCTCGGCTTTATCAATGCGCTGGTCCACGCCAGGGACGCCTGGGCGATGATGCCGACCGGGTTGGTCCTGTCGGTCGTCATCGCGGTGCTTTCCCTTATCGCCATCTGGATCGGATTCACCAGCCGCAAGACCGGAGGTCATTCATGAGACACACCAACCGATCTGCCCGCATGCGTTACGCCGCACCGCTTTCGATCCTGCTGCTGGCCGGCGGCGCCAACGCCGCTGAAGGGGAGCCGCAGTACGGCGCCAATCCGGATCTGCCCGACCCGCAGCGGGGGCTTCTGCCCAACATGGGCGTGCCCGAAAAGGCGCCCTGGGATGACAAGCTCCCCACGGTGCCGGATGGCTACAGCATCAAGGCCATCGCCACCGACCTCAAGATTCCGCGCCAGACGCTGGTGCTGCCGAACGGAGATATTCTGGTCGCCGAGGGTAGTGGCGGTCACGCGCCTAAAACGAAGCCGAAGGATTTTATCGCCGGCGTGATCAAGGCCAAGGGCAAGAGTTCGGTCAAGGGCGGCGATCGCTTGACGCTGCTACGCGACAGCGATGGGGACGGCACCTACGAGGAGCAGACGGTCTTCGCCGACGGCCTCGACGCGCCCTACGGCCTCGCCTTGGTCGATGACGAACTCTACGTCGCCAACCAGGGCTCGCTCGTCCGGTTCGATTACCAGGAAGGTCAGACCGAGGCCAGCGGCGACCCCGAAGTCGTGACCCCGCTTCCCGAGAAGATCAACCACCACTGGACCAAGTCGCTGGCGGCAAGTCCGGATGGCCAGACGCTCTACGTGGGTATCGGCTCTAACAGCAATATCACCGAGCGCGGCATGGAAGCGGAAGTCGACCGCGCCGAAATCTGGGAGATCGACGCCGAGACCGGCGCGCATCGCGCCTACGCCACCGGCGTGCGTAACCCCACGGCGCTGGCGATGCAGCCGGACACGGATCGACTCTGGGCCGTTGCCAACGAGCG
Organism: Salinicola sp. MH3R3-1; assembly: GCF_001937155.1. NCBI lineage: Bacteria > Pseudomonadati > Pseudomonadota > Gammaproteobacteria > Oceanospirillales > Halomonadaceae > Salinicola > Salinicola sp. MH3R3-1. Next base: position 68,488 of record NZ_MSDP01000016.1, on the reverse strand, counting down.
CGACGAGCTAGGCCCTGAGCTGGTCCCCGACTATCTCACGTCGATTCAGGAAGGCGGTTTCTACGGCTGGCCCTACAGCTACTGGGGGCAGCACGTCGACCCGCGTGTGAAGCCGCAAGATCCGGACAAAGTGAAATCGGCCATCGCGCCCGATTACAGCTTGAGCTCGCACGTTGCCCCGCTCGGGCTCGCCTTCTCGACCGAAGCCGTCGGCGGTGAATTCACTGACGGCGCGTTCGTCGGCGAGCACGGCAGTTGGAACCGAGCGGATCCGAGGGGCTACAAGGTGGTGTTCGTACCGTTCCAGAACGGCGAACCGGCCGGTGACCCCATCGACTTCGTCTCCGGCTTCCTCACCGATGATGGCCGCACCCGTGGCCGCCCGGTCGGCGTGACCGTGGCGCCGGATGGCTCGGTGATCATCGCCGACGATCTGACCAACGCGGTGTGGCGCGTCACGCGGGACGGTGCCGGCTCGTCGCAGGGCCAAGGCACAACCGCCGGGACCTCCACCACGGCGACGGATAACGCAGCGTTCTCTGACAGTGAATCCACCGGGGACAACGATGACGCGACTGACGAAGCGACTGATGAAGCGTCCATGCAGCCCAATGAGGATGCGACCGGGGGAGAATCCGAGATGCCGAAGGAAGGATATTCCGGCGCCAACGAGGGTTCCGACTCCAACTGAACCTGTCGTCATTTCATGATGACTTGATGCAGTAATGCGTTAGCACGACACCCCGTCGGGATCTCTCCCTCGGGGTGTTTTTATTGATCTCCGCACTTCTCACTCCGCCGGCCCGAACGTCTCGAAATCGATCCGATCCGCATCGACACCGCTATCTTCAAGACCGGCGCTGATCTCGGCGAGAAACCGGGCCGGGCCGCAAAGCAGATAGCTCGCCTCTGGCCCCGCGCCGAGTGCGAGCAGCTGGTCTGCGGTGATTCGCCCTTGGATGTCGTAATCGACACCTGCCGTATCGCTCGGGCGCGGGGCGCTGTAGAAGACCCGCCGTGTCACGTTGTCGGATTGGCCTATCAATGCCTCGACCTCGGCCTGGAAGGCGTGCGTACCGCCGTGGCGCGTGGCGTGGACGAACCAGACCGGACGTTGCCCGTTCTCCGCCTCCACCACCACCGCGTGCAGCATCGCCAACATCGGCGTGATACCCACGCCAGCACTGACCAGCACCAGCGGCCCTTGCCGTGAGGGCAAGACGAATTCTCCCGCCGGCGGGCGTGCCGCGATTCGGCCGCCGATATCGATCCCGTCGTGCAGAAAACGCGACGCCGTGCCCTTCTCCTCGCGCTTGACGCTGATTCGGTACGTCTCGGCGGATGGCGACCCCGAGAGCGAGTAGCTGCGACCGACCCGTCCCGAGCGGTTCGAAATAGACTGGTGCGGTATCTCCAGCTCGACCGCCAGATGCTGGCCGGCTTCGAAGGGCGGAAGCGCGCGACCTTCGACATCGGCGAGATAGAAGGAAGTGATCTGATCGCTTTCGATCACTTTGCCAACGAGCGTCAGCCGCAGCGGGGCTTCGTCTTCCCGCCGCCACCGTAGCGCCAGCGCAGCCGGGCGGTCGACGATCTGTTCGACGCTCACTTCGATCCAGCGCTTGGCGTCAGGGTCACGGCTCTGATCCTGGCTCTCCTGCGCCGCCCAGTCGATGCGCGCCCGGCCGGTAATCTGCAGCATGCCGCCCGTCTCGAAATCGACGAACAGCAGCCCCACCCGGGGATCCTGGATCAGATTGCCGAGGGTGTTGAAGAAGTTGTTGCCGGCATAGTCCGGGATTCGCAGCGTCCCGTCTTCGGTGACATGAACGAAACCCGGTTCGCCGCCGCGGTGCGAGGCGTCGTAACCTCGATCGCTACCCTCCCCGCCCTCACGACTCGCGCTCACACCGAAACCGGAACCGATAAAGAAGGTATCTGCCGCAGCGATTCGCGCACGCTGTCCGCTATCGAGTTGCTTTGAGACGGCGGCGTCCGGCGCGGCCGCGACTTCGACGCGCCGCCACTCGCGCTCGCGAATATATTGCGGACAGTTGCCGAAGCTCTGTCGCACCTCGAGGCTCAGATTGTCACCGGCCGCACGAATGATTCCATTGAGCCGGTTGCGTCGACGCGTTGCGAGTTCGATACCCAGCAGACCCACGTCGGCGCCGGCAACGATCGCCGAGGCCAGCGGATCCTGGCCGCCGGGTGCTGCCGCCACGGCCAGCGTGCGGGCGTCGGGTGTTGTGATGAAACCCTCGTCGCCCTCAAGCAGCGTGACCCAGGGGCGCCCCTGCGAATCGCCGGCGGCCATGACGACGAAGGGCAACTGGGCGAAAAACGCCCGATGCTGCTCGGGCATGTGATCGCGGATGAAACGACCGGCCGAGCTGGCGATACTGGCCACCCCGGCTCGCCGCTGCGCCTCGAGTTCGCCTTCGTGGAACGGCGTCTCCTGGAAAGTCGTCTCTTGGGAAGGCATCGTTTCGTGTGTCATGACCGACCTCCGTTCGAACGTCCTCGACTCAGGCCAGCGCCGGCGAGCGCGCCATGCCGATGAAGCCCGGCAGCGCCTCGATACGCGCGAGCCAGGCCCGTACGTGTGGATAGTCGGCGAGACCGACGCCACCTTCCGGCGCATGGGCGATATAGCTGTAGCCCGCGATGTCGGCCAGCGTCGGCCGGTCGGCCGCCAGCCAGTCGCGGCCGTCGAGATGGGCGTCCATCATCACGAAAAGTTTATGCGCCTTGGTCTTCGCCGCCTCATGATCGAGCGGCGCATCGAACACGGTGACGAGGCGCGCGGCGCAGGGGCCGGCGGCGATCTCGCCCGCCGCAATCGAGAGCCAGCGCTGCACCTGCGCCTTTTCGAGCGGCGTGGTACCGATCCAGAGGGCAGGATCACCGTAGCGCTCGACCAAGTAGGTGATGATGGCGTTGGAATCGGAAAGCGTGATGCCGTTGTCCTCGATCGCCGGCACCTGCCCCAGAGGGCTGATCTTCAGATAGCCGGGCCGGCGGTGCGCGCCATTGGCCATATCGAGATCGACGTTTTCGTAAGGGATCTCCAGCAGCGCGAGCATCAGCTCGACCCGATGGCAGTGACCCGACTTGGGGTTGCGATACAGCTTCACGGGCTGGTCGTTGAGAGCATTGGCGTTAAGGTCAGCGTTCGACATGACGAGCTCCTTCATCGCGATGATGATCGGGTTGATCGAAGTCGTTACTCTAGAACCTCACGAATAGCGGAAGAATAGGGTTATTCTGAAAGAAACTGTTTTATATTCTGAAATTATCATCCCTCTCGAGCCAAGCTGGACATCATGGACCGCCTACAGGCCCTCAACGTTTTCGTCGCCGTTGCCGAAGCCGAAAGCTTCGCCAAGGGAGCTCGCGCCACCGGGCTCAGCGCGCCTTCCGCCACGCGAGCCATCACCACCCTGGAGACCGCGCTCGGTGCGCGGCTTTTCACCCGCTCGACGCGGCGTGTCAGATTGACCGAGGTCGGTCGAACGTATCTCGGGGAAGTGCGGGAAATACTCGCTCATCTACAAGCCGCCGACGACATCGCCTCTGGCGCGGCCAACACGCCCGTCGGGCAGCTGCGAATCACCTGTCCGCAGGAGTTCGGACGAATCCACGTCGCGCCGCTTCTGACCGAGTTTCTCGATGAATATCCGCGGGTTCGCGCCGACGTGCTGATGGTCGACCGCATCGTCAACCTGGTCGAGGAAGGCTTCGATATCGCCGTGCGTATCGGCCACCTGCCCTCATCCGAGCTCTCCGCCGTCCGGCTCGGTCAGGTTCGCCGCGTCATCTGCGGCTCGCCGGGCTACTTCGCCGCGCGAGGCCGCCCGCAGACGCCGGGCGATCTCGCTTACCATCGGGTGGTTGCCAGCGGGTCGACGCCTCCCCTCGACGAGTGGCGACTTGGGCGGGACGGAACGCAGAGCGTCAGGGTGAATCCTCGACTCACGGTCAGCAGCCTGGCCGCGGCCATCGATATCGCCAGGCGAGGTTGGGGCCTGTGTCGCGTACTGTCGTATCAGGTGGGGCCCGACCTCGAATCCGGTACTCTCCAGACCGTGCTGGAAGAGCACGAGCCCGCCCCGCTGCCGGTTCATCTTGTGCACGTGGAGGGGCGCCGCGCCGCGGCAAAAGTCCGCGCCTTCATCGACTTCGCCGCGCCGCGATTGAAGCAGATAGCAGTGTTGCGTTGACGTGATACCGACTCAGGGCGAACCGAAACGCTGGATAGACGCTGCGCAATCACTCCGCCGTTCCGTGACGTAGCTTGAAATTTGCGGACATCTGCACTCTCCCTCGACGGGGCACCAGCCAGGCCTGGCATGCCAGAACTGGCGCAACCTGACCCCGTTTTTTCTACTCGATGGCCAAGACGATCTTGCCCTGGATATGGCCTTCGGCGGCGCGTTCGTGGGCCTTGCGGGCATCGGCAAGCGAATAAACGCTGTCCACGACGACGCGAATCGTGCCGTCATCGAGCAAGCGTCCGATTTCCAATAGCTGAGCCCCGTTCGAACGAACCTGGGTTGTCGAAACGGTGACGCCCCGCTTCGCGGCTTCCTCGGCACCGTCGAAACCCAGCGGGTAGATCGGGAACAGGGCGCCGGCGCGCTTAAGCGTGGACAAAAAACGCCCCGTGGTCTGGCCTCCCAGCGCATCGATGACCAGGTCGATGTCGCGGACGACATCTTCGGGCGGTGTCTTTGTGTAATCGATGAACTCGTCCGCCCCGAGCTCGCGAAGAAGCGATTCATGCTTGCCCGACGCCACGGCGATGACGTGCGCACCCTTCAGCTTCGCGATTTGCACCGCAAAGTGTCCAACCCCGCCCGCGGCGCCATTGATGACGACGGCCCTGCCCTCGAGCGGCACTGGTTGGTGACGGCTCGACTGAAGCGGATTGGGTTCATGGTGACCCAGCTCGACCATGAACTGCCACGCCGTGAGCAGCGACATCGGCGCCCCGGCGGCATGTGCGTGATCGATACCGGCAGGTTTGAGCGCGACTTGCGATGCCGGCACGCTGACGTACTCGGCATAGGCCCTGCTCTCCCCGAACATACCGTCAGGGAAGCGAACCATCGAATACACCTCATCGCCGATGGCGAAATCATCGATGTCGTCGGCGACCGCCGCGACGACACCGGATACATCCGTTCCCAGAATGAGGGGGAAATCCGTCTGCGGCTGCCATTCAGGCGGTAGCGATCGATAGCCATCGCGCAGGTACCAATCGGGGGGATTGAGGCCAATCGCGTGAACGCGAACGAGCACTTCGCCCGCTTTCAGGGCTGGCATTGGAGCATCCTCGAAACGCAGGGCATCGGGGCCGCCAAACTGGTACTGGCGAATCGCTTTCATCGTTTTATTGGGCATGACTTTTTCCCGAGCCACTAATGGGCTATCGTTAACGGAACAGTGCTCCGAATAATCGGAGCACTGTTCCACTTTGTCAAGGTTTACCGATGAGAGTTGATGCCCGGAAAAATTACGACCGTCTGCTTGCGGTTGCTGGCGAGGTCTTCGCCGACCAGGGAGCCGACGCGTCACTGCGCGACATCGCGCGCAAGGCCGGCGTCGGGCTGGGCACGCTGTATCGACATTTCCCGACGCGAGAGGCTTTGCTGGAAACGTTGTTGCGCGCCAGCTTCGAGGCGCTGGCAGCGCGGGCTGAAGCGCTTCAGCAATCAAGCTCCGCCGACGAAGCCCTCGTCGCGTGGATGCAGGAAACCACCGAGTTCACGTACAGCCAGCGTGGCATCATCGCGTTGATGATGGACGCTATCGAGGACACGGATTCCGCGCTTCATGCCTCGTGCGTCATGCTACGAGCCGCAGGCACGGCGCTTCTCGCCCGTGCGCAAGCCGAGGGCAAGGCCCGGGGCGACCTGGATGGCGCGGAGCTGTTCGATCTCATCGCGGCGCTCGCCTGGCTGCGGGAGCAGCCCTCGCACGCGCCCCGTGCGGACCGACTGTTCGATGTCATCGCCGGTGCCGTTCTGAACGATCGCGTCGGCGCCTGACGACACCGTATCGGCGCGCCTTCGAAGCGCTTGTGGCGACCCATCGCAGGTTGCTTTGCGGACTCTCGCTATGCCTTCGGATAGCGAGAGCGCATCGATGCGCCACGTTCGGGGATATCCAGACGGCGTGTGTGGCCGGTACTACCCAGTGGCTATTTCCTGCATCGATCGACAGAAGCCCTCGCGTCGCACCCAGCAATTACCCTCGGCCATGCTGGTGGCGAGGTGTGGTGCGAGGCGCTCCGGCACGACGCGAGACCGCCAGCAAGAGCCGGCCGTCATCGCCGGAACCCTGAACCGGTGAAATCAGCGGGTCGTTTATGGTTGGCGCCAAAAGCGTATCGATTGTCCTTTATGGCACACAGGCGCCATTCCAGTTCACCTAGAGTATCGACTTCAGCTCACATTGAGGAAAACAAAATGTCGGCTACGAACATCCATTCCGTTCTAGACGAACTGCTCAACCGCCAGGACCTCCCGCTGGAAGCGGTGATTGACCGCCATTTCAGCCCCGCCTATCGCCAGCGCACCAACGGATGCTGGGACGATCGCGCAGGATTTACCCGCCACGCGCAGAAACTTCGCGAAATCGTCGCATCGGCCCGAATCGAGATGCTGGACGAACTACGGGATGGCAACCGCTACGCCGACCGCCACCGGGTCCACATTGCACGACGCGACGGCACCCACGTCGTGCAGGAGGTCTACCTGTTCGCGGAACTGGATATAGACGGGCGCTTTCTACGAGTCGAGGAAACCACGTTGATGCTCGAGGGTACCGAGGCCGATCGCAATATCGGTAGCGTTCAATGATGCAGACTGTCTGAAACCGGACTTGTTCTCGCCTGTCAGTACATCACCGCTCAGCGACGAAAAAGCCAGACCTTCCGTGCCGCGCCGCTTGGGCAACTTCGGAGACTTCGCTGACATCGCCTGCCGATCACTGGCGTCGACGACCAGCGAATTACCGCTCGCCCGCCAGCGGCGACCCTCAGAACGCCGCTGTATCGGGCTCCGCGACCGCAGGGCGCTGCTCGCTCTTCAGCTCTTTCGCGACCGATTCCAGATGATCGGTGCTGATATCGGCCGGCGAATGGGCGCCGATCAGCGTCATGGTCACGCGCATGTCGGCGGCGATCAGTTCGAGCAGGTGCGAGACGCCCCGCTCACCTTCGGCCGCCAGCGCGTAGGCGTAAGCGCGGCCGAGCAGCACCCCTTTCGCGCCCAGCGCCAGCATCCTGACCACATCCAGACCGGAGCGAACGCCGGAATCCGCCAATACCGTCAGTTCGTCCCCGACCGCCTCGACGATACGCGGCAGCGCCTGGGCGGTGGGAATCGCACCATCGAGCTGCCGCCCGCCGTGGTTGGAGACGATGATCCCATCGGCCCCCATGCGTACCGCATCTCGCGCATCTTCCTTGTCCAGCAGCCCCTTGATAATCAGGTTGCCCTTCCAGCTGTCCCGAATCCACTCCAGCTCGCTCCAGCTGATGGAGGGGTCGAAGTTCTTGGCCAGAAAGCCCATGTAGTCGTCCATGTTCATCTGGCGGCCGGTGTAGGCTTCGATATTGCCGAACGACAGCGGCTTGCCCTTGAACGCGACATCGAATGCCCATCGGGGATGCATCAAGGCCTGAGCGGCCTGGCGAAGTTTGGCATGGGGTCCGGACATGCCGGAGTGACGATCGCGATAGCGCGAGCCCGGCAGCGGCATGTCGACCGTGAACACCAGCGTCTTCATGCCGGCTGCCCAGGCGCGCTCCAGCGCATTCTGCATGAACCCGCGATCCTTCAGCACGTAGAGCTGGGACCAGAGCTCACCCTGGGCGCCTTTCGCGACCTCCTCGATCGAGCAGACCGACACCGTCGAGAGCGTGTAAGGAACACCCGCTTTCTCCGCCGCGCGCGCCGCCTGCACTTCACCGCGACGGGCATACATCCCGGTGGCGCCGACCGGCGCCAACGCCACGGGCATCTGCCAACGGCTGCCGAGCACGTCGGTTTCAAGCGTCGGCGTGCCGCCGCCCTGCAGCACCCGCTGGCGTAGCGGAATCGCCTGCAGTGCCTCGACGTTGCCGCGCATGGTGCTTTCGGTCACCGCACCGCCGTCGAGATAGTCGAACAGAAACCGGGGAACACGCCGCTGAGCGGCGCGCCGGTAATCGGAAGGGCCTGAAATGATCATGGATTCGCCTTACGCTCGATTCGGGAGCGATGAAAGAGACGCTCGATTCGGGAGCGGTGAAAAGAAACGCTCGGTTCGGGAGCGATGAAAGAGACGCTCGCCGCAGACGGCGATGAGAAAGAGACCGTTTGAACGTAGCGTATCAACTCCCCTCGCAGAAAAGCGGACGGGAGATCGTGACTTTAGTCGAACATCATCCGCCGACGCGCTGTTTCGATGGATACCTGGCGCCTTCGCTACCGCAAGGGGCAAACATGCGTTGTCCCTTCAACTCGGGCATGCTGGACACATCACGATCTATCGACATCAGACGCAAACCGGACAGGCAAGGAGCGCCCATGACCCAGCAAGCGACCCCCACGCGCCAAGCGCTATACGAACGTGCTCAGCAGCGTGATATCCCGGGACGCTCTTCCATGAGCAAGGAAGAACTGGCGGCGGCGCTGGAGCGGCACTCATCTGAGGAACCCGCGCCCAAGGAACCGGCCCCCGAAGTCGCGACGCGTTTCGAGACGTTCAAGCGCCTGGCTGAAGCCGTGGCCGACGGCGAGTTCGTGCTGCGCCCGCGCGTACTGACGGGCTTCGAGCGTCGTCGGCACGTGCGCCAGACGCTGCGCGAAGATCACCAGACCCGCATCGCCAACGGCTCCGAAGAAGCCGGCGTCAAGTTCGCCAAGCTATCGGATTCGCTGTTCTCGTTCTTTCGCGGCACCGCGCTATTGTTCTATCGCGACATGGCCGGCGACGATGCCTGGATGCCGACCGTGCTGGCGCTCGGCGACGTCCATCCCGAAAACTTCGGCGTCATGCCCAACGCCAGTAACGTGCCGATTTTCTCGGTCAACGATTTCGACGAGGCCTATTACGCCCCCTTCACCTGGGACATCAAGCGCGGCGCGGTCGGCTTCATGATCGCCACGGAAACCGAAGGCGAGCTCAAGCGCAAGCACCGGATCAAGGTCGTGCGCCACTTCGTGAAGGGTTACATCGACGCGATGCAGCGTCTGGCCCGCGACGGCCACGAGCAGGACGAAGAGATGCGCTTCGACAACGCCCCCAAGCTGATTCGCAAACTGTTCGAGGACGCCGACGAGAACCGCGCCGAGTGGCTGATGGATGACTATCTCGACGAGACACGCAGCGGGTTCCGCCCGACCAAGAAGCTGATACCGATCTCGTCGCGGCGGGACGAATTCCAGGCAATTACCGACCGGCTGATCAAAGAGAACCACATCGACGTGCCGGCACGGGCCCGAGGGCGAGATAAGAATGGTATGCACGTGAAGGACGTAGCGATACGTCTCGACCAGGGCACCGCCTCGCTGGGGCTCAACCGCTACTACGTGCTGATCGAAGGCCCACAACGTGACGGGACGGACGACCTGATCATCGAGTACAAGCAGGCCCGGCGCTCCGCCCTTTCCGGCCTGGTACCGCCTTCCGTCTACGAGATGGACACGCTTGCCGAACGCATCAGCCATGCCCAGGCCGTCCATCTCGTGCGCGGCGATGTCTTCTATGGTCATGCTCGCTTCGACGGGCAGAGCTACATGTCGCGAGAGCGCGCCCCGTTCCGGGACGATATTGACCTCGACGATCTCTCCAAGAGCGAATGGAGGGAGTACGCCCGTATCTGTGGCGGGGTGCTCGCCCGCGTGCACGCCCTCTCCGATGAGTCCGGCAGGATCGACTACGACGTCGAGCCTGCGATCGTCGACTCCATCGGCCCGTCGGCACTGTTCATCGAAGACATGGTGGAATTTGCCATCGAATCCGCCGACCGCGTGCGCCGCGATCATGCGATATTCCGCGAGGATCACGCCCGCGGCGCGTTCGAGCATCTGGACTGGGTGCATCGGTGAGATGACACCGATGCGCGGCGGCCACCGGTGTCATCGAACGAGTAAGGATTCCTGAGCAGTTCGCTTTGGCGTTGGCACCGTCAACCGAGAACCGTCGAGAATTCCTCGGTCGTTCGTGGAGCATTCCATGCCGGTGACAATCAGCTCGGCTGAAATGGAGGCATTCACGCTTCGCTCGATGACACCGGCCGCCAATTTCCGGCTCCACCTCAACCCAGCAGCAGATCGCCCTCGATGGGGATGAACTGGCTGGCGGCATTGATGAGGGAATTGGCAGTGAGCTTGGGCACGCCGTAGACCTCGACGCGCTTGCCGTGCACCTCTCGAATCTTCCGCGCCAGCAGGTCGAAGTCGCCGTCGCCGGAAACCAGCACGATGACGTCTGCTTGCGCCGCGTACTCGATGGCATCGAGCGTGATGCCCACATCCCAGTCGCCCTTGGCGGAACCATCCGCACGCTGGATGAACGGCTTCAACTTCACTTCGAAACCGATCGTTCGCAGCGTGTTCTGGAAACCGCGCTGTTTAGCGTCGCCTTTATCGGTGGCGTAGCAGCGGGCGGCCAGCACCTCCCGGCCCGCCGTCGCCTTCGCCCAGAACCGGCGATAGTCGAACTGTTTGGCGTAGGCATCACGCACGGTGTAGTAGACGTTCTGGGTGTCGACGAAGATGGCAACGGTGGTCATGGCAGGGATTCCCGGCAGGCAGTGAGGCGCCGGTCTCGGAAGGCGGGCGTCGGCTTACGTGCATGGTACCGTGCCCGGCGCCTGATGCGATCAGAAGGAAAGGCTGACGTGCAACGCTTCACACCCGGATTGACGAGGGGGGCGATGGTCACTGGCGAACGCACCCCGTCCCATGGGACCTGCGCAGCCAGACACGCGGATATCGATCCGCCAACGCAAGGAGACGACGCCTGATCTTGAGGCTCCGTGGATGGCGCCACCATTCCGCGACGCGCTCGAGCCGTAGTGTCGTCAGACGCCGCATGATCAAGCCGGCTTATTAGACCAGCGCCCCACCGCACCGAGGTCAGTCGCCATGCACGTCGATCACGATCTTGCCAAACGGCCTGCGGTCCAGATGATCCAGCGCCTGAGGCAGCTCGGCAAAGGTATAGCGCGCCTCGATGACCGGCTCGAGCCGGGCTTGATCCACCGCCCGCACGAAGCGCTCGAGCGCTCGCCGGCTACCGGTGCCAATACCGTGAATCGTGACGTCCTTGAGCATCAGCGGCATGGCTGGGGAGGCGATATCGAATCCGGCCAACGCCCCGATCTGGCATACGTGCCCACCCACGGCAGCCAGTTGGACGGAGACGCCGAGATTATCGCCACCAACCACGTCGAGCACATGATCCACGCCCTCGTCATCGGTCAGCGCGTATACCGCTTCCATCCAGTCATCGCGGGAACGATCCACCCAATGATCGGCTCCCAGCGCCAACGCCCGTTCACCTTTCTCCGGTTGGGTGGCAACGATCACCTCTGCCCCGCTCATCTTCGCGATGAGCAGACCGAATAGCGCCACGCCGCCGGTACCCGGAATCAGCACCCGATCGCCAGCCTTGACGCCGGCTCTCTCGACGAGCGCAAACCAGGCCGTCAGCCCGGCGCAGGGCAAGGTACTGGCCTGGGCATCATCCAGAGTGCGCGGCGCATGAACCAGCCAGGCGGCAGGCATGGTCACGTATTCGCTCAGAACGCCGGGGTAGAATCCGCCCAAAGTACGATAGGCCGGTGTTCGCGCATTACCCGGTCGACGCCCATCGATCCAGTCGGGCGTGAACACGGAGATGACCCGATCTCCCTCGGCAAACCCCTTCACTTGCTCCCCCCGTTCGACGATGGTGCCAGCCATGTCGGAACCGGGCGTGAAGGGGTAAGCCAGCGATAGTCCCCTGCCACTCTCGATCACCATCTTGTCGCGGTGGTTGAGCGAGACGGCCCCCACCCTGACCAGCACCTCATCCACCGCGGGGCGTGGCTTCTCACAGGTGGCCAGTGTCAGTCTTTCACGACCGATCGCGTCCATCTCCCAACGCCGTATCGCTCTCATCATGTTGGCTCTCCATCGAAGGGTGCCGACGGTCGTCGACAGCGTGGCGAGACTATCCCACGACGGCGAGCGCACTATAATACGCATCAATCGACACGCAGTGATGAATGAGAGACAGCAATATGAACGGAAACAGGATATGAACGGGAAGGAGATTGCCGAACTCATCGCGTTCATGGAGGTTGCCAGATCGCAGAGTTTCCGCCGTGCTGCGTCACGCTTAGGAATGTCACCCTCGGCGGTGAGTCACACCATTCGCTCACTGGAGACGCGGCTGGGGGTCAGAGTGTTGAGTCGCACCACCCGCAGCGTATCTCTCACCCAAGCGGGTGAACGTCTACTGCAACGTGTGGAGCCGGCGATTAGCGACATCCGCCAGGCCGTGCGTGAATCGGCGGCGTTTCAGGCCTCACCACAAGGCACGGTCAGGATCAATTTGCCGCGCATTGCAGCCCAGCTCGTACTAGTGCCACGACTTCACGCCTTTCTGGAGCGCTATCCTCGTATCAACGTGGACCTCGTCATCGACGACACGCTGACCGATATCGTCTCGCAAGGCTTCGATGCGGGCATTCGCTCGGGCGAGCGCTTGCAACAGGATATGGTCGCCAGACAATTGACGCCTGCACTGAACATGGCCGTGGTGGGTGCACCAAGCTACTTTGCTCGACGCTCGCCACCGGAAGTACCGGCCGATCTCCACAAGCACATCTGCATCAACTACCGTTGGAGCGACTCGAACGCCTTGTACGCCTGGACTTTTCAGGAGGGCGATAGACGTTTCGATCTACAGGTTCGCTACGCCTTGACCCTCAATGACACCAGCCTGATCGTCGCGGCAGTTCTGGAAGGCACCGGACTCGCCTATCTGCCACAGAATCATCTGCAAACCCATTTCGACAGCGGTGAGCTGGTGCGCGTCCTCCCCTCATGGACGCCGTCGATCCCAGGGTTCTACCTCTACTATCCACACCGCGAACACATGCCCAGCGCGTTGAGAGCCTTCGTCGATTTCATGACCGAGCCGCCAATCAAAGACTCTCACAGCTAAAATAACAAAAGCGCGAGCGTGCATTATGGCGGAAATACCGGTGGAAACGTGCCCTTCCAACTTCCCTTCTCAGAGAATGAATCCTGGAGAATTTCATGTCTGTGACAATCAGCTCGCTCGTTGATCGCCCGAACTTTATCGATGCTTGCGCGGCCTGGACCTACGGCCAGTGAGGTGTCGGTTCGACGCGCACACCCGTAAGCACTCTGGAGCGCTTCAGGCGATCGGCCCGGGATCAGGAAATCCCGCTCACGTTCGTGGCACACATCGCTGACCGGCCAATCGGCATGGCGAGCCTATTCGAAGACGACTGCGAGCTTCGACCTGATCTCAGGCCTTGGCTTGCCGCCGTCTTCGTTCATCCCGATCATCACGGCAACGGCGTCGCCGGTCTGTTGATCCAGGCGGTAGAACACGCGGCACAGCAATTAGGCGAACACACGATCTATTTGACGACGAAAGACAGCCAAAACCTCTACACCCGACACGGATGGCAGCACACTGGCATCGTTCAGTATCCGCACGACGATCTTTACCTCATGCACAAGCCGCTGATCTGACAATCGGGGCGATCATTCTTCGCCTAATGCTGGGCCACGAGCGATGATCGAAGGCATCGCATCGGCACGTTATCCGAGCAACAAATCCAAGTCGCCGTCGCCGAATAGAACCCCGCTATCGAGCCGCGAGCTCCTTCCGAACGATCTCCGCGCCAGCACTCAGAGCGCTGAGCTTGCCTTGGGCTACCCGTCGAGACAAGGGCGTCATGCCGCAGTTGGTGCAGGGATAGAGCTTGTCGGCATCGACGAACTTGAGCGCCTTGCGCAGCGTCTCGGCAACCTCCTCCGGCGTTTCGATGGTGTTGGTGGCCACGTCGATCGCCCCGACCATCACTTTCTTGCCGCGGATCAGTTCGATCAGCTCCATCGGCACGTGGGAGTTCTGGCACTCCAGCGAGACGATATCGATGTTCGACGCTTGCAGCTTGGGGAAGATTTCCTCGTACTGCCGCCACTCCGACCCCAACGTCTTTTTCCAGTCGGTGTTGGCTTTGATGCCGTAGCCGTAGCAGATATGCACGGCGGTTTCGCACTCGACCCCTTCGATGGCTTTTTCCAGGGCGGCGATGCCCCAGTCGTTCACCTCGTCGAAGAAGACGTTGAAGGCCGGCTCGTCGAACTGAATGATGTCCACGCCGGCGGCGGCCAGGTCGCGGGCTTCCTGGTTGAGGATCTTGGCGAACTCCCAGGCCAGCTTTTCGCGGCTCTTGTAATGGCCATCGTAGAGCGTATCGACCATGGTCATCGGGCCGGGCAGCGCCCACTTGATCGGCTGGTCAGTCTGCTGGCGCAGGAATTTGGCATCCTCCACGAAAACCGGCTTCTCGCGCGCCACCGGACCGACCACCGAAGGAACGCTGGCGTCATAGCGGTCGCGGATCTTGACGATCTCGCGCTTTTCGAAATCGACACCGCTCAAGTGCTCGATAAAGGTGGTGACAAAGTGCTGACGGGTCTGCTCGCCATCGCTGACGATGTCGATACCGGCCCGCTGCTGATCGTGCAGGGAGACACGAAGCGCATCCTGCTTGCCCTCGGCCAGCTCCTCGTCCTGCAGTTTCCACGGCGACCAGAGCGTCTCGGGCTGGGCCAGCCAGGCGGGCTTGGGCAGGCTACCGGCCGTCGACGTGGGCAACAAAGTCTTCATACAAAATGACCTTAATAACGGGTTGATCAAAGGATGTCGTTGTAACGGGTTGACCAAAAAGAGTCGTTGGAACGGGTCGATCAAAGGGAGTAGTTGGCCGACCACTGCTCGAGCACGTGGCGGTAGGGCTTGATGAAGTGCCGCTCGGTGAACTTGCCCTGCTCGACGGCCAACTGGCCGCGCTCTTCACGGTCGTAGACGATACGCGTCAGCGAGTAGTCCTGATGCTTCAGGCTGGGCTGGTAGATCTTGCCTGCCAACGAATTGGCGTTGTAGATCTCGGGGCGATAGATCTTCTGGAACGTTTCCATGGTGCTGATGGCGCTGATCAGTTCGAGATCGGTGTAATCGGCCAGCAGATCGCCGGAGAAATAGAACGCCAGCGGCGCGACGGCATGCGGCGGCATGAAGTAGCGCACCTGCAGGCCCATCTTGCCGAAGTAGAAATCCGTCAGCGAGGACTCGTCGTTTTCATATTCCACGCCCAGCACCGGGTGGCGATTGTCGGTCTGGCGATAGACCTTGCTGCTGGAGACGCTGAGACAGATGACCGGCGCCTTGCTAAAGGAAGCCCGGTAGGCGTCGGAGTCGACGAAGCGCTTGAACAGCTTGCCGTGCAGATCGCCAAACCCTTCCGGGATGCCGAATTCGGCTCGATCCTGGTTGTGCTCCGAGAGCCACACGCTGAAGTCGTAGTCGCGCACGTAGGAAGAAAAGTTGTTCCCCGCCATGCCCGGAATGCGCTTGCCGGTCTGCTTGTCGATGATCGTCGTCTTCAGCATCTCGATCGCGGGAAAGGTGTCGTCCTCGTCCTCGGCCCCCACGCTCAGCTCGCCGGTGATGATGTCGAGCTCGACGGCGTAGCGATCCGCCTTGGGGTTGTCCCAGTGCGCCAGGGCATTGAAACGGTTATCGATCATCGTCAGGGTATTGCACAGGTTTTCCTCGCGACGCTCCCCTCTTGCCAGGTTGGCGAAGTTGGTGGTCGTACGCGTGTTCTCGGCCGGACGGTAATGCTCGTCGAACCGCACGCTCTTGATATCGAATGTGAAATCGTGACTCATCGCGAACAGGCACCCTGGTAATAGAGAGCGCTGGCACCGTCAGAAGGCCCAGCGCCCATCAATGCAATATCTGGCGTATCGACCGACAGGCCCGTGGCGGCTGTCAGCGAAGCGGATGCGCTCTTTATGCCAGAGCCTGTGGATGCATGAAAAGCGATATGATTTCACCCGAACATGAGTCAGGCTCATGATGTGATTGGAAGCCAGGGTCGGCGTGCCGTCTATCGCTACTCGCGAACGTGATCGATCAGGGCGCGAAGCTTAGACGTGACGGCGCGGCGGCTCGGATAGTAGAGATAGAAGCCGGCGAAAGGCGGCAGCCACTCATCCAGGATCGTGATCAGTTCACCGCGCTCGATATAGGGTCGAAACGTCTCTTCCATCCCGAATGTGATGCCGCCGCCAGCAAGCGATGTCCGGATCATCAACAGCATGTCGTTGGTGGTCACCTGCGGCTCGACCGACACGTCGAATGCCCTGCCGTCGTCTTCGAACTCCCATCGATACGGCGCCGTTTCGGGTAGCGGACGCCAACCGATGCAGCGGTGATAGGTCAACTCCTGCGGGTACATCGGCCGACCGTGGCGAGCCAGATAGTTCGGCGAAGCGACGGCGACCTGACGCTGTTCCCCGGTCAGCGGGACGGCAACCATATCCTGCTCGATCACCTCCCCGAGTCTGATTCCCGCGTCGAACCCGCCCGCGACGATATCGAACTCCTCGTCGGTCACCGTCACATCCAGCGTGACGTGGGGATACTCCTCGACAAAATCAGCGATCAGCGGCCCCGACAGAAACCGCTCCGCAATCGACGTCGCCGTGACCTTCAGCATGCCGTGGGGCGATTCAGGCGAATCCAGCGTGGCCTCCAGCACGGCCGTGATTTCCGCCATCGGAGTGGAAACCGCCTGCAGTAACCGCTCGCCCTCTTGCGTCAGCCGAACACTACGCGTGGTCCGGTTGAAGAGCGGCCTCTCCAACGCGCTTTCGAGGCGCCGGACACCCTGGCTTACCGCGGAGCGCGTCACACCCAGCCGGTCGGCGGCAGCGCGGAAGTTTCCCGCTTCTGCCACAGCGATGAACATTGTCAGGAGACTGAGATTATTGTTCATTGGTAAACCTAGCTAACCGATGTGTCCAGCGTTCAGCATATTCTGTTCAACAGTCTCGCACCCTATCTTGTTGCTCACCGGAGCCGAACGAGAGTTCGCTCCAGAGTTCGGTTCAAAGCTCATTCCAGAGCTCATTACAGAACGCATTCCAGAGACAACAGGAGAGAAGACCATGAGCATCAAAGGCAAAATCGTCTTGATCACGGGTGCCAGCAGCGGAATCGGTGAGGGTATCGCCCGAGAACTGGCCGCCGCCGGGACCAACGTTCTACTGGGTGCGCGCCGCATCGACAAACTCGAGCAGATCGCGGCGGATATTAGCGAGAACGGCGGTACCGTGGAAGTGCGCGCACTGGACGTCACGGATCGACACGCCATGGCCGCGTTCGCCCAAACTGCGCTGGATCATTGGGGGCGTATCGACGTGCTGGTGAACAACGCCGGCATCATGCCGCTCTCGCCGCTTTCCGCTGGCAAGTTCGACGAATGGGAGCGCATGGTCGACGTCAACATCAAGGGCGTGCTGTGGGGAATCGGCGCCGTGCTGCCGGTAATGGAGCGTCAGGCTGAGGGGCAAATTATTAACATCGGTTCCATCGGCGCGCTACAAACCGTACCCACCGGCGCGGTCTACTGCGGCACCAAGTTCGCGATCCGCGCGATCTCAGATGGATTGCGCCAGGAGAGTTCGAATATTCGCGTGACCTGCGTCAATCCCGGCGTCGTCGCCAGCGACCTCGCTTCGACTATCACGCACGACGAGACAGCTGCCTTCATGGACGCGTACCGCGCCGTTGCCCTGCAGCCCAGTGACATCGCCCGTGCCGTACGCCAACTCATCGAAGCGCCGGCTAGCGTCGATACCACCGAGATCACGATTCGCCCGACGGCGTTGCCTAACTAGCTACTTTGATACGAGACGAAATTTTACAATTGTGATGATACGAAAGCTTACAGAAATATGCTCTGGCGAAGTGGCCGCTTATGCAGGCTTTCGCTCACACGTTTTGCAAAAAACGAACTTCTGGTAGAGGATCTTGTTCAGCGTTTTGCAAGATCCTTAGCAGCTCACTGTCTTGAGATTGCTCTTTTTCAATAATATTTTTTGCTAACTTAACGCAAGCTGAACGCACAAACGAAACACTAATAGACTCACGACTAGCTGAATCAAACTTACTATATTCTGCACTATCAAAGATAATCGGCAACGTTTCTATTAACAAATTCACATTCTCGCTGGATAAATATTGCTTTGCATACATTTCGTTAGCTGCAAAGAGCATAGCAGACAAACCTATCATCCTAATTGGCAGGATCGTATAGACAAATCGGGAGATTAAAGCATCAATAGTGGGAGAGCACTGCAAATCTCTCCAGACTAAAATAGCGTAAGAAGCATGTGCCAATGTATTGGCATCGTTCGACTGCAGCCCTTTTTTAATCAATTTTTCTACGGGCTCGACAAACGCTTGATTTGAAGCAGCAAAAAACGGAAACGCGCCTAATACTTCTGGCTCATTTAGGTCAAAATAAAATGCATTTAGTTTTTCAAAGCTTTCATCTGACAACTCACTGAGGGCCAGCGATGGAACAACGGAACGAGATAACGCCTCGCCTATCAACTTTACGACCTGATCCTGTCTGTGTCTCAAAATACCAAAAATATCATTTTTTTCTTCTCTCCGCCTCCAGGCAACTAATTTCTCAAAATATTTAACAGCTTGATAACTTGTTGGGTACTGCCGAGCACCTTCTCCTTTTGCTGCGTTAACCAGATCAGCCAAAAATTCTTCTCTAGTCAACATTCCTCCATCATCTTCAAACAAATGATGCCTAACAATGTTTTCCACATCAGAACATTCTGGCGCTGGAAGTTTGAGAAAAACATATTTGAGTAACCCTACATCCGGAAAAACACCTAGGGGGCATTCCCCCCATAACCTCTCTGCAATTTTATTTCTTTCGGCATTGGTGAGAAAATCTTTTTCTACCAAGGGAATAAGCCGAAGAAGTGCAGGCGCGCTTAAAGGAGAGCAATAGGATATGCAATCTATTATTTCGTCCACCCGACGATCAAGAGCAGAGTTTTTTACTCTTTTCCCTGGAAAATTCACAACAGGATTTGCCCATCTATCGCCTTCATCGATACTTATTTCGGATTGAAGCGGAAAGGATAGCGCGTCCAATAAAATTTCATGCTGTTCGTTTTCAGGCACGCTTTTGAGAGAAAATTTTGCAAGATTGTCAATTGGATCAAAAAGCCAAACATGATGAAAAGCATTTTTTTTCGCGAGAGATACAGACAAACAAAATATTGATTTTGCCTGATCTATAGACGCCCGAACAGACAAACGAGCCAAAACCTCAATAAAGACTCGAAGGCGATCAACATTGAAAACATTAGAGCCGTTACTTTTTTTTGCTTTTTCCCCGCTAAAAAAATCAATAGCTCGCGAGCACTGCTCTATTAAGAGTTGCACATCATATTCTGGAATACATGCCACCTTCATTCTAGAGAAGACTTTCTTTAACACATCAGAACTATCGCTATTAGCAGAGCGGATGGCTAAAGAGAAACGTTGAAAATTTTCAACTTCATCCAGCTCGGCCAACCTTGCCGCCTGCTCGGCGAAGAAATTAGCACCGCTCCATTTCAAAGGCATGCCAACAGCGCTAGAGATTTTATCTAACAGAACTAACGGATGGGTTTCATTATCGACCCTTGTCCCGTTAGTCTTATTCTTATACCGTCCAGGTTCAAACGATGGCTCTACCAATTGCATTTGCTGCTGTCTATCTAAATCTTTTGAAACACGCTCTCTAATCTCTTCAATGTGATCCCAAGGATCACACTTAGAATCCTGGTAGATAGATGGAAATGGTTTCAAGTCACTTTTAAATGAAGATATATCAATACCGCGCATGATCCAATGCGCCCAAGCTAACCTCGAAACAATATAGATAGAACTGTATTCATTCCTATAACTAAAAAGAAGCTCTTTATATGCCTCAGCCACGAGCGACTCACCTTCATCAAATCGCCCAAGCTCTGCAAATAGCGAAGCTTTTCTCAACTTCCATATAGGAGTGATAGCGGTAAGTTTCTCCGAGAGATTTTCTAGTGCCTGATAATCAAAACCATCTCTCGCCAAGATAGCATCATGATAAAAAAGCTCATTATTACTATGACTCCAATACTGCTCCCCCTTCATCAAAATAGCTCTAACATCAGCAAAATCGAAGTCGCTTTTAGAACTATCCAGCCAGCGGGTGTTCGCAAGCAAAATAGCTGCCAATTCTAATTGTTGCTTTTTCGTCAACCCGCATGCTAAATCTGGATCACATACAGCAAATAACTCATTAACTAACCACTGAGGAATAATCTCGTAAACTACACTATGCCTCCAAGCAATTTCATACAACAACCTTGACTTAACACCCTCGCTTAGGTGAGAAAAACTTCTCTTATTTATGGCAATCTTAAATATTTGATTTTTCACCTGAGATCGTTGCAATCGCGGACAAACTAACCAGTCGGGGTAGGATAGCCTCTCTTTTTCTAAAGCTAAAACATCAGCCTCGGTTATTCTAAAACTATCATCACCATCTTCATCCGATTTTTGTTTCTTTCTACCTCTTGCAGCTCTATCGTGCAATTCTTCAGGACACCATTCCCAAACCTTTTTAGGCTCTAGATTTTTTAAGCATTCAAAGAATATTTGTATTGCTTTTAGATGTCGGGCATCAGGTTCATCATAAGATGCAACCAAATTAGAAAAATCTATCGGAGCAACATTGATGGATTCCAAGTATTTCCGTTTCGCTGAACTCAGCTCTAAAGCTCCAACCAAATAAATACGCCTAGAGTGAATTGCCAGGTTATCTCTAACCCACCCTGCCCATTGTAGGAAATTAGGATCATCACCTGAAAATCCAATCAAACAAAGTTCGTTTTCAATAAAAACCTGACGTGAAAAATTTACAAACGCAGCATGCGCAACTGGATATTTCCGATAATCTTCTTCTGTAAAAACGAGATCGCTACTTACATCGATCGTACCATGTAACTTAACTATCCTTGGCGACCTAGCGCTAGACAAATCTTCTTGCCTAGACACAATACTGTAAATCGGTTGATGAATCCTAGCAGAAGCACGCTCCAGCAACGTATCCCAATTAGTAGTCAAGACTTCTGACCACGGCAACTCTAATAATTTATTATATAAATCGCCAGGCTGCCAGGCCGAATCGTTTATTTTTTTCTTTATTAAGTCATGAAGTGCTTGCTTGCCAAAATAGGCGCAATATTCTTCTGCTAAGCGCAGTGGGTCCGAGCTATTCGAGTCTAGCTCTTTGGAGAGAATAGTGGAAAAATTATTCCACAACGGCATTTTTTTTGTTCGATCACCTGTTGACGCTGCACTACGTCCGAAGCCGGCACCTACCATGACGGCAGCTCCATGATAAGTACCATCCTCTTGCCAAAGTGCAGAAGCTAACTTTTTCAATGCAGCATAATCAGGAAGAGAGGAGACATCGCTCATAACCAAACCCCGTAAAAACAAAAGATTATTTTATATTACTTAATTATTATCCAAAATTGCAAAGCAATTTACCTACGTGGCTTGTGGACTTTTAGCACGAATCAAAACTCCAAAAAAACCCGCTCAATAGCGGGTTTTTGCTTACAGCTTTGTAGGAAAAAGCTTACAGGTTAAAAACTCACTCCCACTCAATCGTCGCGGGCGGCTTGCTACTAACGTCATACGTCACGCGCGATACGCCACTGATCTCGTTAATGATGCGGTTGGAGACTGTCTCCAGCAGCTCATACGGCAGGTGCGCCCAGCGAGCGGTCATGAAGTCGATGGTTTCGACGGCGCGAATGGCGATGACCCATTCGTAGCGGCGGCCGTCACCGACGACGCCAACCGACTTCACCGGCAGGAACACGGCGAACGCCTGGCTGGTCTTGTGGTACCAGTCGAAGTTGTGCAGCTCTTCGATGAAGATGGCGTCAGCTTCGCGCAGGATGTCGGCATACTCTTTTTTGACTTCGCCGAGGATGCGCACGCCGAGGCCCGGCCCGGGGAATGGGTGACGATAGACCATGTCGTACGGCAGGCCGAGTTCGAGGCCGAGCTTGCGCACTTCGTCCTTGAACAGTTCGCGCAGCGGTTCGACCAGCTTGAGCTTCATGGTCTCGGGCAGGCCGCCGACGTTGTGGTGCGACTTGATCACGTGGGCCTTGCCGGTCTTGCTGGCGGCGGATTCGATCACGTCCGGGTAGATGGTGCCCTGGGCGAGAAATTCGACGCCGTCGATCTTGGCGGCTTCACGGTCGAATACGTCGATAAAGGTGTTGCCGATGATCTTGCGCTTGGCTTCGGGGTCGTTCTCCCCTCTCAGCTTGCCCAGGAACTCTTCTTCCGCATCGACGCGGATCACCTTGACGCCCATGTGCTGGCCGAAGGTTTCCATCACCTGGTCGCCTTCCTGCTTGCGCAGCAGGCCGTTGTCGACGAAGACGCAGGTGAGCTGCGTGCCGATCGCCTTGTGCAGCAGCGCCGCAACCACGGAAGAATCCACCCCGCCGGAAAGGCCGAGCAGCACGTGGCGGTCTCCGACCTGTTCGCGAACGCGATCGGTCAGGTCTTCGATGATCTGCGCCGGGGTCCAGAGCTTTTCCGCCTTGCAGATATCCAGCACGAAGCGCTCGAGAATCCGCTGGCCCTGTGTGGTGTGGGTGACTTCCGGGTGGAACTGCACGCCGTAGAAGCGCTTTTCCGGCCAGGTCATGGCGGCGATCGGGCAGCTCGGCGTGGAGGCGGTGATGGTGAATTCCTCCGGCGCGCGGGCGACCTTGTCACCGTGGCTCATCCACACGTCGAGCAGGGCATCGCCACGTTTGCCGACATGATCCTTGATACCGCCGAGCAGGTCGTCTTCCGAGGCGACGCTGATCTGGGCGTAGCCGAACTCGCGCTTGTTGGAGCCTTCAGTGGCGCCGCCCAGCTGTTCGGCCATGGTCTGCATGCCGTAGCAGATGCCGAAGACCGGCAGGCCCATCTCGAACACGCATGCCGGCGCCCGCGGCGAGCCCAGCTCGGAGACCGATTCCGGCCCACCGGAGAGGATGATGCCGTTGGGATTGTATTCGCGGATCTCTTCTTCGGTGATATCGAAGGCGCGGATCTCGGAGAACACGCCGATCTCGCGCACGCGGCGCGCGATCAGCTGCGTGTACTGGGAGCCGAAGTCGAGGATCAGAATCTTGTGCGAATGGATGTCGGTCATGAAGGGGCCACCGCCGTAATGGTTTCAATTGCCGAGACAAAAGCACGGCCGGAAAAGAATGAAGAGGAAAGAGCGAAGAGGAAAGATGCACTTCCCACTCCTCCCTTCCCCCTTCCGACTAACGAGTCAATCAACCAGCGCGGTAGTTCGGCGCTTCCTTGGTAATCTGTACGTCATGCACGTGGGATTCGGTGATCCCGGCGCCAGTGATCTTGACGAACTCCGGCTGAGTGCGCATCTCGTCGATGTTATGGCAACCGGTGTAGCCCATGGAGGCGCGCAGGCCGCCCATCATCTGGTGAACGATGGCGCTCATCTGTCCTTTATAAGGCACGCGGCCTTCGATCCCTTCTGGCACCAGCTTCTCGACGCCTTCGTCCTTGCTCTGGAAGTAGCGATCCGAGGAGCCCTGGGTCTGGGACATCGCGCCCATGGAGCCCATGCCGCGATAGGCCTTGTAGGTCCGGCCCTGGAACAGTTCGACTTCGCCCGGTGACTCTTCGGTCCCGGCGAGCATGCTGCCGAGCATCACGGTGCTGGCGCCGGCGACGATCGCCTTGGCGATATCCCCGGAGTAGCGCACGCCGCCATCGGCGATCAGCGGAATGTCGAACGGCTTGAGCGCTTCGGCGACGTTGGCGACGGCGGTGATCTGCAGCACACCAACGCCGGTGACGACGCGGGTGGTGCAGATGGAACCGGGGCCGATACCGACCTTGACCGCGTCAGCGCCGGCTTCAGCCAGTGCGACGGCGGCGTCGCCGGTGGCGATGTTGCCGCCGATCACCTGCAGGTCCGGATAGTGTTCCTTGACCCAGCGAACGCGGTCGATGACGCCCTTGGAGTGGCCGTGGGCGGTATCGACGACCAGCACGTCGACGCCGGCTTCGACCAGCGCGGCGATACGATCCGGGGTTTCCGGGCCGGTACCGACGGCGGCGCCAACCAGCAGGCGGCCATCGGCGTCTTTCGCGGCCATCGGGTAGGTGCGGGCTTTTTCGATGTCACGCACGGTGACCAGGCCGCGCAGGTGGAAGTCCTTGTCGACGACCAGGATCTTCTCGATGCGGTTTTCCTGCAGCTTGGTCTTGATCACGTCGAGCGAGGTGCCTTCCGGCACGGTGACCAGCTTTTCACGCGGGGTCATGATCGCTTCGACGCTGTCGCTATAATCCGGCTGGAAGCGCATGTCGCGCCCGGTGACGAGCCCGACCAGAGTCTCGCCCTCGACGACCGGGAAACCGGAATAGCCGTACTCCTTGGCCATCTCCAGCAGATCCTGCAGCTTGGCGTTGGGACCCACGGTGACCGGGTCCTTGACGATAACGCTCTCGTGCTTCTTGACCTTGCGGACCTCGGCGGCCTGCTGGGTGATCGACATGCTCTTGTGGATGATGCCGATACCGCCTTCCTGCGCCATGGCAATCGCCAGACGCGCTTCGGTCACGGTATCCATGGCGGAAGAGAGCAGCGGGATGTTCAGGGTCAGATTGCGAGTCAGGCGGGATTTGAGGTCGACGTCTCTGGGCAGGACATCCGAGTAGCGGGGTACGAGTAATACGTCGTCGAACGTAAGAGCTTCTTGCGCTATACGTAGCATGGTCGGAAACCCAATTGGCAGGTGGTGGGGAGCCTGTGACAGCCTGCGGCACCGCGAGTGTCCTTGGAGACGGTCCTTGCAGTGTGGACCGGCATGGACCGGGGCCGCGAAAAGTTAATCGCGCATTATAGTCGTTTGGCCGTTGCCTCTCAATGGCAAGCAGGGGTTCGGGGTTCGATCAGCGCTGTATTCGACCGGCACCGTTTCTGACCAGCACCGTTTCTCACCTGCACCAGGGCCGCCGGCTTCATGTTAGGCTTTCGACCATTCATAACCGTTTCCTTCCGGGTCAGCCCATGCCTGCGTTCACCTCACCGTCGCCACAGGCGATCTCCGTCAGCGACCTCAATCGCCAGGCCCGCCAGATGCTGGAGCGCGGCTTCGGCGACTGCTGGGTCGAGGGCGAGATTTCCGGGCTGGCGCGCCCCGCCTCCGGACATATCTATTTCACGCTGAAAGACGCCAAGGCCCAGCTCAAGTGCGCGTTCTTCCGCAATCGGGCGAGCCTGTCGCGCACGCCGTTGAAAGATGGCGACCGGATCAAGGTTCGCGGACGGGTGTCGATCTTCGAACCGCGCGGCGATTATCAATTGATCGTCGATGCCGTGCAGCCCAGCGGCGAAGGCGAGCTGATGGCGGCCTACGAACGCCTCAAGCGCAAGCTGGAGGCAGAGGGCATGTTCGCCAACGCCCGGCCACTGCCCTACCCGCCCCGCCATCTGGCACTGATCACCTCGAACACCGGCGCGGCGATTCGTGACGTGCTCGCGGTGCTGCAGGCGCGCTGGCCGATGATTCGCGTCAGCGTTTTTCCATCCGTGGTTCAGGGCCGGGAAGCGCCGCCGGCGCTGATCCGCGCGCTGGCCTTGATCAATCGTCAGGCACGTTATGAATCAGCACAACAGGATGCCGAGCGCCCGGCGATCGATCCGTTCGATGCGATTCTGATCACCCGTGGCGGCGGCAGCCTGGAAGACCTGTGGGCGTTCAACGACGAGCATCTGGTGCGGGCGATCTTCCACTCGAAGCTGCCGGTGATGGCGGCCATCGGCCATGAGGTCGACGTGACCCTGGCGGAATTCGCCGCCGACGTGCGCGCCCCGACGCCTTCCGCTGCCGCCGAGCGGCTGGTGCCGGATCGCCGCGATCTCGAAGCGACGCTGAATCAGCAGCGCCAGCGCCTGATCCGCGCCTGGCAAGGGCGCGTCAATGCCGAATCTCAGCGCCTCGATCATCTACGCGCCCGGCTGCGCCATCCCGGCGAACGCCTCGCCCAGCAGCGCCAACACCTGGCGGGGCTGGATCGCCGCTTGCAACTGGCGATGCACCAGCGCTTGCAGCGGGATCGGCAACGGCTCGACGCCGCCACCCGGCGCTTCACCTTGCACGACCCCAGCCGAACGCTGCGCCAGTCCCGCGGGCGCGTAGATCAGCTTCGCCAGCGGCTTGCGGCCGCCCAGCAGCGTCGCCTGCACCAGGAGCGCCAAAACCTGCAGGGGATCGCCCGTGAGCTCAACGCCGTCAGCCCGCTGGCCGTGCTGGGCCGCGGCTACTCGATCCTGCAGGACGACAGTGGCCAGGTCGTCCGCGCCGCCAGCCAGACCCAACCCGGTCAGACACTGACCGCCCGCCTCGGCGAGGGCCGCCTGAAGCTGGAAGTGAAGCGTCGCTTGAAGCGCTGAAGCAGGCCAGAATCGGAAAATTACCGCTCGGGAATAAACCGGCGTTTAACCGCCAAATTTCGCGAAAAATTACCGCTCGGTAATCTCTTGGCGTATGATTGTCTGAGTAACGCTATTATTACCGTCCGGTAATTTCGGGAGGCTACAATGGCTCGAACGGAAGAATCCCCTTCGCTACCCCAAACCGTTCGCTCGACCGAAGCAATCGGTGAGATCGTTCAACAATTGCGCCGGGAACAGAAGCTGCTCCAAGCCGACTTGGCGGGGTTAGCGGGTACGGGTAACCGGTTTGTCGTCGACCTGGAGAAAGGCAAGCCGACCCTTCAGATGCAGAAGGTGCTCGATGTCCTCGATCTGATGGGGCTGGAAGTGTCCATTCGACGCAAAGGTAGCGCCGAATGAGCATGCGATCGCTGGATCTCTACGCGGCAGAGTCGCAAGTCGGCACTCTCTTTGACGAGCAACCGCTACGGTTTTGCTATGCCCAGAGCTGGATCGACGACGGTGGCCTGTCATTGGCGCCAGGGTTGCCAGCCGAGGTCCCGATGCACGCGGGCACTGCCGTCGAGTCGTTCTTCGAAAATCTATTGCCGGAAGGTCGACTACGCGAATTTCTGGAGCAGCAAAGGCACGCTACCACGCTCTTCGGGCTGCTGGATGCCGTGGGTGGCGATACCGCCAGCGGCTTCTCTCTGCAGCCATCAGGGGTGCGACCGGAAGCAGCCCGATATCGGCAGATCACCTGGGACGAATTGGCTCGCAGCCTTGCCGATGGAGAGCCCACACTGAGCAGCTTCGAAGGGACAGACGCGCGTCTATCCCTAGCCGGCGCCCAAAATAAACGCCTGTTGATGGTAAAAGAGGGTATCCCCTATCTACCCGAGGGCTCGTCCCCTTCCAGTCATATCCTCAAGCCGGACATCCGCACGTTCGATAGCGTCTGGGCCTCGGCGCTAAACGAAACGTTTTGCCAGTTGCTAGCCAAAGAACTGGGGTTGGGGGCCGCCGAGGCTGCCTATCAACCGGAAACGCAGGCTTGTCTCGTCACCCGCTACGACCGGGTATGGGATGGCAGCCGAGACGAGCTGCGCCGCCTGCACCAGCTGGATTTCTGCCAGCTCGCCGGGGTCCGATCAACCGTTAAATATGAGAGCGACGGCGGTCCCGGCCTCGCGGGTTGTCGAGAGCTGCTGAAGCGAGCCGATGCGCCCTTGGCCGACCATCAGCGCTTCATTCGCTGGATCTTCTTTAATCTGTTGATCGGCAACCACGATAGTCACGCCAAGAATCTTTCCGTGCTCTTTACGGCCGAAGGCCCCCGTCTGGCACCGTTTTACGACCTGATGAGCACGAATCTCTATTCCGGTCTGGCCCGGCGGTTTGCATTCAGTCTCGGTGGCGAGAATCGACCGGGCCAGATTGGCCGCCAACAGCTGGACGCCTGCGCCGGAGAACTTCAGCTACAGCCGCGCTATTTTCGCCAACAAGGTCTTACGCTGGCAGATGCCATGCCCGATGCCGTCGAGCGAGTCAGCAACCGACTGGCACTTATCGCCCGCCAAGGCACCGAGCAGACACTGATCGAGCGTCTCGGTCGACACATCACCAGTCAGGCAAGACGTTCCAAAACGAGATGGGCGTCATAAACGCCGACGACACGACATCGGATGAATCAGTAGTGCCCAGAAAGCCACCGCCGGAAGTCTTCGACGGTGGCTCTCTTCATTCCCACTTCCCCAATCATTTGCTCGAGCGGAACGATCAGCCTGCCGGATCCGGCATCGCGTTCGGCTTGAAGGTGCCGGGGTCGAGGTCATGACGCGACAGCAGCTTGTAGAAGTCGGTGCGGTTACGCCCGGCGATACGCGCCGCCTGGGTGACGTTGCCTTCGGTGATCTTGAGCACCTTGATCAGGTAGCTGCGTTCGAAACCCGCACGCGCCTCGCTGAAGGAGGGCAGCGCGTTCTCCTCGGCGACCAGCGCCTGAGAGACCAGCGCTTCGGGAATCATCGGTGTGCTGGTCAGGGCGACGCACTGTTCGACCACGTTGACGAGCTGGCGTACGTTGCCCGGCCAGCCGCTGGAGGCCAGCAGATTGAGCGCTTCCGGCGAGAAACCTTTGACGAACGGTTTATGCCGCGCCGAGACCTGCGCCACCATGTGCTTGGCCAGCAGCGGGATATCCTCGGCCCGATCGCGCAGCGGCGGCAGCTTGAGGTTGACCACGTTGAGGCGGTAATAGAGATCCTCACGGAAATCGCCTTCGTGCATGGCACGATCGAGATCGCGATGGGTGGCGGAGATGATCCGCACGTCGATGGGGAACGACTTGGTGCTGCCCAGCGGGCGAACCTGGCGCTCCTGCAATACGCGCAGCAGCTTGACCTGCAGCGGCAGCGGCATATCGCCGATCTCGTCGAGGAACAGCGTGCCGCCGTCGGCGGCAAGGAACAGCCCGTCGTGCTGAGTGACCGCGCCGGTGAAGGCGCCGCGAGCGTGGCCGAACAGTTCGCTTTCCAGCAGCTGTTCCGGTAGTGCGCCGCAGTTGATGGCGACGAAGGGCTTGTCGGCGCGCGGGCTGGCCTGATGCATGGCGTTGGCCAGCAGCTCCTTGCCGCTACCGCTGGGGCCGGTCAGCAGCACGCTGACATCCGAGGCGGCGACCATGTAGGCCTGCTCGAGAATGCGCTCCATTTGCGGGCTGCGGGTGATGATCTTCGAACGCCAAGCTTCGCCGCCTTCGCCACGCGCGGTCGGCGTCTGCTTGAGCGCCTCGTCGATCGCCTCGAACAGCTCGTCGCGATCGACCGGCTTGGTCAGGAAGCTGAACACGCCCTGGCGCGTGGCACTGACGGCGTCCGGAATCGAGCCATGCGCGGTGAGAATGATCACCGGCATCCCCGGTAGGCGACGCTGCAGCTCGTGGAACAATGCCAGGCCGTCCATCTCGTCCATGCGCAGGTCGGATAGCACCAGGTCCGGCGCCGTCTCTTCGATGTGGGTCAGCGCTTCGCGGCCACTTTCCGCCGTCGTCACCCGGAACCCGCGGCTTTCCAGGCGCATGCCCAGCAGCTTGAGCAGGCTGGTATCGTCGTCGACCAGCAAGATGTGAGCGGTATGGCTGTTCCTGCCCGGCTCCATGGCTGGCGTTCGGATCGCCCGGGTTTTGGAAGCTGGTGAATCCTGAGTATTCAATGACATAGGCATCTCTCTGCCGCCGCTTCGCCCTGTCTGTCGGCAAGGGCGTGTCACACTCGCCGTGACGCGGTCGCGCGGTATCGACGTGGTCAATCGACTTCGAATCGCACGGTTGGCTTGGTTATTCGTGAGTATTGATGATCACGCGGCGTTACCGACTCCGAAGCACGTTTGCGGGCATTCGA
Source organism: Salinicola sp. MH3R3-1 (assembly GCF_001937155.1). Classification (NCBI taxonomy): domain Bacteria; kingdom Pseudomonadati; phylum Pseudomonadota; class Gammaproteobacteria; order Oceanospirillales; family Halomonadaceae; genus Salinicola; species Salinicola sp. MH3R3-1. Next base: position 38,431 of record NZ_MSDP01000016.1, on the reverse strand, counting down.
AGATCGGTTGTGGACGTTTTAGCTATCAGTCGCGCGCGTTGATCGTCCGCTCGATATCGGTCAAGGCGTCGAGCTTGTCCGACATCTCCTTGAGCTGTTGTTTCAGCTTCTCGTTTTCGCGCTTCAGTGCCTGCGTATTGCTGTGACCACCCTGCCGACTCGCGTTCGTACTCGTGCTTCGCTGAGCGTACAGCTTGCGACGCTCTTCCAATTCGTTCAGCCACTGCTGCAGCAGCGGCTGGAGCCGGGTCGGCGCCGAGTCGATCGAGGCCTTGTAGAGGTCCGCGGCGCGTTGCCACTCACCGGGGCCATCCCAGGAGAGCACCAGTGCCCGGACGGCCTTCTGGTCCATGCGGTGCTGCCCGACCTTGTCCAGCGTCCGTTGGCGCCAGTCATCGTCCCCGCGTTGCGCCTGTAGACCGAAAGCCACCCAGGCGTCGACCAGGCAGACGTTGTCGGCGTAGCTCGGAATGTCGCCGCAACCGGCAGGGATGGATTCACGGGAGAGCGACTGGCAACCCGCCAGCGCCATCATTCCCAGCAATAACAGCGTGGTTTTCATCTGACTGACCATGTTTTCTTCCTTGCCTCACCGCTCCGAGCCGGCTCGCCCGGTGCGGCGTCATTATCATCGTGTGGCGCTCTATCCTGTTGCGAAACGCGCGCCGGGCGATTCGCCCATGGCAACGTGAGTCGAAAGCAGACCGGCAGTTCGGCATCTTCGACCAGCGCCAGTTGCCCATCCTGCAGTTTGGCGCAGTCGGCCGCGACCGAAAGGCCGATACCGGAGCCCTTCAACGGCCCCTTGCGCCGCGCGCTGCCTTGATAGAACGCTTCGAACAGGTGGTCGCGATCGGCCTCGGCTATGGGATCGCCGCTGTTGGCCACGTCCAGCATTAGCTCGTCACGTTGCTGCGCGGTGCGAATCATCAACTGGCCGCCATCGTTGCCATAGGCAATCGCGTTCGAGATCAGATTATCCAGAATTCTCGCCGTCCGCTCGCGGTCCGCCTGCCACATCACCGGATGATGCGGACTCGTGACCTGCATGCCCTTGTTGTCCAGCGCCAGCCGATGCTTGGATAGCACCTCCTGAATCACCGTTGCGATATCGAACTGGGTGACCTTCATCCGCCGGCTGTTCTGGAGCAGATTGTAATCCAGCAGCTGTTCGATCAGCGTCTGCAGCTCCTGGCCGTTTTCGTCGATCAACCTCACCACTTCGCTCTGGCGCTCGTTGAGCTCTCCGGCCACGCCGTCGCCGAGCAGGGCGGTCCCTTCGCGAACGCTGGCCAGCGGTGTCTTCAGTTCATGCGACATATGGCGCAGAAACTGCTGCTTCTGCGCTTCGAGTTCGGACAGGCGGCCCGACAGCCACGATAGCCGATCGCCGAGCTGGACCAGTTCCGCCGGACCCTGGATACGCGTCGGCACATCGCTATGGTCGCCGCTGCCCAGCCCGAAGATCCGCCGCTCGAGCTGGCGAATCGGCCGCGTGATCAGCCAGGTGAAGAACAGCATCAGGATCAGGCTGGCGGAGACGAGTGCGGCGGTCTGCATCCACAGACGTGTCTTGACTGAATTGGCCTGCTGGCGAATATCGGCGATCCGCGCGTCGATCAGCTCGTTGGTATCGTCACGCACCGCTTCGGACTCGGAGGCAAAACCGGAGAACCCTTCCAGGAAGCCACTCATATCCTTTACCGGCGCCGGGGGAAGGACGCGCAGGCGTTGAAAGCGTTTGGAGAGGGACTGGAAATCGGGATTGTTGCCCATCAGCGGCTCGTGTTGCTGTAACAGAGCGCCGAACTGATTGACCTTCTGGTCGTAGATGTCGCGCAGGCCCTCTTCCTCGATGACGGCATACTGGCGCGCGCTGCGCTCCATCTGCAGCGCCAGCGAACTCAGCATACGCGCTCGGCGCGTCTCCTCTACAGCCTGGCGCGCACTTTGATCGGCCAGCGTCGATAGCTGCGAAAGCGCCTGACCGGCCTGAAACATCAGTACCGCGATCGGCAACATCACGACGACGAAGGCCAGCAGTACCAGTTGAAGTAGCGAGCGAGGACGCCAACGTCGGGAGAGCTCGGTGGTCATGAAGATCGCTCTATGCAGGATGCCCATCGGGGTCATGGATCGTTCCGCAAGGATAACATTATTGTTGAACGCCTATTCGAGCCACGATGCGTCGATAGTCGATCGGGCCTGGAAGTGGCGTTGTCGAGAATCGGATTTCAAAACGCCCGACAAAAAAGCCTGACAAAAAAAGAGGGCCGGCAGAGCCGGCCCAAGGTACGCAGGGAACTGAAGGGTCGAAAACGACCTAGAAACACTGCCTGAATCAGCGATTTCGAGATCGCTCCCGTGGGCCAGAAGGCCCCGAAGCCAGTATCCGACTCAGCCATTCAGGGGCTATCGAGTACTGTGGCGGCGAACCGCCCGCTTCGTTTCTGAACCGGTCGCCTGGAATCCGGATACTCGATCCTGGAAATCCTGCGGCCGGTCACAATGGATCCCCTCTTGCGAGGGGGACGGCATCCTTGCCGGGGCATCCTTGCCCGAATGGTGTATCTCCCTGCCCGATGGGCCACACCCGTCTCATCGCAACCTAAGTCACACATCGCGTGGAGCAGACGCTGTCGAATCTTGCTGGCTCCGCACAGGGTAGTTAGGAGCCCTACAAGATTCGGCGAGATGACTTCCGGAGAGGCCATCTCGTCGCTCTCGCCAAAGACTATAGCGATCCGCGTGCCAATTCCTGAATAATTCATGATAATCAAATACTTGAAATCAATGGCGACGTGAGAAACAGGACGAAGGTAAGAGTTGGCGCCGTGAAGACGCGAAATGGCCCCAAAAACGTCTTCATAAACAGACGCTTTTGGGGCCAATAACAAAAAATTCATTAATATCAATTAGTTGAATAGTCTCAATTTGGAGACACCTGAGCCCGAATTGCGGCGGCCCAGATGTCTCCTTATAGCGACTTCAGCAACACCTTGGAGCGACGGGCCTGATTGTAGGTCCCGCGTTTGAGGTCGGGCAGCGCCTCCGGGGTTGTCAGGGAGAAGCCGCGCTCGACGAACCAGTGCGTGGTGTGTGTCGTCAGGGCAAACAGCTGCGTGAGCCCCTGCCGACGCGCGCGACGCTCGACTTCGGCCAGCAGCGTCTCCCCTCGCGCGCCACGGCGATAGTCGTCATGGACGGCGAGACACGCCAGCTCGCCCATTTTCGCTTCGGCGTAACCGTGCAGCGCCGCACAGCCGATCGCCATGCCATCGCGATCGATCACCACGTAATCCTCGATTTCGTGCTCGAGCCGCTCGCGAGTCCGAGCGACCAGCATGCCGCTGGACTCGAGCGGCGCGAGCAGAGCCAGCAGGCCGCCGACATCGTCCAGGACCGCCTGTCTCAAGAGCTCGTAGCGATTCTGGGTGATCATGGTGCCGACACCATCGCGAGTGAACAGCTCGCCCAGCAGTGCATCGTGATCGCGCCAGGAGAGCAGATGGGTACGTTCGACGCCATGCCGGGCCGCGCCGCAGGCGGCGCCCAGGTGCCGGAAAAGCTCGCTGCCCGGATCCGCCTGTTCGCGCAGGGTATCGGCCTCATCCGGCGTCAGCTGGCGCTGTAGTTGACCGCTGTCATCGTGTAGCCCCGCCGACTCGCCCAGCAGGATCAGCTTATCCGCCCTGAGCGAGACCGCCACGTGCTGGGCGATCTCCGAGGCGTCGAGATCGAATATCTCCCCGGTGCGGGAGTAGCCCAGCGGCGGCAGAATCACCAGATTACCGCCGGCGAGCAGGCTTTCGATGGCCTGACTACGCACGCGACGCACTTCGCCGCTGTGATCGAAATCCACCCCGCCGCGGACGCCCAACGGCTTGGCCGTTACCAGATTGCCGGAAACCGCCGTCAGTTCGACGCCATGCAGCGGCGTGTTGGGTAGCCCCAGCGACAGCTGCGCCTCGAGATCGAGCCGCTGAATGGCGGCAATGCGTTCGACATGATCCATGATCTGGCGATCGGCGACCCAGCGTCCGCCGACCCGCAGCGGGGTGATGCCTTCTGTCTCCAGCGCTGCGCCGACCTGCGGCCGGATGCCGTAGACCAGCACCACCCGGACACCGAGCGTGTGCAGCAGTGCCAGATCCTGCAGCAGTTGGCCTCGTCGCCACGACGCCATCGCCTCACCTTCGATCAGAATGACGAAAGTCTTGCCGCGGTGGGCATTGACGTAAGGCGATGAGTGACGAAACCAGTCGACGAAGGGGAAACGCGAGTCCAAGAGGTTGACGCTCCGGCTATGAGACAAAGACGTGAATGGGGTCCGCCTCAACTATACCAGAGCGTCTTCAAGCCGGTAGACCGCCACCGGCGGTTTCGGGCCGGCGTCGAATCCGGCGAATCTAGCCGAACATGCCCTTGAACATGAAGAAAAAGGCAATGGAGAGCAGCGCGCCCGCCGGTAGCGTGATCAGCCACGACAGCACGATCGAGCCGAGCACGCGCAGGTTGAGCGCGGCCATGCCGCGGGCCAGGCCCACGCCGAGCACGGCACCGACCAGCGTATGCGTGGTCGAAATCGGCAGGCCGGTGCCGGAAGCCAGCACGACGGTGGAAGCGGCGGAGAGCGTCGCGGCGAAACCGCGGCTCGGCGTCAGTTCGGTGATCCCGGTACCCACGGTGGCGATGACCTTGTGGCCGTAGGTGACGAGACCGACCACGATCCCGCCGCCGCCGAGTACCAAAACCCACCACGGCATCGCCGCCGCGCCGGAAACACCGCCACCGTTCTCGACCACGCTGATCACGGCCGCCAGCGGGCCGACCGCGTTGGCGACGTCGTTCGAGCCGTGGGCGAAGGCCATGGCGCAGGCGGTGAACATCATCAGCACGCCGAAGATGCGCTCCACGCTGGAAAAGTCGTAATTGCTGCGGGCCCGCCGATCACCGCGGTTGATCCGGTTCTCCAGCAGCAGGCCGAACATCATGATCACCACGCCGAACGCCACCGCCAGCAGCAGACTTTCACCGAAGCTCAGATGCAGGCCCACGTGGGACAACCCCTTGACCAGCGTCACCATCGAGACGATGAAGCCGACGAGGAAGATGTAGCCCGGCACATAGCGCTTGGCGGCCGCGAACGGATCGGGACTGTCGAAGATCAGTACCTGCACCGAGCGGAACAGCATGAACGCGAACACGCCCGCGATCAGCGGCGAGGTAATCCAGCTCAGCGCGATCGTGCCCACCGATCCCCAGTTGACCGACTGGACGCCCAGCCCCGCCACCGCAAAGCCGACGATGGCGCCGACGATCGAGTGCGTGGTGGAAACCGGCCAGCCCTTGAACGAGGCGATCATCAGCCAGGAACCGGCCGCCAGCAGCGACGCCAGCATGCCGTAGACCAGCATCTGCGGATCGTTCTCGAGCAGCGCGGGGTCGATGATACCCTTGCGGATCGTTTCGGTGACCTGTCCCCCGGCCAGCCAGGCGCCGAGAAACTCGAAGATCACCGCAATGATGATCGCCTGCTTGATGGTGATCGCCTTGGAGCCGACCGAGGTTCCCATGGCGTTGGCGACATCGTTGGCACCAACTCCCCATGCCATGAAAAAGCCGAAGACACAGGCGAGAATGATGAAGACATCACCGTGTTGCGCAATGATGGACATAGGCTCTGTTCGCTTGAGTGGCGTGACGAAGGCGTAGAATGGCGAAGACCCGCAATCAGCGGGCCGTCAGTATTTGCAGGCGGCTGCCCACGCGCTCGGCGCGGTCGGACAGTTCACCGATCCATTCGATGATTTTATAGAGGAAGATGACATCGACCGGCGGCAGCTCCGACTCGAGCTGAAACAGCCGGCGACGAATGTCGATCTGCTGGTCGTCGGCCTTGTGCTCGAGATCGTGGAGTTCCTTGATCAGTTCGTGCATGACGTCCGAGACATTGCGACCGAAGCCGGATTCGAGCAGATCCTCGAGCTCTTCGAGCGCCTTGCGCGCCTGGTCGACGGTCTCCACGGCGGTACGCAGGTAGTCGCGCATCGGCTCCGCCAGCGGCTCGGGAATGATCATGTTTCGGCCCAACATGATCCCGGTGATGTCGCGGGCCTTGTTGGCGATCTTGTCCTGAACGCTGATCAGCTCCAGCAGGTCGGAACGCGAGACCGGCAGGAACATGGTGTTGGGCAGGTTGAGACGCAGCTGCGTCTTGAGCTCGTCCGCCTCGTGCTCGAGCCGGGTTATCGTCTCGCGGTGTTTGCGCGCCTCGTCCCAGTCGCCACCCAGCGCGGCATCGAAAAACGGCAACAGCTGACCGGCACATTCACTGGTCTTGACGATATGAGCCAGTAGCGGCTGGAACGGCGACCGTCCGAACAGCGCGGAGAACGGGTTGGTACTCACCATAAAGCGTGGCCTGGATGCGTTGGAAGTGGCGGCGTCAGTATAATGATTGCGTCAGTATGCGTCATGAAAAATTCACATGAGCGCCCATTGTCTGTCTTCGATTCGAGACATCACCCTATGCCGCCATGACGCCAGAATCCATCATGGCAGAGGTAAGTCCTGTCGCGACAACTTCTGCCCGACATTCAAACCAGACAGCCACTGCCGGAGTATGCATGAGCGACGAAATCGAACTCAAACTGGCGCTGTCGCCCCAGGGCCCCACGCAACTCATGGGTCAACCGCTACTCAAGACGCTGGCATCGCAAACGGTCACGCTGGGAAATCAGTATTACGACACCGCCGAGGGAATCCTGCAGTCGCGTCGCGTCGCATTGCGGGTTCGCCGGCAAGGCGATCGGCGTTTGCAGACCTTGAAGAGCGCGGCCGAAAGCCAAGGGGGCCTGTCGAGCCGCGGCGAGTGGGAGTGGTCGATCGACAACGCCGCGTGCAATCCCGCCGGTCTCGACCTGAACGGACTTCGCGAACTCGACCACCCCGCCTTTTCCGGACTGGATCTGGAGACGCTACGCCCGGTCTTCACCACCGACTTCGAGCGCCGGCTATGGCGTTACCAGATCGACGGCAGCGATATCGAAATTGCGCTGGACCAAGGCTCCATTCACGCCGGCGATGCCCGCCTGCCGATCTGCGAGCTGGAACTCGAGCTCAAACACGGTCTTCCGGAGCAACTATGGACACTGGCGCAGCGCCTGTGCGGACCCTCGGCACCAGACGCCCCGACGCTACCGGCGCGTCCGGCCAACCACAGCAAGGCCAGCCGCGCCGGCTGCCTAGGCAGCGGTTGGCCCGCGCCAATCGTCATCGAGACGGTTTCGGTGGACGCCCTGATCGACGCCATCGACAACTGGCAGGACAGCCAGCACCCCGCCTGGCTCGCCAGCGCCCAAACCCGTTGCGATCGACTCGTTCACCAATGGAAAATGCGGCGGATTGCCCCGCACCGGGAGCATGACGAACGCATCGAGGCGGCCGAACGAATTCTGGCGGATCTGGGTCAGGGCGTCGTTCCCTGGCGCGGACAGGACTGGCTGGTTCTCAGACATAAAGGTGCTTGACGTTGCGCCACGGCGGCGCCAAGGCGGGATAGGATTCAAGCTGCCGGCAACGACGAGCCACTGGCGGCACGACCCGCCCCCCTGACGCGACAAGGCCTGGGGGGCGAGAAATCCGCGACCAGCCGATCCAGCGGTAACGGACGGGAATAGAGATAGCCCTGAATATCGGTGACACCCCAGTCACACAGGATGTTCAGGGTTTCGCGCTCTTCGACGCCTTCCACGACGATGCGGTAGTCGAGGCGTTGACACAGGGCGATCACCGCCGACAGCACATGACGCTTGCGCGGCAACGTGGTGACGTTCATGACCAGCTCGCGGTCGATCTTGACCGTGTCCATCGGCATCGAGGTCAACTGCGCCAGCGACGAGTAACCACTGCCGAAATCGTCCAGCGCCACGCTGATGCCGGCCCCCCGGATCCGGTCCAGGATACGGAACGCCCTGGCCGGGTCGCTGAGCACCGAAGTCTCGGTCACTTCGATCTGTAGCCGACGGGGGGACACGCCATGGCGCGAGAGTATCGCGATCATGGTGTCGAGCAGATGGGGGTCCATCAGTTGCCGGGTCGAAAGATTGACGCTCAGCGAGAAGCTGTCGCCGAAGCGCTCGCAGACGGCTCCGTCCTTGAGCATCGGCAGCGCCTGCTCCATCAGCATCTCCCACAGCGGGGCGATCAATCCCGAGCGTTCCGCGACCTCGATGAAGCTGACCGGTGCAACGATGCCTTCGTTCGGCTCGTGCAAGCGCATCAACGCTTCGAAGCAGCGAACCTCGCCGGTCGTGGCGTCGACGATCGGTTGCACGAAACAACGCACGCCGCGGGTCGCCAGCGCACCACGAATCAGCTGCTCCGCGTGACTCGTCTGACGCTCCCAATGGCGGAGCGGCTCACTGTAGTAGCGCCGGGAGCCGACACCCGACAGCCGCGCGTTGGCCAGCGCCAGACGCGATTGATGGCGCCATTCGTCGACACTCACCGGCTCGGCCGGGTTCAATGCCGCAATCCCGCTGACATGCGACAACCAGACCTGCTGACCGTCGATCTCCACCGGCTGTGCAAGCAGCGCCTCGAGAGGTTCCAGCGCGTCGTTCAACCGGTCTGCCGCATCGGTTTCGAAAATCATCGCGAAGGTGTGTTCCGGCAGCGCGATCAACGCCACCCTCGGGGGCAACTGGCGGCGCATTCGCTGTACCAGGCCTCGCAGCGCGGCGACGGCGATATCGACCGCGACACCATCGAACAGCGATGCCACGTTGAGCAGCTGAAACTTGACCAGTGCCATCGCCGCGAGCGGTATTCGCGCCAGTCGGCCCTGCAGCAGGAGATCGAGATAGGCGCCGTTGGGCAGGCGCGTCAACGGGTCGACGAGCCGCTGTTCCGTGGTATCGGTCTGGGTGCCGGCCATGCGGATGGCTACGCCATCGCCGTTGCGCTGGCACAGCCCTCGACACAGCACCATGCGCCAGGCATCCCGGGCATCGCGAATGCGGTACTCCACATTGACTGCTGACGTCAGCCCATCGAGATGCTGGTAGAGCGATCGTTGGACCTCGGCGCGGTCATCGTCGTGAATCCGCGATAGCCAATCATCGAGACCGCGCTGGCCGCCCTCATGTGGCAGTCCCAGCATGCTCGACCAGCGCTGGGACAGGGTGATGTTGCCGCTGTCGATATCCCATTCCCACACCCCGTCGTTGGTGGCGGTCAGCACCAGATTGAGTCGCTGGGTGCGTTCGTCGACGCGGATTTCGAGCTCGTCCCGAGATGCCTGAAGATCCCGGATCGTCCGCCGTACCGAATCGAGGACGAAATTATTGAGCTGGGCCAGTTTCTGCAGCGCGATCTCGTCACTATCGGTATGGACATGGAACTCGAAACCGCCGTCCACCGCCTGACACAGCTGATTGCTGATGGAGTCGACCTGCGCGATCAGACGACGTTCACGGTCATCCGTCACCGTCGAGGAGGCCTCTCTCATGCCACGCTCCCTGACAGTGACTCCGGCCCGGTCGCGAACGTCATTTCGAAGCGACAGCAGTCGTCACCACGATGCCGGCAACGGGTCTCCGCGAGCTCGCCGGACTGCGCGTACTCTTCGAGCACGCGCGCGAACAGCGCACGATAGAGCGAACAGAGCCCGTTGGCCGAGCGATACTCGACAATCAGAGCGCCCTCGCTTTGGTCGACGACCCGGAACTTGTCATTCACCCGGCTACGCAGGTCGGGATCACGAATACCGGCGCCGAGAGAGGCATGAATGGCCGGCTGTCGGCCGAGGAAAGCTTGCGCCGAATCGGCCATCGAGAAGAACATGGGGTAGTGTCGACGCGTCCAGTTGATGAACAGATCGGCATACAGGGTCATCAACGCCTCATGGTCGAGCTCGAGATAATCGCCGGCGGCCTCGAAGAACGCGAGCGTGTCGGCATCGTCGTAATCCGTATCGATACGCCGTCCCGGCGACGACACACCGGCTTGGGCCGCGATCCAATCCACGGCCGCTTCACCGTAGTGGCTCTCGACATGATCAATGAGAACGCGTTGAATCAACCCGATCATGGAAGGACTACCCTCGCGTCAGGTCACGCCCTTGCGTAACACTGTAAACTCGCAATGACTCGTTAAGCCCTGCCCCATCCCGGGCTGACGGTCGACCAACCTCGGCGAACCCGAAGTATTATTGGCATTATCGGCGCCCACGCCAGGAAATTGAACGTCATGTAAATGAATTATCGGACGCGTCTCATCGCGTAGCCGGCCACCAAGACAGGAACTCAATTGATGCAATCGGGCGGCTCATCGCTACGCAAACGGCTGTTTCAGATCATCTTCGAATCCGACACCCCGTTAGCCAAGGCTTTCGACATTACCCTGATCACTCTGATTCTGGTGAGTGTCGCGACGGTTTTCCTCGACAGCGTGCCAGGACTACACAAGCGATACGGCGAGATTTTCTATGTGGTGGAATGGGGCTTCACGCTGATCTTCACACTGGAGCTGGTCCTGAGGCTCTACTGTCTCGACCGGCCGCTGCGTTATCTGCGCAGTTTCTACGGCATTCTCGATCTGCTGGCGATCCTCCCCACCTGGCTCGCCCTCTTCATACCGGGCGCGCAATCGCTGCTGGTGGTGCGAGTCTTGCGGGTGCTGCGGGTCTTTCGTGTGCTTCGACTCATGGAGTTCGTCGGAGAAGGCCGCATGCTGGTGGAAGCGCTGCAGCGCAGCCAGCGCAAGATCCTGCTGTTTTTGACCACCATACTGCTGATCATCACGATCTTCGGCTCCGTCATCTATATGATCGAGCCGCCGGAGGCGGGTTTCACCAGCATGCCGCGGGCGATGTACTGGGCGGTCGTCACCCTGACCACAGTCGGCTACGGCGATATCGCCCCGGTGACGCCGCTAGGGCAATTTATCTCTGCTTTCATGATGGTGCTGGGCTACTCGATCATCGCCGTCCCCACCGGGGTCTTCTCCGCCGAGGTGATCCGTTCGATCCAGCGCGAGCGCTATTCCGAGGAAGCCTGCCCCGGCTGCGGCCGTGAAGGTCATGAGCAAGATGCCAAATACTGTCGCTTCTGCGGCTCCTGGCTCGATGAAGAGACGCAGGACCCGAATGCCCCCGACGACGATGAGACGTCAGCGGATGAGGAAGAGGACAGCGACAAGCGGCGGGACTAACGGCGGGGTCAGTGGCAGCGACCGCGCGACGTTCGATCATCGGTGCAGAATGCAGGCTCTCGGGAACGGTGTCGCATTTGATCGAGAAGGGGCAAGTCTCTAGGTTAGGACGCTTCGGGCCACTGCCGGCCACGACCACAAAAGGAGGAGGTTCCATGAAAAGCACAACGAAAAACCTGCTGCCCTGGATGCTGACAGGCGCCATGACGCTGGGCATCGCATCGACGGCCCAAGCCGCCGAATCCGACGATGACGCCTGCGCCCCCGAGGCCTATGCAATGGCACTTCGCTATCAACAGCAATCGGCCGAAATCGATGCGCTGCAACGGCAAGGCTACGCTCTGGCAACGGCGAAACTGCAGCAGAAGATCGCGGCCCACCCCGATGCGGATAATCTGGCCATCATGACGGACCTGGACGAAACGGTGATCGACAACTCGGCACTGCTCGTTCGCGACATGCAGGCCTGCCATGACTTCACCGGCTGGGATACTTGGAAAGTATGGGAGCGCGAGGGACACCCGCGACTGATTCCTGGCGCGCGCGCTTTTCTGAATTACGCCGATTCCCAAGGGGTGACGATTTTTTACGTCTCCGACCGCTACGAGGAGAACAAAGCGAAAACGCTCGAGACGCTGCAGTCACTGCGCCTGCCCCAGATCAACGAGGCTCAGGTTCGGCTACTGGGCCCCTCCAAGGGCGACAGACGTGCCGCAATCCAGCGCGATCACGAACTTATCCTGCAATTGGGCGACTCGCTGGCTGACTTCTCCAGCGACTTTCATCATGCCAATCTGGACGAGCAGCACAGGCTGGTCAGCGAGGGTGACGCACACTTTGGCGACGACTGGATCATGTTCCCCAACGCCAGCTACGGCAGTTGGAGCGATGCCGAACTCGAAGCATGGTCGGCGCCGCTGAAGACGCACTAATCCTCGGATGCGGGGCATCACCAGCCCCACCCTACCTCGTCATCAAGGCTCGACCGGCGCCCGGTCGAGCCGTCCATTCAATGGATGACTCAGCGAAGAGCCGAGGAATCGCCCCGCCCTTCGCGGACGATTACCGGCGGGATCTCGCGCAAATCAACCACGGTGGTCGGTTCGAGCTGACAGGCGCCGCCGTCGATGATCGCATCCAGGTGCGCGCCGAAGCGGTCGCGGATCTCTTCCGCATCGGTCATCGGCCAGGTCTCCCCCACCGGAATCAGCGTCACGCTCATTAGCGGTTCACCCAGGGCGTCGAGCAGCGCGTGCGTGATGTTGTGATCCGGCACCCGAACGCCGATCGAACGGCGTTTGGGATGCAACAGCAGCCGGGGCACTTCGCTGGTGGCAGTCAGAATAAAAGTATAAGCGCCGGGCGTATGCGACTTGAGCAGCCGAAACACGCTGTTGTCGACCTTGGCGTAGGTGCCAATCTCCGACAGATCGGAGCACACCAGGGTGAAATTGTGGCGGTCGTCGAGCTCGCGCAGCCACTTGATCTTCTCGATCGCCTTCTTCTCGCCGAGCCGGCAACCCAGGGCGTAGCCTGAATCCGTCGGATAGGCGATGACACCACCCTGATTCAGGATGCCGATGGCCTGATCGATCAGCCGCTTCTGCGGATTCTGCGAATGAATCTGGAAAAACTGGGTCATCTCACGCTCTCCTCGAATCGCTTCTGAAACCTGCTCTGAAGCCTCTGTAGAAACCTCTGCCGCACCGCCTGACGGCGACGACCGGTGACACGTGATGGCTAACGGTGAGAGTACCAGACCTGACGCTATTCGCCGTTGGCAAAGCGGCGCATGGCGGGATGGCACCACACCGGCTTGACGTGGGAGCGTGGCGGCGGACTGATGGTTCCCGGCGACAGCGGCCCGCCGGGATAGTGGAAATCGCTGCCGATCGACCCGTAGAGGCCATGGAAGTCGAGCTGCCGGGCCAGATCGTGAGTCGTATCCGGGTTCTGGTACCCGCTCACCAGTTCCGCCGCCTCGCCGCCGGCCTCGATGAACGCCGAGAACAGCAGATCGCGCTTGCGTCGGGTCATGCCGTAACGCAACGGGTGGGCGACGACGGCGATACCGCCAGCGTCGCGAATCCAGCCCACCACCGTAGCCAGCTCCGGCCAGTGCATCTTGACGTCGCCACGCTTGCCGGTGCCGAGATAGCGCTTGAATGCCGCCTTGCGATCCGGCACCAGACCGGCCGTGACCAGGGCAGCGGCGAAATCCGGCCGCCCCAGTGGGCGCTCACTACCCGCCTCGAGCCTTGCCTTGGCCAGTCCGTCTTCCAACCCGATCTTCTCGAGGCGGTGGGCGATCTCACGGGAGCGCTTGTCGCGCGCCCGACTCAGGATTTCCAGCCCCGACTCGAACGCTGGCGACACGCCCTGGGGCAATAGCCCTACGATATGGAGGCCGATCCCGCGCCATTGACAGGAAAGCTCGGCGGCAGCGATCAGGCTGACCCCATGATGCTCACACTGCCGCCGTGCCTCCTCGACACCTTCGATCGTGTCGTGGTCGGTGAGTGCGACGTGAGTCAGACCGCGCGCGTGACAGAGATTCGCCAGTTCGGAAGGAGATAGCTTGCCGTCGGAGGCGGTGGAGTGCAGGTGCAGATCGACACCGCGAATGCCGTCGAGCGTATCCGCCAGCTTCATCGGGTGGATTTCGAGATCATCGGTGGGAAAAACGCTCATGGGCATGACGCCAGCCAGCGTCTTTGTCAGAATAGATCGACTATGGTGACGGGCGCGACGGGCCGGGTCAAACGTCTGCGTCGTCACCACTCGCCGGAGGCCTTGCCCGTATGAAACTGCTGTTCGATTTCCTGCCCATCGCGATCTTCTTCGTCGTCTATCATCTGAGCGGCGATATCATCACAGCGACGATGGTGCTGATTCCCGCCACCCTTGCGCAGCTGGGCATCGTCTGGTGGCGCCAGCGACGGATCGAGAAGATGCTGCTGATCACCTCGATCATCGTGATCGTTTCGGCCGGCGCCACCATCGCCTTCCACAATCCGGCCTTCATTCAGTGGAAGCCAACCGTCATCAACGCCCTGTTCGGTGTCGCCTTTCTGCTGTCGCCGCTGTTCGGCGGCCAGACCTTGACCCAGCGGATGATGGGCAAGGCGGTAACGCTCCCCGCGGCGACGTGGCACCGCCTCAATCTGGCCTGGGTGCTATTCTTCTTCGCCATGGCCGCACTCAACGTCTACGTCTTCAGCTACTACGACGAGGCGACCTGGGTCGACTTCAAGCTCTTCGGCATGCTGGGCCTGACGCTGCTGTTCGTGATCGGGCAAGCCGTGTTTCTGGCACGCCATCTTTCATCATCCCAATCAGAGGAAGGCTCCTGATGCTCTACGCCATCATCAGCGACGACGTCGAAGACAGTCTGCAAAAGCGACTCTCGGTTCGCCCGGAACACGTCAAGCGGCTGGAAAACTTGAAAGACGAGGGGCGTCTGATCCTGGCCGGCCCGCATCCGGCCATCGACAGCGACAATCCGGGTGACGCCGGCTTCAGCGGCAGCTTGATCGTGGCGGAGTTCGATTCGCTCGAGGCCGCCCAGCGCTGGGCCGATGCCGACCCCTACGTCGCGGCCGGCGTCTATTCCCAGGTGCGGGTCAAACCGTTCAAACGCGTGCTGCCCTGACCTGGCGATTCCCGTCATCGCCTAGGCCCACCTTGCCTGAGTTTATCCACAGCCGCTCACGCGACGGTTTTGCACACTTGCTGTGGATAACACTGTTGAGATCCGGCGGAAGGCTTCCCCGGTAGCCGATAAGCCGTCGTCTGGCGAAAAGCGATCAAATTTCATACAACGCCTCGGCGGTCCGGCAGGTCAGGGCCGTTCGACGGCACCCAGGCCTTGAAACCATGAGCGGCAAGTCGGTCACTTCCCATCGCCAGGTCAATCCTCATCGCCAGGCCATTCGCCACGCCGAGCTCGACTGGCGAGCCGACGATGGCGACCTCGTGGCGCCGTTCTCGACCGCTTACGATGACGTGTATTTCTCGCGTCAGGACGGCCAGGCAGAATCCCGCTTCGTCTTCCTCGACAACAACGATCTGCCGCGACGGTTCGCCGACTGGCGCCATCGGCGGGCGTTCACGATCGGCGAAACCGGCTTCGGCACCGGCCTCAACATGCTGTGCGCCTGGGCCTGCTTCGACGAGCACGCGCCCGCCGAGGCCAGGCTGCATCTGGTCTCGACCGAGATGCATCCGCTCACCCGTGAAGCGCTGGAGCGCGCCTGGCGCCTCTGGCCGCCGCTTGCGCGTCAGGCGGCGCGACTGATCGATCAGTGGCCGCCGGCCGTGGCCGGTGTCCATCGGCTGCAGCTGGATGATCGCGTCACCCTGGATCTGCACTTCGGCGACGCGGCGGACTGCCTGTCGCGCCTGGACGGCCAGGTCGATGCCTGGTTCCTCGACGGTTTCGCACCCTCGAAGAACCCCGAGATGTGGCGGCCCGAACTGTTCGAGGCCATGGCCGCTGCCAGCCGGCCGGGGGCCACCTTCGCGACGTTCACCTGCGCGGGTTTCGTGCGACGTGGCCTGGCGGCGGCCGGCTTTCGCTGGCGCAAGGTGCCGGGTTTCGGCCGCAAGCGCGAAATGCTCCGCGGTGAACGCGATGAGACGCCGCACCCCGGCCCTCGGGCCGCCACGCCGTGGTTCCAGCCGCCGCCAGTCGGTTTCGCCAGTGCCGCCAGCCATATCGCCGTCATCGGCGGAGGAATCGCAGGGACCAGTGTGGCCGCGGCACTGGCCCGCCGCGGTAGCCAGGTCACTCTGATCGACCGGGCGGGTATCGCCAGCGGGGCATCGGGCAATCCCCAGGCGGCGCTCTACGTCAAACTGGCGATCGAACCCAATCTCCAGAGCCGGTTCTATCTCGCCGCATTGCTCTATACGCAGCGCTGGCTGGCGCGGCTCGACCCGGAATGCCGCTGGTGGTCCGACTGCGGGCTGCTGCAGATGGCCGGAGACGATCCGCGTCGGCAGCGGTTTCTGGCCAACTACGACCTGCCACCTTCCGTCGTCGCTGCCAGCGATGCGTCAGAGGCCACGAGACTGGCCGGCACCGAGGTCAATCAGAGCGCGCTGTATTATCCTCAGGCGGGCTGGGTGGATCCGATCGCGCTATGTCGTCAGCTGGCGGCGACGCCCGGCGTCACTCCCCGTCAGGCCGAACTCCATGCCCTGCGAGAAACCGAAGGCGGTTGGCGACTGCAGCTCGACCATGAAACGCTGGATGTCGATCAGGTCGTGTTCGCCACTGGCCACGCCAGCCGCGACTGGCTCGACGGGCTGCCGCTGCAATCCGTCCGTGGTCAAATCTCCACGCTCTCGTTGCCGCCGCACGCTGACATCGATATCGATATCGATATCGATAATGCCTCGACGCTGACGCGCGTGCTCTGCGCCGAGGGCTACGTGATGCCGGCGCGAGAGGGAAAGCTCACCTTCGGCGCGACCTTCTCCCCCAATGACGACGACATCGAGCTGCGCCAGTCGGATCACCAACGCAATCTCGAGGAGCTGGCGCGAACGGCGCCGGCGCTGGCCGAGCAGTTGGCCGGACTGCCTCCGGATGACTGCGGCGGGCGTGCCAGCATTCGCGCCGCCAGCCCGGACAAGACCCCCTACGCTGGACCGCTGCCGGATACCGGACGCTGGCGCGCCGACTACGCCGCGCTGGGCAAGGATGCCAAGCGCCGCTTCGACGCCCCCGGCAAGCACTATCCGGGACTATGGGTGAGCACGGCCCATGGCTCTCGCGGCATGGTCAGCGCGCCGCTGTGTGCCGAGCTGATCGCCTCGCGGATTCACGACGAGCCGATGCCGCTGGAACGCGAGCTCGTCGATCATCTCCATCCCGGCCGGCGGATCATCGCCGATCTGATCCGCGGCCGCTGACGCAGCACGCTTCTTCAAGACACGATTCGTCACGCACTCAGGATGGCGGCAACGCGTCTTATCAACGCTAGCTGGGGGTACCGGGTTCGCCCAGCCGGGCCAGTGCGTCGTCGTCGAGGCAGCGATAGGTGAATGAAGGGCGGCCGATCTGACCGTAATGGAAGGATTCCTCGAGCACGCCGCGATCGACGAGATGCTTGAGATACTTGCGCACCGACACCCGTGACATGCCGGTGTTCTCGCTCATCGCTTCGGTGGTGAACGGCGAAGTGCCCTGATCGGCGGCCGCTTTCGCTACCTGGGACAGTGAGTTCGAGGTCAGCCCCTTGGGCAGATCGCCGGGACGCGCCGGCTGGCCTGGGGTCGTCTCCCGGAACAGCGCGTCCAGATCGCGCTGATGCGCCCGCGCGGGCAATCGGGAAAGACGCTGGTGTGTGTCCAGGCAGCGCGCCAGGGCCTCCTTGAAGCGCTCGAACTCGAATGGCTTGACCAGATAGTCGCTGACACCCAGATGCTTGGCTTCGCGCACCGTCTCCATCTCCGAAGCCGCCGTGATCAGCACGATCTGGATATCGCGAGCCTGCCGACGCAGATCGCGGACCAGCGACAGCCCGTTGTGCTCGCGCAGGTAGACGTCGAGCAGCAACAGATCCACCGGTTCCTGCGCCAGTATCTCTCTCGCCGCCGGCAGGTCTTCGCACTGCGCGACCAGACTGACACCGTCGAGGCGATTGAGAAACTCGACGTTGAGACGCATCACCATCGGATCATCTTCCACAACCAGCACGCGCATGGACTACGTCACTCCATCGGTTACCTGCGTTACGACCATCCCATAGGGTACTGTCACCTCGACCAGGGTGCCACGCTCCAGCGTGGAATAGAGCGCCAGCGCGCCCCCCAGCGATTCGATATGGGTCTTGACCATGGCCAGCCCGTAGCCGCGCCCCTCGCCCTTGGAGGAGACGCCCTGCTCGATGGCACGCTGCCGCTGGTCCTCGTTCATGCCGCCGCCGTTGTCCGACACGTGCAGCGACAGCGCCCCGCCATCGACACCCAGCGTCAGGCTCACCTGCGGCGATTCGCGGCCGGCAACCGCTTCGAAGGCGTTCTCCACCAGATTGCCGATGATGGAGACCAGCAGATGCAGGATTTCGCTATCCTCGGGTGCCGGGATCTCGCTTTCCAGTTCGATCTCGAAGGCGACGCGGCGCTCCCGGGCTTCACTGCCCTTGGCCAGCAGAAATCCCGCCAGGACGGGATCCCTGACTCCCGCGATCCGCGCCGCAGCCGGGGCGATCAGGGTGTCGTCGAGCTCGCGCAGGTAGCGCTCCAACCGCCCCAGATCGCGCAGTTGCACTAGCCCCAGGATGACGTGCAGTCGATTCTTGAACTCATGGGTCGAAGCGCGCAGCGCCTGGGCGTAGCGACTGACGCCGGTCAGCTCTTCGGCGAGCCGGTTGACTTCACTGCGATCGCGCAGCGTGACCACGCTGCCACCCGCGCCGCGTTCACCGCGGATCGGCACGCGGTTGACGATCAGTGCCCGCCCGTTCAGCGTTAGCCGCCGATCGAGCGTCGGCATGGCGCTATCGAAAAGCTCCTTCAGTGTCGATGCCGGAATGCCTGAACCGTCATCGGCTCCCAGCGGATTCAGCAACTGACACGCCGCCGGATTGACCAGGGTGATCTCTCCGGCGCCATTGATCGCCAATACCCCTTCGTGCAGTGATGCCAGCATCGCCTGGCGCTCGCGAACCCACTGGGATATCTGATGCGGTTCGAACCCCAGCAGGATCCGCTTGATATAGCGCGCCAGACACCAGGCGCTCGCGGCGCCCACCAGCATCAGCAGCACGATGCCGAGCAGCAGGCTCTGGCGGCGCTCGGCCAGCAGCAGGCCGACACGGGTCAGCGTGACGCCGGTCGAGACGGCGCCGATGACCGTACCGTTGTCGTTCATCACCGGCGAGAAGCCACGGATACTGACGCCCAACGTACCCTCGGAGCGAGAAACGTAGGATTCGCCCGCCAGGGCGGGATCTTCGTCGCCGCCGCGAAAATACCGCCCGACCTCATCGGGATCGGGATGGGTCAGACGCAGATGGTCGAGATCCATCACGGTGATGAAGTCCACACCCAGACGTTCGCGCAGCCGCTCGATTTCTTGGCGCAGCGGCGAACTGGCGTCGTGAACGATCGGCCGGGCTGAAAGCGCCACCCTGACGTCTTCCCGGTCGGCCAGCACCGCCGCCAGCCCCATCACCCGCTCACCCTGGGCCTCCTCGAGATTGGCGCGCAGCTGATAATTGAACAGCAGCAGCGCTACACCCAGCGTCAGCACGATCATGCTGGCGACCAGAATCGATATCTGAGCACTGAGGCGCAGCCGCTTCATGCAACACTCCCCCGGCGTGATCGATAACCATCCTTGTCAGTGGATATCGCCTCTCGTAAGCCTGACCCGGACTCCATCTGTGACTCCCCTTTCCCCATTACCACGTCCAGTACCCTTTACTACGCCCTGTACCCTTTACCACGTCCAGTACCCTTTACTACGTGCCACGCGCCACTGTCGCCATACGCCACGTGCCGCTATTGCATGACATAGACAGGCCGATCAACGCTAGACGGACACCGTGCGGGCGCGCGGCGTCGGTGGCCGCTGAATCACTGCGAATTTAGACCAAGGTGGTATACCCCGGCGTCTGCGGGTATGCGGGCTGGCCCTGCATTTCTTTCAATAGTTTATAAAGGCTTTAATAATTTCATAAAACTTGGTCGACACCACCAGGCCTCTATCCTCGGCTGCGTACCGCCCACTGGGCGAACATACCGCTTACGCCCTTTGGGCGAAAATCCTTGGGGAGCCAACCATGACTTCAACCGTGACGCCAACCGCGTCGGCCGATGCCGGCCGCCGAGAAAGCTGGCTAACGACGCCGATCTTCGGCATTCCTCTACCGCTTTTTGCCATCGCCACCGCGGTGCTGATCCTTTCCATCGCGACGGACACGATCCCGGCCGGCATGATCGGCGCCCTGCTGGTCATGATGATCTTCGGCGAACTCCTGGGCTTTATCGGCGATCGGCTGCCGATCGTCAAAAGCTATCTGGGTGGCGGCGCCATTCTCGCCATCTTCGGCGCCGCGGCACTGGTCTACGTGCAGTGGCTGCCGACCGGTGTCGTCGATAACGTGACCCAGTTCATGAAGGGCGGCGGCTTCCTCAATTTCTATATCGCCGCGCTGATCACCGGCAGCATTCTGGGCATGGATTCCAGGGTACTGGTCAAGGTGGGCTCGCGTTACGCGCTGCCTTTGATCTGCGCCGTGCTGTTCGCGGCACTGTTCGCCATCGCCGTTGGCTGGGTGATGGGCTTCTCGCCGCAGGACGCGGTAGTCGTCATCGCGTTGCCGATCATGGGCGGCGGCATGGGCGCCGGCGCGGTCCCCATGAGCCAGATCTACGAGCAGCTGCTGGGCCAGCCGGCCAGCTACTATATCTCGATTCTGGTGCCGGCACTGGCACTGGGTAACGTCTTCGCGATCATCATCGCCGGGCTGCTCAACGGCCTGGCCAATCGCATGCCGAGCCTGACCGGCAACGGTCAGATGATGCCGGGCGTCGAGATCGAAGAGCGCGAGAGCAAGCCGGACCTTTCCAAGCTGGGCATCGGCGTCATCGCCGCGCTCACCTTCTTCGTCGCCGGTGAGATTCTGGGTAGCGTGATTCCGCTGCACCCGTATGCGTTGATGATCATTCTGGTTGCCGTGCTCAAGATCACCAACATCGTGCCGGAATCGGTCAATGAAGCCGCAGCGCAGTGGTTCCAGTTCGTCGCCAAGAACTGGACCTTCGCCCTGCTGTTCGGCATCGGCATCGCCTACACCGATCTCGGCCAAGTGATCGATGCGATCTCCATCACCTACGTGCTGATCGTCCTCGCCGTCGTCGCCGGAGCCGCTTTCGGTGCCGGCCTCGTCGGCAGACTGGTCGGCTTCTATCCGATCGAGTCGGCGATCACCGCCGGGCTGTGCATGGCCAACATGGGCGGCACGGGCGACGTGGCGGTACTGTCCGCCGCCAAGCGCATGCAGCTGATGCCGTTCGCGCAGATCTCGTCACGCCTGGGTGGCGCAATGATTCTGCTGATTTCCAGCATCGTGGTACCGCTGTTCTTCACCTGATCCGGCAGCAACGGCCAGTTCAGACGAATGGCCATGTAAAACGGCGCCCCGTTCTCGAACGGGGCGCCGTTTTCGTCTCTTCAGCTGGCCTGGCGAACGCGCGTTCTCAGCCCTCTTCCTCGTCATCGGCGATGTCACGGCCGAATCCGCGCCATTGGGCCAGCGTCATCACCTCGGTACTCTCGGTCTGCAGATCGTGGACGATCAACAGCTCCCCACGCTCCAGCTGGCGTTTGAGATCGCGCACCCAATCGTGCATGTCCGTCGCCACATCGGTGGTGTCGTAGCCTTGCCGGGTGACGAACGTCTCGAGCAGCGCGTCCAGCGTTTCCGCGGGCAACATGCGGGGCGGAATTTCGATAAAACGTCCGCTCATGCTCCTGTCTCCCATTCGTTAAGGCGCTCGACGAACGTCGCTTCGTCGATCACTTCGACTCCCAGCTCCTCGGCCTTGGCCAGCTTGCTGCCGGCGCCAGGCCCGGCGACGACGGTGGCGGTCTTCTTGGAGACGCTGCCGGCGACCTTGGCGCCCAATGCCTGCAGACGCTCCTTGCCCTCGTCGCGGGTCATGCCTTCCAGGCTGCCGGTCAATACCCAGGTCTGCCCGTCCAGCGGCTGGGGGCGCTCGGCAATTTCGACCTCTTCCCAGGTGACGCCCACCGCCAGCAGATCGTCCAGCGTCTCCTGGTTGTGCACCTGTTGAAAGAACGTATGAATATGGTGGGCGACCACGGGGCCGACATCGTCCACCGCCGTCAACGCCTCCAATGGCGCATCACGCAGCGCCTGCAACGCGCCGAAGTGGCGCGCCAGACTGGCCGCGGTCGCTTCGCCCACTTCACGGATCCCGATCGCATAGATGAAGCGCGCCAGCGTGGTTCGCTTGGCCGCCTCGAGCGACTGGACGAGATTGTTGGCGGATTTCTCCGCCAGTCGCGGCAGTTCGGCGAGCCGCTCGGCTCTCAGCCGAAACAGGTCCGCCGGGCTCTTGACCCATTCCCGTTCGACCAGCAGGTCGATCAGCTTCTCGCCAAGGCCGTCGATATCCAGGGCACGGCGGCTGGCGAAATGTTTCAACGCCTCCTTGCGCTGTGCCGGGCAGTAAAGGCCACCGGAACAGCGCGCGGCGACCTCGCCTTCGAGCCGCTCGATCTGCGAACCGCAGACCGGGCATTCGGTGGGCATTTCAATGGCGCGAGTCTCTTTCGGGCGCTGCGACTCGACCACGCCCACGATCTGGGGAATGACGTCACCGGCGCGCCGCACGATCACGGTATCGCCGATACGTACCCCGAGCCGCTCGACCTCGTCCATGTTGTGCAGCGTGGCATTGGACACCGTCACCCCGGCCACCTGCACCGGTTCCAGCTTGGCCACCGGCGTCAGGGTGCCGACGCGGCCGACCTGAAACGTCACGTCGTTGAGCGTCGTGGTCTGCTCCTGGGCCGGATATTTATAGGCGATGGCCCAACGCGGCGCGCGGGAGACGAAGCCCAGCTCACGCTGGTCGCGCAGACTGTCGACCTTGAGTACCGCCCCGTCGATATCGTAATCGAGCCCTTCGCGGCGCTCGCCCAACGTATGGCAGAACTCGACCACGCCGCTGGCCCCTTCAACCACGTCGAGCAGCGGGCTGGTGCGAAAACCCAGCTCGCGCAGCCGCTTCAGATAATCCGAATGCGACTGCGCATCATCGTCGCCCTCGAGCCGGGCGACCTGATAGGCGCAGAATTCCAGTGGCCGCTTGGCGGCGATCGACGAATCCAGCTGGCGCAAACTACCGGCAGCGGCATTGCGTGGATTGGCGAAAACCTTGTCGCCATTCTCGCGGGCGCGCTCGTTCATCGCCTCGAAACCCGAGTGGCGCATGTAGACTTCGCCGCGCACCTCGATCAGCGACGGTACCGACTTGCCGCGAAGCTTGAGCGGGATGGAGTGGAGCGTGCGCAGATTCATCGTGACGTCTTCGCCGGTACGACCATCGCCGCGGGTCGCCCCTTGCATCAACTGCCCGTTTTCGTAAACCAGCGATACCGCCAGCCCGTCGAGCTTGGGTTCGCAGCAGAACTTGAGCGTCTCACCGTCACTTTCGAGTTTGTCGGCGACCCGTTTGACGAACGCCGCGAGTTCCTCCTCGCTGAAGGCGTTGTCGAGCGACAGCATGGGCACGGCATGCGTTACTTCGTGGAAGCGATCCGCCGGGCGCGCGCCGACACGCTGGGTCGGCGAATCCGGCGTTATCAGCTCGGGATGCTCGGTCTCGAGCGATTGCAGCTCGCGCAGCAGATTGTCGTACTCGACATCCAGGATCTGCGGCTGATCCTCGACATAATAGTGGTAGTTGGCATCGTCCAACTGCTGGCGCAGGGCATCGGCCCTCTTGCGGACCGCTTGGGGGATCTGGCTCATGACGCTCGGTTCGATCGCTGCACAAAGTGTGCCCGCATTGTAGCGGAAGCCGGTCTCGGCTGCGCTAATGCAGAAGAATGCTGCGGATGAAAACGACGACAGGGCCCGTAGGCCCCGTCGTTCGCTGTCGCTATGCTCGGATCTGCTGCTCGGTCGGATCAGTTGGCCTGATAACGACGCAGCCGATGGCGACGCTCGAACTCCTGCACACGCTGACGTGCGAACTCGATGGTCTGGGCGGTCATCACGCTGTGATTCTCGTCCTTGAGCTCGCCGCCGAGATTGCGCACCAGCACCATCGCGGTTTCCAGCATTGCCTCGAAGGCGACTGACGTATCGTTGGCACCGGGGAGCGGCATCAGGAAGGTGACGCCCGGCGTCACGATTTCCTGCATGTTATCGAGATCGAATACACCAGGCTTGAGCACATTGACCATCGAGAACTGCAGCTCGCTGTCATCGGATTCGGTCTCGTAGCGATGGAAAATACCCATCTCGCTGAACCGCAATCCACACGCCAGCATCAGATTGAGCAGGTCGGCACCGTCGAAGCCGTCCTCGGTCCGCGCCAGCACGCTGATGACAATGATTTCCTCGGCATGAGCCAGCGTCTCACGGGCACGCGCGGCGCTGACATGATGCCGCTTGGCCCGCTCGACCGCCGGATGCTGGGTCACCACATCGTTACGCGAGGCCTCGCCGATATCCTCCGCCGACGCGGCGACCGGGGTCGGCTCGTCAACGGCAACGGCAGGCTCGCGATGCGAGTGCGTCGCCAGATCCGTTGACAGAGGGGGCTCGGGCTCTGCCACCGGCTCGCGCTGCTCCGATGTCCACTCGCCATCCCGCGGCACCAGCGTGGTGATCTGCAGACGATTCGGCGCGTCGGCGGCCTCGGCGTCTTGCGGTGTCAGACGCGGTTCCTGATGCGCCCGGTCATGATGCTCATCATGAAGACGGGATTCTTCAACGTCGCGTCTGGCGTCGTCGCGCTTGTGGCTAAGCCGCTGAGCCGACTCACTGACTCGCTTGGCACCGGCCCGAACGGCATTCCTGACCCGCTGCTGCATATCGGTCTTGTGCTGCATGTCAGCGAACGAGGACCGATTGCCGCGATCGAGAATGCTGCGTTGCAACTCCTCGGGCGGAATGCGCTCCTGTCGTTTGGGCTCGGAAGGCCTGACCGGCTCCGCCTCCTGGCGCTCGAACGTCGCCGGACGTAAGACACGTGCCCCTCCATTGGGCAATTCCCAGTTGACCTCGGCCTCACGGGCCGCCTGTTCCGGATCCACTTCGGACCCGTCGTCGGTTTCGCGCTCTCCGATCGCCTGATCCAGGCGCGGAACCCGACGTTGGCGCTGGAGGCGACGGAAGCCATCGATCACGATGGTCGCCACCAAAACCAGCCCCAGGATGATCAGCCACTCTCTTAGTTCCATGGGTCGTCTTGCCTGTTCGCGGTGCCACTATGCTGGAAGAGGACAACATGCTTGTCGCATGTTGGCACTAGCATAGCGTGATTTGTCAAAAATGGGCTACTTTTTTTCTTTGTCAAGTGAAGTTTCGCCCATCAGCAATCACCCTTCAATTCCATCCCATCTTTCCTATCCTATTACGTCGTTAGCCGGTTTGGCTATTTTCCACGACATCATGACGCCTCCACCATCGATGCCGCCTCATCGACACCCACTGATACCAGACGCGAGACGCCCGGCTCCTGCATGGTCACGCCCATCAATCGCTCGGCAGCTTCCATTGCAATTTTATTATGCGTGATGAAGATGAACTGCACGCTGTCGGACATTTCCTTGACCAATTTCGCGTAGCGCCCCACGTTCGCATCATCGAGTGGCGCATCGACTTCGTCGAGCATGCAAAAAGGGGCCGGATTGAGCTGGAAGATGGCAAACACCAACGACAGTGCCGTCAGCGCTTTTTCGCCCCCGGAAAGCAAATGAATGGTGCTGTTTTTCTTGCCCGGGGGACGTGCCATGATTGCCACGCCCGTCTCCAGCAAATCTTCCCCCGTGAGCGTCAACCATGCGGCCCCGCCGCCGAAGACTCGGGGAAAAAGTGCCATCAGACCCTGGTTCACTTGCTCGAAAGTCTGCTTGAAACGGGCCCGCGTCTCCTGATCGATCCGCTTGATCGCCCGCTCCAGTGTATCGATCGCCTCGCTCAGTTCGGCATGCTGGGCTTCGAGGTAGTCGCGCCGTTCGGCCTGCTGCTCGTACTCTTCGATCGCCGCGAGGTTGATGGCACCGAGCCGTCGGATGCGCTCACCGGCCGCTTCCAGGCGAGTCTGCCAGGCGGACTCCGTGGCATCGGGATCGAGATTTTCCTCCAGGGCGGGGGCATCCTGCTGCTGTTCCGCCAACGTTTCACGCTGGGCGTCCGCCTTGAGGGTCAGCGCCTGCACCTGCATTCGCGCCTCCTGTAGGCGCTGGCGCCACTCCTCCAGTTGACGCTCGTGCTGCTGGCGGTCGGTCTCCGTCTGACGCAGTGTCTCGCCGATCTGGTTGGCGCGATCCCGGCAGCGGTCGAGCGCGGCCTCCTGCTGCGATCGCATCTCGAGCAACTGCTCCAGACGTTCGCGCTGGTCACCATCGGGTTCGCGCAAGGTGCCCATCTGTTCCCGCATCAGTTCGACACGTTCGTCGAGTCGCGACAGCTGTTCCCGACTGCGCTCGGCCTGCTGTCGAAGCTCGCCCCCCTGTGCTTCAAGACGTTGGCGCTCGAGGGCCAGCTGCTGCTGCGCCTGGCGCGTCTGCTGCTGCTGCTGACGAAGCTCTCCCAGTCGGGTCTGGCTCTGCTCACGCGCCCTTTGCAGCGTGTCACGCTCGACGCTGTTGGCTTCGATCCGATCGAGCGCCTGCTGCCAGCGTTCGCGCGTACTTTCCAGCTCCAGGGTCTGTGTTGCGTGTCGATCCTGCCCCTGGGCTTGCTCGGCGTCGAACTCTCGAAGCCGCGAGCCAACGTGCTCGAGCCGGCTTGCCAGGGTCGCCAGCCGCGTCGATTGCGCCTGGCGCTGCTCGGCGAGTTCGCGCTCTTCCTGCTGCAGCGTTTCCAGCGCCGCGTCGCTGGCGTCGCCCTGAGACTGCCAATGGGCGATCTGCGCCTGATGCTCGGCGAGGGTATCGTCGAGCGAGGCCAGCTCCTCGACCAGTGCGTCACGGCGTTGGCGCTGAAGCAGGACGCTATCCGCGTTGGCATCGTCTCTGCCCAGCCGTCTGGCCCAGCCGCGGCCCAGCCACAGCCCCTCTTGGGTAATCACGCTATGGCCGACGGGAAGATCGGCCACCCTCTGCCAGGCTGTCGCCGAATCGTCGACGCAGTAGATCGTCGACAACAGCGTCGCCAGCGCGCCGGCACCGTTGACCCTGACGCCCAGGGAGTGCGCGGGCGCCGGATCCGGCGCGTGATCCGATACCACCGGTAGCTCGCCACTGGACAGCGACTCCAGAGGCGCACGAGCACTCTCCGGAGTCGCCAGCCGCGCCCGGAGCCACGGCGCCAGTACCCAGGCCACCGTGCGCTCCCAGCCGGCTTCCACTTCCAGCCGCTCGGCGACTCGCGGTGCGTCAGCCAGCGGATGATCGGCGAGGTGCTCGGCGAGACTGGCATCGTCGTCATTCAGTGCCGCCTTGATCAGCGCCTCGAGCGAGGCGATCTCCCCCTGGCAGCGATGCTGGCGCTCGCGTTCGCTATCCCGGGCGGCCTGTATCTCCGCCTGACGTTCCCGAGCCTGCTCCCGCGATTGCCGGCGCTCGTCGCGGCGAATTTCCAGTGTCTGGCGGCGTTCGTCCAGCACCGCCAGCGTCTCCTCGACCGTGTCCCGCTCCATTTCGAGATCGCCGATATCCGGCAGTTCCGCTCGCTGCTGCTGGCGCCGTTCGAGCTCGTGGGTCAGCTGCTCGAGCTGGCGTTCAAGGCGCTGGATCGATTCCTGCTCGCGCTCGGCCTGGTGACGGGCTTCTCGATCCCGCTCGCTGAAGGCCTCCCACTGCTGCTGACGTTCATGAGCCGAGGCCTCGGCATCCTCGAGCTGGGCCTCCAGGGTCAGTAGCGCCTCGTCTGCCATTTCGGCATCGGGCAGCAGCGTCTCGAGCCGGGTCTCGAGCTCCGCACGGCGCGTCTCGTCCTGTTCGACCAGCTGCCCCAGCGCATCGCGCTCCTGCCGGGCGCTGTCGAGATCGCCGGAGAGCTGGCGTTCACGCTGCCTGGCATGTTCGAGTGATTGCTCGAGCCGCGCGATGTCGGCGCCGGTCTGATAGAAAGCGGCCTGATGGGTGTCCAGCTCTGCAGCGACGACGTCGTGCGTCTCCCGGCCTTCCGCCAGCCGGGATTCGCACTGGCGCTGGCCCAGAATCTCACGCTCCACCTGGGTTTCGTAGTCGCGCACGCGCGTTTCTTCCTCGCGCTGCTGACTTCGTAAGGCGCGTTCGCGCAGCAGCGCCAGCTCACCACGCAGGCGATGCTCTTCCGCTTTCAAGGTGCGATAACGCCTTGCGGCTTCGGCCTGACGCTTGAGCCGTTCGAGCTGCTTGTCGAGCTCCTCGCGGATATCGTCGAGACGCTCCAGATTCTCCTGGGTACGCCGCAGACGGTTTTCGGTTTCCCGCCGACGCTCCTTATACTTGGAGATGCCCGCCGCCTCTTCCAGCGTGTTACGTAGATCCTCCGGACGCGCCTCGACCAGCCGGGAAATCATGCCCTGACCGATGATCGCGTAGGAGCGCGGCCCGAGGCCGGTGCCCAGAAAAATGTCGGCGATATCGCGACGGCGACATTTCTGGCCATTGAGGAAATAGCTGGACTGCGCCTCGCGAGTGACCAGGCGCTTGACCGCGATCTCGTTGTAGCCGGCGTAGGCGCCGCCGAGGTCCCCCTCGCGATTGTCGAAAACCAGTTCGATGGAGGCCTGCCCGATGGGTGATCGGCCGGTGGAGCCGTTGAAGATGACATCGGTCATCGACTCGCCGCGCAGCGTCTTGGCGGAGGACTCGCCCATGACCCAGCGCACCGCATCGATGATGTTGGATTTACCACAGCCGTTGGGTCCGACGATGGCGGTCATGTTGCCGTCGAACGGTACCGTGACCGGATCGACGAACGACTTGAAACCAGCCAGTTTGATGGACTTGAGGCGCATGCGGTCAGTGAAGCTCCTGGATCCGATAGGCGTCGGCGCCGCCAACGACGGCGGCCTCGACGCAGGATTCGGCAGAGCCTAAGGCACCACGTGGTCGATATCCAGTGCCAGGGTCGCGGAATAGCCAACCGCAATATCGGTGTGGAGCAAGGTATCGACTTGTCGCCGGCGCTTGCCTTGCTATGATGGCGCCACCACCTCGGGAGAAGACGATGACAAACGCCGCACCGAGCTATCTACAGCGCCAGCCGAATCTGCCGCTGATCGACGGCAACTGGGAACCCATCGACGCGACCGACATGGTCGAGATCCCGTTGCTTGGCCAGGTCGCAGCCGGCCTGCCGATGGAAGCCTGCCTCGACAATGCCACCGTTCACGTTCCGGCGAAGCTGGTCCGACGCAATACCTACGCCCTGCGCGTCCGTGGCGACTCGATGATCGACAGCAATATCTTCGACGGCGACGTGATCATCATCGAACGCTATGAATCGGCGGAAAACGGCGAGACCGCCGTGGTGCTGATCAACAACCACGAAGTGACGCTGAAGAAGCTGTTCATCGAGAAGTCCGGCGTTCGTCTGCAGCCTGCCAACGACACCATGCCGCCGATTTTTCTGAAAAATGAAGACGTTCAGGTGCTCGGTCTGGTCATGGGCGTGATGCGCAATCCGCCACAAGCCGCCTGATGCGCTACCCGATTCCCGATCTGGCGCCGCAGGCGCGACATACCAACAGTGTCGAGATCGAGAAGAGTCGGTTCCTCTGCTGGATCGCTCATGCGCCCGATAACGCGGCCTTCGAGGCGCTGCTGGCCGAGGCGCGCACGGTGCACCCCGATGCCAGCCATCACTGTTCCGCGTTCATCGCCGGTCCGCCCGGGGAGCAGGTCGCGATCGGTTTTTCGGATGACGGTGAGCCGGGCGGCACGGCGGGTCGACCGATGTTCCAGGCGCTGGAGGGCAGCGGCATGGGCCAGATCGGCGCTGTGGTAACGCGCTACTTCGGCGGCACCAAACTGGGCACCGGCGGGCTGGTGCGCGCCTATACCCAGGCGGTGCTCAAGGCGCTGGAGACGCTCCCCCGGCGCGAATTCACCGAACGGCGTGTCGTGGCGATCCAGGTCGATTTCAGCAACGAGGCCGAAGCCCGTCACTGGCTGGCGGAACGTGACATTCCCATCACCGATGCCGAGTACGATAGCCACGGTCCACGGCTGACACTGGCCTGGCCGGCAGACGACAGCGTTTCGCTGGCTCTGCTCGAACAGCGACTCAAGGGCGCGCTCGTCCGTCTCTGATCACGCCACCGGTATCGCTGGCTCCCTTCCCCCCCGGTTCCGCCTTCATCTTCTGCCTACCCGGCTTTCAAGACACGCCCCCTGCGCCACCTCGTAGGAGAGCCGAATGTGCTCTTCGAGCAGTGCCCGCGCGGCCGCGATGTCGCGCGCCAACGCCAGCTCGACCAGCCGGCCGTGCTGCTCGTTGAGGATCGTGCGTACTGCGTCGTTGGCGGGTGCCATGCGTCGATAGCGGTCGAACTGGTCATGCAGCTGTTCGATGAAGCGCAGCAACCACGCCGACTCACAGGGTTCGAGCAGATGACGATGGAACTGCAGATGCATCTGTTCCCAGTGATCGAGCTGCCCCGGCGCTTCATCGGCTCGCTTGAGCCGGTGGAAAGCCGCCAGCAGCCCCGCCTCCCACTCGGCGCCCCCGTTTTCTAGCGCCTGTTCCAACGCTTGGCCTTCGAAGCGGCTGCGCAGGTCGGCGATATCATCGAGTTCCGCTCGCTCCAGCGCGGGAACACGGAAACCACGCTGATTTTCCTGTTCCAGCAGGCCGTAGGCCGCCAGCCGATTGAGAGCCTCGCGCAGCGGGCTCAACCCAACCTGGTAGTGCTGCTTGAGCGTGGTGATGGCCAATTTCTGACCGGCGGTAAAACGACCGTTGATCAGGTCGCGCTTCAAGGCCACGTACAACTGGCTGGTGGCCGTATTCGCGGAGGAGACTTCGGCTCCCATAATGTCTGACCTTCTAATCCAGTGGCGGAGATTCGCAATAGCGGAGATTCGTGTGCCGACCCGACGTGGTTTGCCCAGCCAGCGCTTGACCTGCGCCCAAGATCGACGTAATAGTAAAAAATCGATTTTCCACAATATAAACGATTCACATAGATTTACTGTAAGACTTTCCTACGGCAAGACCGCCTCGACGCACGACCTACGGCATCCCACGAACCGGCCAAGAATAAATCGAGAACCGCTCATGACCCTCGCTTTCGATCACAACAATCCTTTTCCCTCTCGCCGTAGCGCTACCTATGCCAGTCGCGGCATGGTCGCCGCCTCGCAGCCGCAGGCCAGCCAGGCCGGTCGCGACGTGCTGGCGCAAGGTGGCAACGCCATCGATGCCGCGATCGCGACGGCGGCCGTCCTCACCGTGGTCGAACCCAGCGGCAACGGCATCGGTGGCGATGCCTTCGCCCTGGTATGGCTGGCCGAGGGCAACGACGGCGGCGGCAAACTTCACGGTCTCAATGCCAGTGGCCACGCGCCGAAGCGGCTGACACCGGAAGCGGTCAAGGCCGCGGGCCATGACGAGATGCCTCTGCACGGCTGGACACCGGTCACCGTGCCCGGCATTCCGGCCGCCTGGGCCGAACTTTCGAAACAGTACGGCAAGCTCGATTTCGCCACTCTGCTGGCGCCGGCGATCCGTATCGCCCGGGAAGGATTTCCGGTTTCCCCGGTGATCAGTCAGCTGTGGCAGCGTGCGGAGATCGAATTCCGCGCCAAGGCCGACGACCCGGCCGTCGCGCCTTGGCTCGACGCCTTTGCGCCCAACGGGCATGCGCCCCATCCCGGCGAACTTCATCGCAACGAGGCTCAGGCGCGTACCCTCGAAGCACTGGCCGAAAGCCGCTGCGACAGCTTCTACCGCGGCGAGCTGGCGAATAAGATCGATGCCTTCTCGCAGGCGACGGGCGGCTACCTGCGTGCCGACGACCTGGCGGACTATCGGCCCGAATGGGTCGAGCCGATCTCGGTCAACTATCGCGGCTATGACGTATGGGAAATCCCGCCCAACGGTCAGGGCATGGTCGCGCTGATGGCGCTACGCATGATGGAAGGGTTCGACGTCACTGTACGCGACGACCCGCAACTGCTGCATCGCCAGCTGGAAGCGATGAAGCTGGCCTATACCGATGGCCACCATCACATCACTCAGGCGGAGCACATGCGCACCAGCGTCGCCTCGCTGTTGAGCGACGAGTATGCAGCGACCCGCCGCCGCCTGATCGGCGAGCGCGCCATCGACCCCGAGCCCGGTCAGCCGCAGGCGGGTGGTACGGTTTACCTCGCCACCGCTGACAGCGACGGCAACATGGTCTCCTACATCCAGAGCAACTATCACGGCTTCGGTTCCGGCGTGGTGGTGCCGGATACCGGCATCTCGCTGCAGAATCGCGGTCACGGCTTCAGTCTCGATGCGGACCACGTCAACGTGCTGGCCCCCGACAAGCGCACCTTCCACACCATCATTCCCGGTTTCCTGACCCGTGGCGACAAGGCCATCGGCCCGTTCGGCGTGATGGGCGGTTTCATGCAACCCCAGGGCCACATGCAGGTGGCGATGAACCTGATCGACTTCGGCCTCAACCCGCAGGCGGCGCTCGACGCCCCGCGCTGGCAATGGATGGGTGGACGCAAGATCGGCATCGAGCCGGGCTATCCGATGCACGTGATTCGCGACATGGCGGAGCGCGGCCATCAGATCGTCATGGCCGTGGACAGTACCGCCTACGGTCGTGGCCAGATCATTCTTCGCGATCCGCAAAGCGGCGCGTATTGCGGTGGCACCGAGCCGCGCACCGACTCCAGCATCGCGGTGCTCTGACCCATGGCTTCGTCCTCACTGGCCGTTCAGGGCCAATTGTTCATGGCGTTTTTGCGCATCGGCCTGCTCGGATTCGGCGGCGGCCCGTCGATGATCCCCCTGGTGCGCGCCGAGGCGGTCACCCGCTATCAGTGGATGAACGATGACGATTTCGGCGACATCCTTGCCATCGGCAATACCCTGCCCGGCCCTATCGCGACCAAGATGGCCGGCACCATCGGCTACCGGGTCGGCGGCGTAGCGGGCTGCATTAATGCGGTGCTGGCGGTCATCGTGCCGTGCATCGTAGCGATGGTAGTGCTGTTGGGATTGTTCACCCGCTACCGCGATCAACGCTGGATTCAGGGCATGAGCGAAGGTGTCGTGCCGGTGGTGATGGTGATGATGGCGCAGCTCACCTGGGACTTCTTCCAGAAATCCCGCGCCGCGCTGGGCTGGATCGCGACTCTGATCATGGGCGCGGTCGCCGGCGGCCTGATTTACGGGCTGGGCATCCATCCGGGCCTGGTGATCGCGGCAATCCTGGTCGCCGCACTGCTGCGCCCCGAGCGGCGCAAACGCAGCGGGGAGGTCAAGTCATGATCTACTGGGATCTGTTCCTGGCGTTCTTCGTCCCCAACATCATCGGTTACGGCGGCGGACCGGCCATCATTCCGCTGGTCGAGAACGAGGTGGTCGGCCGCTACGGCTGGATGACCTCCCAGCAGTTCGCCGAGACCCTGGCGCTGGGCAACACCCTGCCCAGCCCCATCGCCACCAAGATGGCCGGCTACATCGGCTACGACGTCGCCGGCATCGGCGGCGGTCTGGTGGCGACGTTTGCCACCGTCGCTCCCTCGCTGATTCTGATGCTGGTCGCGCTGGGGGCGCTGTACCGCTACCGGGACTCGATCAAGGTCAAGTCGATGAGCCAGTGGGTCAGACCGGTGATCATGGTGCTGATGGGCTATCTCACCTGGTCGTTTTTCAGCGAAGGCGTCAGTGGTGCCGGCTGGATCCATACCCTGATCATCGGCGCGATAGCCTGCGTGATGCTATGGCGACTCAAGCTCCACCCGGTGTGGGCCGTCCTTCTAGGGCTGGTCTATGGCGGATTTCTGCTCGGATAAGCGGTGGGGAGACCGCCCGAGCCGAAGAAAGCAGCACCTCGAAAAAGCAGCAACCCGAAAAAAGATAACGATTCGAAGCAAGACGACACGACGTCAAACCAACAAATCAATAAGGACAACTCATGTTCTACGACGTACTCCGCCATGCCGCCCACGGAAAACTGGGCCGAATGCTCGCCTCCAGCGGCGCGATCGCCTCCTTGACCCTGGGGCTGGGAGCTGCCGGCCTGGCGCTCAGCCAGAGCGCGCAAGCCGACGACTATCCCGATCACGCCATCGAGTTCATCGTGCCGTGGTCGCCGGGCGGCGGCAGCGACGCGCTGATGCGTATCATCTCCAACTCGGCCGAGAAACACATTGGCCAGCCGATGCCGGTAATGAACATGCCCGGCGTCAGCGGGACTATCGGCCTCAAGGAGCTCGCCCAGAAGGATCCCGACGGCTACACCGTGGGCCAGATTCATGAAGGCCTGATGGCTTCCAATGCCACCGGCCTGACCCAGCTAAACTGGGACGACTTCCAGCCGATCGCCTCGTTGGCCTCCTCCCCGCAGTTCCTGGTGGTCAACGCCGACAGCGACTGGAAAACCTTCGAGGATTTTGCCGAATACGCCAAGGCGCATCCGGGCGAGATTCGTGTCGGTGCCACGCTCGGCGGCATTCCCCATGTCCACGCGGCAATGATCGAGGACGCCATCGGAGCCCAGTTCCGGTATGTCGGCTACGAAGGGACCGGCGCTCGCATCCGCGGCCTGGTCGGCGGCCACATCGATGCCTCCATCGGCGATATCTCGTCGAGCCTGGAGTTCGTCAAGAACGGGGATCTGCGCTTCCTCGCCGTGGGCAGCAAGGAGCGCCTCGAGCAGACGCCCGACGTGCCGACCTTCAAGGAACTCGGCTACGACAGTCTCAACCTGAGCATCAACCGCGGCATCGTCGCCCCCAAGGGGATCGATCCCGCCAAGGTCGAGACGCTGGCCAAGGGTTTCGAAGCCATGTCCAAAGATCCCGAGTTCATCAAACGAGTCAACAACGCCGGTGCCGAGGTCGACTTCATGGGCCCCCAGACCTATGCCGACTATCTCGCTGACATCGATGCCACGATCAAGCGCCTCTCCGGCAAGTTGGCGCGATGAACGACGCTACCCAGACGGTCTCCCGCCCCGAGCGGGAGACCAGCAGCGAGCGCGGCAAGGCGCTCGCCAACGTCATTTTCAATGCCGGGCTGGCCGCGCTGTTCGTCGGCCTGTTCATTCAGGCCGGCGATTTGCCGTCGTCGATGTGGGAACCGCTGGGTGCCGGATCGTTTCCGAGGCTGATCCTGGGCGCGCTGGTGATCTTCAATCTGGCGATCATGGTGCAGTCGATGGCGGCGTTACGTGGCACCGACCGCGCCGCCAGTGTCGGTGCGCGACGGTGGTTCCTCCAGCGTCGTCTGGCTTTCGCCACGCTGGCGGCCTTCGCCATCTATGCGCTGAGCATGCCGTGGATCGGGTTTGCCATGGCGTCGCTGCTGTTCCTGCTCGCCGTCCAGTTCATTCTGGGCGCCCGACGCGGCCGTCGGCTGCTGATTGCCGCGATCATCGCCGCCATCTTCGGCCTCGGTCTCTACGCTCTGTTCAGCCATGTGTTTCTGATTTCGCTGCCCTCGGGGCGCCTTTGGTAGCCCGACGCTAAAAGCGCGAGATCGATAGCCCCGCTCAAACAAGATCAACGGGACGAGAGAATTCCCCATGCCGATGACCGATGCGCTGCTCAGCAGCGTCGAACAACTGTTTTCGCTGGCGACGCTCGTCAGCATGATGATTGGGGTCGTGGCAGGCGTCGTGGCTGCCGCCATCCCCGGCTTCACGATCACCATGGCGATCGTGCTGACGCTGCCGGTGACCTTTACCATGCCGCCACTGCAAGGCGTGGCGACGATGCTCGCCGTCTATGTCGGCGGCGGCTCCGGCGGGCTGATCAGCGCCGCCCTGCTCGGCATTCCCGGTACCCCTTCCGCGGTGGCGACCACCTTCGACGCCTATCCCATGGCGCGCAAGGGTGAACCGGGACGGGCGCTGGCGCTGGGTATCTGGGCTTCGTTCTTCGGCGCCCTGGTCAGCGCGGTGGTGCTGATCGTCGCCGCGCCGCCGCTGGCGATGATCGCGGTCAAGCTCGGCCCCTGGGAGTATTTTTCGCTGATCCTGTTCGCCGTCACCGTGGTGGCAAGCCTGGTCGGCAAGTCGATCCTCAAGGGCTTAATGATGAGCCTGCTGGGGCTTTTCATTGCAACGGTAGGTCAGGACCCGATGATGGGCGTACCCCGCTTCACCTTCGGTGTCGACGTGCTGGCAGCCGGCATCCCGTTTCTGGTGGTATTGATCGGCATCTTTGCGGTCAGCCAGCTGGCCAGCGAGGTCGAGAATCCGACGGAGCTCCAGCAGGGGAAACCGCTGGTGAGCGGCGAGATACAGTTCCGTCCGTTCGCGGTGATGCGTGAAGTGCTGAGCCGCCCAGGCAATCTGCTGCGTTCGTCGATGATCGGCGTGGTCATCGGTGCCGTGCCCGGCGCCGGTGGCAGCATCGCCAACCTGATCGCTTACGACCAGGCCAAACGCGCCTCGAAGACCCCGGAACGCTTCGGGACCGGTATTGCCGACGGCGTGGTCGCATCGGAATCGGGCAATTCGGCGACCGCCGGCGGCGGGCTGATCCCGATGATCGCGCTCGGCATTCCCGGAAGTGCGGTCGACGCGGTGCTGATGGCGGCGTTGATGGTCCAGGGCATCAGCGTCGGGCCGCGCCTGATCATGGACAACGCCGACCTGGCTTACGGCATGTTTCTGGCGATGTTCCTGGCCGCGGTCATGGTGCTGGCCTTCTGCCTGGTCAGCATGCGCTGGTTTCTGCGGATTACCGAGATTCCCAAATCGATCATCGTACCGGTGGTCCTGGTCTGCTGTGCGGTCGGCGCACTGGCGCTCAACAACCGGGTCACCGATCTCTATCTGCTGATCGGCGTCGGCCTGGTGGGCTATCTGCTGGCCAAGCTCGACTACCCGCTGGCGCCGCTGGTACTCGGCGTGATTCTGGGGCCCATCGCCGAGACCAATCTGCGCCGGGCGTTGATGGCCGACGAAGACTGGACGCTTTTTCTGACGCGGCCGATCTCGGCCGGGCTGCTGATCCTGGCCGTGCTGTCGGTCGCGTTCACCGTTCGACGCATTCTCCGCCAACGAGCTGCCGCGCAAGCCTGATTCTAGCGAGCGGTCGACCCACGCGGGCGCCGCTCATCTTTTCATTCGCCCCCGACGAGAGGTGTGCTAGCGTGGCCGCCGATCATCCGGAGGTCGTATGGCACAGCCCTTTTCCAATCCCGATACGTGCAATCTCGATACGTGCACTCCCGATACGTGCAACCCTGTCGCGTCCTTCTCTCGAACGACTTCGGTGGTACCGGGCCGACTCGGTCTGACGCCGATGGAAGGCGTCATCGATGCCGATACTCGAGCGCTGCTGAGCGAGGATGGCGCGCTGGACTGGTGTGTCACCGAGTTCGTGCGGGTCGTCGATGCGAAATTGCCCCCGAGAGTGTTCCTGCGCCACTGTCCGGAGTTGGCGACGGCAGGCAGCTCGGGGCCGGTCACGCCGTCGTCCACGCCCGTCACGTTGCAGCTGCTTGGCTCCGACCCAGAGGCACTGGCGGCCAACGCCGAGCAGGCGATCGCCCTGGGCGCGACGCGCCTCGATCTCAACTTCGGCTGCCCGGCCAAGACCGTCAATCGCCACGACGGCGGTGCCTCGCTACTGCGAACGCCGGCACGCGTGCACGCCGTTGTCGCGGCCGTCGCCGAGGTGGGTCAGCGTTTCGGCGTCACGGTCAACGCCAAGCTGCGGCTGGGCTTCGATGACAAGCGGCTGGCACTGGCCTGTGCGCAGGCCGCCGAAGCTGGCGGCGCCGACGAGCTGGTCGTTCACGCCCGAACGCGGCGCGAAGGCTACCGCCCTCCCGCCCACTGGGAATGGATTGCTCATATTCGCACCGCCGTGAGCGTACCGGTGGTCGCCAATGGGGATATCTGGTCGCTGGAGGATTACTGGAAGGCGCGCAGTCTCTCGGGCTGCCGCGACGTCATGCTCGGCCGCGGCATGCTGGCCGATCCTTGGCTGGCAAGGCGCATTCGTCATTGGCAGGTGTCGGGCGGCGAGCGCCTGTTGGCCACACCGTGGTCGGCACGCAGCGACATGCTGTGCCGTTACGCCGACGCCAAGCGCCGTGCGGGCATGGCGGAGAAAGTGATCGTATCGCTGCTGAAGCAGTGGCTGAACCACATGCGAGGACGCGATGCAGAGGCGGCTACGCGCTTCATGGCGCTGCGCCGGGAAACCGCCCTGACGCCCTTCCTGGCGGGCTTACACGCTTCCGAGCCGGGCGTCTCGCCTCGCGACGTCTCGACAGCCGTCTAGGCGGTCGTCACTTTCTCATCGGTGAGGGCCAGACAAACAAAAGCCAGACAAACAAAAACCCCCGCATCAGAGATGCGGGGGTTTTTGACT
>NZ_MSDP01000132.1:0-481 GCF_001937155.1 Salinicola sp. MH3R3-1 | reverse complement strand
GAGCCTATGTCGGATTAGCTAGTTGGTAAGGTAACGGCTTACCAAGGCGACGATCCGTAGCTGGTCTGAGAGGATGATCAGCCACACTGGGACTGAGACACGGCCCAGACTCCTACGGGAGGCAGCAGTGGGGAATATTGGACAATGGGCGAAAGCCTGATCCAGCCATGCCGCGTGTGTGAAGAAGGCTTTCGGGTTGTAAAGCACTTTCAGCGAGGAAGAAAGCCTCTGGGTTAATACCCTAGAGGAACGACATCACTCGCAGAAGAAGCACCGGCTAACTCCGTGCCAGCAGCCGCGGTAATACGGAGGGTGCTAGCGTTGTTCGGAATTACTGGGCGTAAAGCGCGCGTAGGTGGCTTGGCACGCCGGTTGTGAAAGCCCCGGGCTCAACCTGGGAACGGCATCCGGAACGGCCAGGCTAGAGTGCAGGAGAGGAAGGTAGAATTCCCGGTGTAGCGGTGAAATGCGTAGAGATCGG
>NZ_MSDP01000131.1:0-213 GCF_001937155.1 Salinicola sp. MH3R3-1 | reverse complement strand
GAGCCACCGGCTCATCGTTGGTGCCGGTGACGGTGATGGTGACAGTCTTGGGTTCACTCACGCCGCCATCGTTATCGGTGGCGGTGTAGCTGAAGGTGACGTCGCGACTTTCGCCCGCGGCCAGACTGTCGAAGTCGGCACCCGGCGTGAAGGTGTAGGAACCGTCGGCGTTGAAGTTCAGCGTTCCGTTGCCGGTACCGACATCCGTCGCCA
>NZ_MSDP01000130.1:0-510 GCF_001937155.1 Salinicola sp. MH3R3-1 | reverse complement strand
TAACGACGGCGGCGTCAGCGAGCCCAAGACGGTGACGATAACCGTCACGGGCACCAACGACGCTCCGGTCGCCGTCACCGATACTCAGACCACCGGCGAGAACACGTTACTAACCGGTCAAGTCCCGGCCGCGACCGATGTCGATGGCACCATCGCCAGCTACGCGCTCGACACTGGCGTGGGCCAAGGCAATGGCGCGTTGAGCTTCAGCGCCGACGGCAGCTACACCTTCACCCCCGGCACCGACTTCGACGGCTTGGCTTCTGGCGAGAGCCGCGACGTCACCTTCAGCTACACCGCCACTGATAACGATGGCGGGGTGAGCGAGCCGAAGACGGTGACGATTACCGTCACCGGCACCAATGATGCGCCGGTAGCTGCCGCTGATACTCGGACCACCGGCGAGAACGCGGCGCTGACCGGGCAAGTGCCGGCAGCGACCGATGTCGATGGCACCATCGCCGGTTACGCGCTCGACACTGGCGTGGGTCAGGGCAACGGCAGTCTCAG
>NZ_MSDP01000129.1:0-628 GCF_001937155.1 Salinicola sp. MH3R3-1 | reverse complement strand
CGAGCCGAAGACGGTGACGATTACCGTGACCGGCACCAACGATGTGCCGGTGGCTCAGGCCGCCACGACCACGACAGAAGAGAACGCCGTTCTCAGCGGCCAAGTCCTGGCAGCCAGTGACGTCGATGGCACCATCGCCAGCTACGCGCTCGACACCAACGTGGGTCAGGGCAACGGCAGTCTCAGCTTCAACGCCGACGGCTCCTATAGCTTCACCCCCGGCACCGACTTCGACAGTCTGGCCGCGGGCGAGAGCCGCGACGTGACCTTCAGCTACACCGCCACCGATAACGACGGCGGCGTGAGCGAGCCGAAGACGGTGACCATCACCGTCACGGGCACCAACGATGTGCCGGTCGCCGTCACTGATACTCAGACTACTGGCGAGAACACGGTGCTGACTGGCCAGGTCCCGGCAGCGACCGATGTCGATGGCACCATCGCCAGCTACGCGCTCGACACTGGCGTGGGTCAGGGCAACGGCAGTCTCAGCTTCAACGCCGACGGCAGCTACAGCTTCGCCCCGGGCACCGACTTCGACGCTCTGGCCGCGGGCGAGAGCCGCGACGTCACCTTCAGCTACACCGCCACCGATAACGACGGTGGCGTCAGCGAACCCAAGACGGTG
>NZ_MSDP01000128.1:0-209 GCF_001937155.1 Salinicola sp. MH3R3-1 | reverse complement strand
GGACTACCAGGGTTTCTAATCCTGTTTGCTCCCCACGCTTTCGTGCATGAGCGTCAATCTTGACCCAGGGGGCTGCCTTCGCCATCGGTGTTCCTCCACATCTCTACGCATTTCACCGCTACACCTGGAATTCTACCCCCCTCTACAAGACTCTAGCTTGCCAGTTTCAAATGCAGTTCCCACGTTAAGCGCGGGGATGTCACATCTGA
>NZ_MSDP01000127.1:0-903 GCF_001937155.1 Salinicola sp. MH3R3-1 | reverse complement strand
GCGCTAAGCGGTTTCACTACTGAGTTCGGCATGGATCAGGTGGTTCCCGCTCGCTATGGTCGTCAGGCAAAACTGACGTCGGAATGATGGGTTTTCATCGCTTACCCAACCCTCATTCCAACTGATTCGGATCATGCTGACTGAGCTACATCTCATTACCTGCCCGCTCTACGAGGCAGCGCGTATCCTGCGTTGTCGGTGATCGTTCACCGATCCGACTTTGCCCTTTCTTGCCACGTGGCTCTCTTTCACCACTCCGGCTTCAGCAAAGTCTTGCAAACCCCTTGGGGTTATATGGTCAAGCCTCACGGGGTATTAGTACACGTTAGCTCAACGCCTTGCAGCGCTTCCACACCGTGCCTATCAACCAGCTAGTCTTGCTGGACCCTTTAGGAGACTCTAGGTCTCGGGGAGATCTCATCTTGAAGGAGGCTTCCCGCTTAGATGCTTTCAGCGGTTATCCCTTCCGCACATAGCTACCCGGCGATGCCACTGGCGTGACAACCGGAACACCAGAGGTGCGTCCACTCCGGTCCTCTCGTACTAGGAGCAGCACTTCTCAAATCTCCAACGCCCACGGCAGATAGGGACCGAACTGTCTCACGACGTTCTAAACCCAGCTCGCGTACCACTTTAAATGGCGAACAGCCATACCCTTGGGACCGACTTCAGCCCCAGGATGTGATGAGCCGACATCGAGGTGCCAAACACCGCCGTCGATGTGAACTCTTGGGCGGTATCAGCCTGTTATCCCCGGAGTACCTTTTATCCGTTGAGCGATGGCCCTTCCATACAGAACCACCGGATCACTAGAACCTACTTTCGTACCTGCTCGACGTGTCTGTCTCGCAGTTAAGCACCCTTATGCTCTTGCACTCAATGCACGATTTCCAACCGTGCTGA
>NZ_MSDP01000126.1:0-348 GCF_001937155.1 Salinicola sp. MH3R3-1 | reverse complement strand
GATAACGAGATGAACATTTCGGTTCAGACGAGCGTGCCGGGGTCCTGAACACGACAGAAAGTCAGGCAAGCGCCAGCATGCAGGAATCGTCGATCCGGGCCTTACCGAGAGCAGAGGGTCATACAAACAAAGAGGATCATGCGAAACAAACATCAAACGGAGGGAAAGCATCTTGCGGGGAAGAACATCATCGCATTGGCTCCCCGAACAGGACTCGAACCTGTGACCCAATGATTAACAGTCATTTGCTCTACCAACTGAGCTATCGGGGATCGTCGTTCACCGCTGGCTGATGTTGGCTCCCCGAACAGGACTCGAACCTGTGACCCAATGATTAACAGTCATTTG
>NZ_MSDP01000125.1:0-727 GCF_001937155.1 Salinicola sp. MH3R3-1 | reverse complement strand
TTCATTCATGAGGAGCCGATTCATGCCCATACCCTCGCCGACACTGTCCATACCCACGCTGAAAGCTACGGCACAGCGGCTGGGAATGGCCACGGCACTCGCGCTCTTGATCGCTCCCGCTCCACTGCTGGCGCAAGATCAGCCCACCGAATCCAATCAGTCTTCGGCCAATAGCAGTGCCGATGATTCATCAGCCGGAACTCAGGGCGCCACTCAGTCCGATGCCGCTCAGAGCGAGTCGACTCAAAGCGATTCGACTCAGAGCGATTCGACTCAGAGCGATTCGACTCAGAGCGATTCGACTCAGAGCGATTCGACTCAGAGCGACAGCGCTGCCGACTCTCAGGATTCCGAAGACGTTGCCACGACGGACACCGGCGCCCGCAACGACAGCGATCGCCCGTCGATTCCGCTGGTGCCGGAAAACGCCACCTGGGACAGCTTCCACGGTCAGCTCAACGCCCAGAAGTACAGCCCCCTCGACCAGATTACGGCGGACAATGTCGGCGATCTCGAGAAAGTCTGGGAATTCCATACCGGTGACGTCTCCGACGGTTCCGGAGATACGCCGGCAAGCGTCTGGTCGGCGACGCCCGTCTTCGCCAACGACACCATCTATATCGGCACGCCCTTCTATCGCCTGATCGCGCTCGACCCGGGCACCGGTAAAGAGAAGTGGAGCTTCGACACCAAGTCTTCGCGCAAGGCGCTGACCCAGCCGGTGTTG
>NZ_MSDP01000015.1:0-177429 GCF_001937155.1 Salinicola sp. MH3R3-1 | reverse complement strand
GGATCGACGGCGCCGGAGCCACGGACGCGCGTTGATGTTCCGGATCTCCCCTCGGGCCCCTTGGGCCGCGGTATTCGCCGTAGTGGCAGCGTCGGCTGCCATGCCGGCGTCATCGCTTGCCGATGATAGAACCGGCCAGGAAACCTTCGACTGCGGTAATCTTGGCGCGGGTAGCGACAGTGATGTCTCCCCCGATGCGTTGTTTCAGCGCAGTCTCTGGGCCAGCCACTGCTACAACTTCGGAGCGCGTGCCGTCCGCATCAGCTTCGATGGTGTCAGAACGCTGGCGCTGACCCACAGCGTCGAAGACGGGGTCGAGACCGAGTCCGCCAGATTCCTTGATGGCCCGCCCATCGCTGTGGAAAAGCGAGGCAGCGTAGGCCAGGGCTCGAAAAAGAGCGCCCTGGGCTTCTCGGCCGGCGTCGCACCCGCCGAGCTCACTCGCCAGATCGTTGGACACTACGAACTCCAACCGATGGCGCTCGAGCGGATCGCCGGCCGCCCGGCATGGCGACTCGATGTCGAACCGCAGGACGGGCTGCGCTACGGCTACCGCCTATGGCTCGATCGCGAGACAGCGTTGCCGCTCAAGCGCGAGATGATCGGCATCGACGGACAGATTCTCGAAACCTTCCAGATAACCGATCTTCAAAAGCCCAAGCTCTATGCTGGCACGTTGCGTCTCGGGCCAGGCCTCCAGCCTGCGGACTCCCCGTGGCATGCGCAGTGGCTGCCCGCGGGTTTTACCGCGCAGCCGATTCCCCCGGAAAGCCCCGACCAGAGTGCTCGGGTGGAGCATCGCCTTTACAGCGATGGCCTGACCAGCATCAGCCTTTTCGTCGAACCCATGGCCAATGACCGGCGCGCCTTGCTGGCGGGCATTCATCGTCTGGGTATCTCCTACGGCGCTGTTCGCCATGTGATTCATCAGGGTCGGCCCATGCAGATACTGGTGCTTGGGGAGGCCCCGGCCGAGGTGCTGGCACGCATCGCCTCGAGCGTGGCGTGGAATGATGAAGACGGCGCCAGCGACACCGCTGCCGATAGTGTCGATGACAGCTCCGCTGATAGTTCCGCTGAATAGTTCCGCTGAATAGTTCCGCTGGTGGTTCCTGACGGTCCTTCCCCGTAGCTTCTGATGGCATTCCCGAGCATGGGCCAATGTCTGAACCGCCGCTGGCGGGTCCTGTTTCTTCGTGCAGTCTGGTCGTCGATAGCCGTTGGCGATAGCGAATCGATGGCTGCCGCCGCTGCAAAGAAACTTTACATCCCGTTGAACTCTTGCCGGTTTTTCGTATCAATGACTGTGGTCGCCGCGTCTTGTCATCAGCCGCGGCGATGATGCGATGACGTGAGGTTTATCAGCGGCGCTTAATTTACCCCTCACGGCCATCGATCTTCTCAACGTGTGACTCTCAGAGTCTTCATCGATGTTTAGGAGTGTTTATGGAACGCATGACAAGATGGTTCGCTCCGTGGCTCTTGATGGCCGTGACGTTATTGTCCGTTCAGGCGGCACAGGCACGCGAACTGCCCGACTTTACCAAGTTGGTCAAACAGGCTGCGCCCGGCGTCGTCAACATCGCCACGACCAGCAGTATCAGCGCGTCCAGCGGCCCTTACGGTCAGCAGGACGTCCCCGAGATATTCCGACGTTTCTTCGGCGATCAGATGCCGCAGATCCCCGGTAGCCCAGGCGGCCAGGGTGAAGAGGAGGAGCGTAAATCCCTCGGGTCGGGATTCGTCATTCGCAAGGATGGCTACATTCTGACCAACGCCCACGTGGTCAAGGATGCCGACGAAATTATGGTGCGGCTGAACGATCGGCGTGAGCTGCCGGCCAAGCTGGTGGGTTCCGACACCCGCACCGACGTGGCGTTGCTCAAGGTCGACGCCAACGATCTGCCGACGTTGAAGATCGGTGACTCAGACGATCTCGAGGCCGGCGAGTGGGTTGCCGCCATCGGCTCTCCGTTCGGTTTCGACCATTCGGTGACGGCCGGCATCGTCAGCGCCATCAACCGCACGCTGCCGAGCGAGACCTACGTACCGTTCATCCAGACCGATGTGGCGATCAACCCGGGCAACTCCGGTGGGCCGCTGTTCAATCTCGACGGCGAGGTCGTGGGTATCAATTCGCAGATCTATACGCGTAGTGGCGGCTTCATGGGGCTATCGTTCGCGGTACCGATCAGCGTTGCCATGAATGTCGCCGATCAGCTGCGCACCGAAGGTCATGTCAGCCGCGGCTGGTTGGGCGTGGTGATCCAGCCGGTGTCCAAGGACCTTGCCGAATCGTTCGGCCTCGACGGCACCAACGGCGCGCTGGTATCGGACGTCAGCGATGACAGCCCTGCCCAGAAGGCCGGTCTGAAGGCAGGCGACGTGATTCTGAGCGCCAACGGGTCGGATATTCAGGACTCCACTACGCTGCCCCGCGTGGTCGGTCAGGTGTCGCCGGGCGATGAGGTCAAGCTTCAGGTCATGCGTGACGGTACCGAGCGCGACATCGACGTGACCGTAGGGGATTGGCCGGAAG
This sequence comes from Salinicola sp. MH3R3-1, assembly GCF_001937155.1. Taxonomy (NCBI): domain Bacteria; kingdom Pseudomonadati; phylum Pseudomonadota; class Gammaproteobacteria; order Oceanospirillales; family Halomonadaceae; genus Salinicola; species Salinicola sp. MH3R3-1. Next base: position 174,890 of record NZ_MSDP01000015.1, on the reverse strand, counting down.
AGATGGCCGCCGACGGTTCGCCATCCAGCGAATCCTCCAACGATCAGACCCAGTTGGGTATCGCGGTCAGCGATCTCAACGATCAGGAGAAACAGCAGCTGGATATCGACAAGGGCGCGCTGGTGCGTCGCGTCGATCCGCGTGGCGCGGCGGCTTCCGCAGGTATTCAGCCGGGGGATGTGGTCGTCAGTTTCGATCAGAAGCCGATCGACAGCGCCGACCAGTTGATCGACGCGGTCAAGAAAGCCGATGACGATCGCGCGATTCCGGTGCGAATCGTGCGTGACGGCAACTCGCTGTTCGTGGCGCTGCGCCTGAAGTCCGGCGACTGAGCCGGGTGACGCGACAGCAACACGTTGCAGCTTCACACAGCCCCGCTTTGGCGGGGCTGTGTGCGTTCCGGTTGTCGCTGTCTTTGCCCCGGCCTTGTCGGTACAATGCGCCCAATTCGAAATCGACCGCGCGACTTGGCTACAGCACTCCGTGCGGACTGCGCGTGTACAAATGACCGGTAAGGCTTAAATGGCAGACGCTGCAAGTAACGAGCAACTGAAGTTCATTCGCAACTTCTCGATCATCGCCCATATCGACCATGGCAAATCCACCCTGGCGGATCGCATCATCCAGTTCTGCGGGGGCCTGACGGATCGCGAGCTCAAGGAGCAGGTGCTCGATTCGATGGATCTCGAACGCGAGCGGGGCATCACCATCAAGGCGCAGTCGGTCACGCTCGACTATCAGGCGCAGGATGGCCATACCTACCAGCTCAACTTCATCGATACGCCGGGGCATGTCGACTTCTCCTACGAGGTGTCGCGCTCGCTCTACGCCTGCGAAGGGGCGTTGCTGGTGGTCGACGCGGGCCAGGGCGTCGAGGCGCAGTCTGTCGCCAACTGTTACACCGCCATCGAGCAGAATCTGGAAGTCATCCCGGTTCTCAACAAGATGGACCTGCCCCAGGCCGATCCGGATAAGGTAGCTCACGAGATCGAGGAGATCATCGGCCTCGACGCGCAGGATGCCATACGCGTGTCGGCCAAGAGCGGTCTCAATATCGATCTGCTGCTCGAGCGTCTCGTTCGCGACATACCGCCACCCCAGGGGGATCGTGAAGGCGATCTCCAGGCGCTGATCATCGACTCCTGGTTCGATAATTATCAGGGCGTCGTGTCGCTGGTGCGGCTGTTCGACGGCACGCTGAAAAAGGGCGACAAGATCCGGATGAAGTCGACCGGTCGCGATTGGGACGTGACCGATATCGGCTATTTCACGCCCAAGCAGAATTCCACCGGTATCCTGCGGGCCGGCGAAGTCGGCTTCGTCATCGCCGGGATCAAGGATATCCAGGGCGCGCCGGTGGGCGACACCATCACGCATACCAAGACCAAGGACGTGCCGCGCCTGCCCGGTTTCCAGAAGGTGAAGCCCCAGGTCTACGCGGGCATGTTCCCGATCAGTTCCGATGACTACGAGGACTTCCGCGACGCGCTCGAGAAGCTGGCGCTCAACGATGCCTCGCTCGATTACGTGCCGGAAAATTCCGACGCGCTCGGGTTCGGCTTCCGTGTCGGTTTCCTGGGCACGCTGCACATGGAGATCGTCCAGGAGCGGCTGGAACGCGAATACGACATCGATCTGCTGACCACGGCGCCCACGGTCAACTACGAAATCCTGATGGACAACGGCGAGCTGGTCACCATTTCCAACCCGTCGAAGCTGCCGGACATGGCCAATGTGGCGGAGATGCGCGAGCCGATCGTGCGCGCCAGCATTCTGGTCCCGCAGGAGTATGTGGGCAACGTCATCTCCGAATGCGTCAATCGGCGTGGCGTGCAGCTCGACATGCAGGTGCTGGGCAACCAGATGCAGCTCGTCTACGAACTGCCGATGGCCGAAGTCGTGATGGATTTCTTCGACCGTCTCAAGTCGATCTCCAAGGGTTATGCGTCTCTCGACTACAGCTTCGAGCGTTTCGAGGCGGCCAAGCTGGTGCGCCTGGATATCCTCATCAACGGGGAGCGTGTCGATGCCCTGGCGCTGATCATTCACCGCGATCATGCCCACTCTCGCGGCCGCATCCTGGTCGACAAGATGAAAGAGCTGATCCCGCGTCAGATGTTCGACGTCGCCGTCCAGGCGACAATCGGCGGCAGCGTGGTCGCGAGATCCACGGTCAAGGCGCTGCGCAAGAACGTGACGGCCAAATGTTACGGCGGTGATACGTCACGCAAGAAGAAACTGCTGGAGAAGCAGAAAGCCGGCAAGAAACGCATGAAGCAGGTGGGTCGTGTCGAAATACCCCAGGATGCGTTCCTTGCCGTTCTCAAAATGAACGAGTAGGAAAACAGGTCATGGATTTTTCGCTGTTACTGGTATTGGCTGTCGCCATCACAGGGCTCGTCTGGTTGCTGGACAGCCTGTTCTGGCGTCGCTCACGTCATCGACGTCAGCGGGCCGATGCCGAAGCCAAGGGCGATGGCAAGACCGCAGAGTTCAAGGATCCCTGGCCGGTCGATTACGCTCGCTCGTTCTTCCCCGTGCTGCTGATCGTGCTGGTACTGCGCAGCTTCATCATCGAGCCGTTCCAGATTCCTTCCGGTTCCATGCGTCCGACGCTCGAAATTGGCGATTTCATCCTGGTCAACAAGTTCAGCTACGGCCTGCGACTGCCGGTCATCAATACCGAAATTGCGGATCTGGGCGAGCCGGAGCGGGGTGACGTCATGGTCTTCCGCTTCCCGGAGGACCCGTCGGTCAACTTCATCAAGCGCGTCATCGGCTTGCCCGGCGATCGCATTCGCTACGAGAACAAGCAGCTCTACGTCAACGGCGAACCGGTATCCAAGTCGATGACCGACTCCGATCCGGCGGAGGCGCCCGGCGAAGAGCTGTTCACAGAGCATCTCGGCGATGTCGATCACAGTATTTTCAACAATCCGCAGAGCCCCGGGCCGCAGATGCGGGAGATCGTGGTTCCCGATCATGAATATTTCATGATGGGCGACAACCGCGATCACTCCAATGACAGCCGCTACTGGGGCTTCGTGCCGGAGAAGAATATCGTCGGCAAGGCGTTCGCGGTGTGGATGCACTGGGATGGTGGATTACCTAGCTTCAGTACGGTGCGACAGATAAACTGATCCTTATATAGCCGGAAGCTAAAGCAACCGCTGCGCCACCCGCCGAGACCATCGGGTTCAGGTAACGGCAGTGACGCAGCAACTCGCGGAGCGGGCGACGGGCTATCCCGCGCCCGCTTTGCTTCGAAGACAACGACTCTTTGTTTCAAATAAGACTTGGTTCAAAGATAACGACTCAATGGGAATGACGTGAGTGATCCTCTGCAAGGCTTCAGCCGTCGTATCGGCCACGACTTTCGTGACCCGGCGCTGCTGGAACTGGCCCTGACGCATCGAAGCGTCGGCGGTTCCAACAACGAAAGACTCGAGTTTCTGGGAGACTCGATCGTCAATTTCGTGATCGGCGAAGCGTTGTTCAAGCGCTTTCCGGCCGCACGCGAAGGTCAGCTGTCCCGGCTGCGAGCAGGCCTCGTCAAGGGTCAGACGCTGGCCGTGGTGGCCCGCGAATTCGAACTGGGCGGCTGTCTGCGGCTGGGCTCAGGGGAGATGAAAAGCGGCGGACATCGGCGCGATTCGATTCTTGCCGACGCCTTGGAAGGGGTCATTGGCGCCATCTATCTCGATGCCGGTATGGATGTGGCACGCAGCCGCGTGCTGGCCTGGTTCGGTACCCGGCTGGAGGCGATCGATCTGCACAATACGCAGAAGGATCCCAAGACGCGGCTGCAGGAGTTTCTGCAGTCTCGCCAGCAGGCGTTGCCGCGCTACGAGGTGATTTCGGTCGAGGGTGAAGCACACTCCCAGACCTTCAGCGTCGAGTGTCATGTCTCGATGCTGGGCGACGAATCGCCGACGCTGGGAGAGGGCTCCAGTCGGCGCATCGCCGAGCAGCAGGCCGCCGAACTTGCGTTGTCCAAACTCGAACCCTCAAAGGGCAAGCGCCAATGACACAGAGCTGTGGTTTCGTCGCGATCGTCGGGCGCCCCAACGTGGGCAAGTCGACCCTGATGAATCGGATCCTGGGGCAGAAGATATCGATCACTTCGCGCCGTCCGCAAACGACGCGTCATCAGGTGATGGGGATCAAGACCGAGAACGAGGTCCAGTTCGTCTACGTCGATACGCCGGGTATTCACCTGCAGACCCGCGATCGCAACAAGGCGATCAACCGGTTCATGAACCAGGCCGCGACGCAGGCGCTGCGCGATGTCGACTGCGTGGTGTTTCTGGTCGATCGCACGCGCTGGACGGACGAAGATCAGGTCGTTCTCGACAAGCTGACCCATGTCGAGGCGCCGGTGATCCTGGCGATCAACAAGGTAGACTGGCTGGAGGACAAGACGACCTTGCTGCCGTGGCTGGAATCGCTGTCGGCGAGACGCGAGTTCGCCGCGATTCTGCCGATTTCGGCCAAGGACGGGACCAACGTGCCCGAACTCGAGGGCGAAGTCGCCAAGCGTCTGCCCGAGGGCGTGCACTATTTCCCGGATGACCAGATCACCAACAAGAGCCAGCGTTTTCTGGCGGCCGAACTGGTACGTGAGAAGGTCATGCGCCAGCTGGGCGACGAGCTTCCCTATCAGATGACCGTCGAGATCGAAGAGTTTCGCGATGAAGGCAAGGTCATTCACATCAGCGCGCTTATGCTGGTCGAGCGTCAGGGCCAGAAGAAGATCCTGATCGGCGACAAGGGCGAGCGGATCAAGAAGATCGGTATCGAGGCGCGTCAGGAGATGGAGCGCGCGTTCGACAGCAAGGTCATGCTCAACCTCTGGGTCAAGGTCAAACGCGGCTGGTCCGACGATGACCGTGCGCTGAAAAGTCTCGGCTATAACCACGATTGAACGACGGCCTGCGACTTCCTTGCTGACCTACGCTTTTCTCAAGAGACAACGGCAATGACGCCCCAGCCGGCCTACCTCCTGCACAAGCGGCCTTACCGGGAAACCAGTGCGCTGGTCGATGTCATCACCCTCGAACACGGCCGCGTGCGCGCCGTGGCCCAGGGGGTGCAGCGAGCGGGCAGCAAGTCGCGCAGCAAACTTCAGCCCTTTGCGCCGCTGCATCTGACCTGGGTCGGCGACGGCGATCTCAAGCGCCTGCGGATGATGGAAACCAGCCAGAGCGCGGTATTGCTGGCCGGCGAGGGACTGCTCTGCGGTTTTTACGCCAACGAACTGCTGACCCGTGCGCTGCCGGTGGGTTTGCCGGCGGGGGACGTATTCGCCATCTACGCCTGGGCGATCGAGCGTCTGACCCGTCCGGCGGAGCGCGCCACCAGTCTGCGCCGCCTCGAGATCACGCTGCTGGAAACGCTGGACGCCGACCCGGTGTTTCTCGATCTGGACGACGCGCCGCTCGATCCTTCCGTGCGTTACACCTATCTACCCGAGAGTCGCCGATTCATGCCGATTGCAGCGCATCTTCCCGGATGGGACGGCCGCAGTCTCAAGCTGCTGGCGCGCGGCGACTGGGACTCACCGGGGCTGGCCGGTTTGAGCAAGGCCTTGACCCGCGCCGCCCTGGCGCCGTTGCTCGGCAATCAGCCGTTGCGCTCCCGAGAGCTGATGCAGCGCCTCGGTCAGCGTCGTCGGCAGGGGCATTCCTGAGCGTGATCGATGTCGGGTTCGGGTTCTGTATCGAAGACCCGCTGCGACACCATTCTCGTTTTGCCCACCACAGCTTTTGCCTATCACAGCTTTTGTCTATCACAGCTTTTGTCTATCACAGCTTCTACCTATCAAAACAAGGAGATCGAGCCGATGATCGCTACCCGAATCCAGTTGGGGGTCAACATCGACCACGTTGCGACGTTGCGCCAGGCACGCGGGTCCCGCTATCCCGATCCCGTCCAGGCGGCGCTGCTGGCCGAGGAAGCCGGCGCCGACGGTATCACGCTGCATCTGCGCGAAGATCGCCGCCATATTCAGGAGCGCGACGTCGAGCTGATTGCGGCCGTACTCAACACGCGCATGAATCTGGAGATGGCCGTCACCGAAGAGATGATCGCGCTGGCCGAGCGGCTGAAGCCCAGTGATGTCTGCCTGGTACCGGAAAAGCGCGAGGAGTTGACCACCGAAGGGGGCCTCGACGTCGCTGCCGGCCGTGACGCCGTCACCGATGCCTGCACGCGTCTGGCGGCCGCCGGCTGCCGGGTGTCGCTGTTCATCGATCCCGAACCGGCCCAGATCCAGGCGGCGTTCGAGGCCGGTGCGCCCATCGTCGAGTTGCATACCGGTGCCTATGCGGAGACTACCGGTGAGGCCCAGCGCCTCGAGTACGCGCGCCTGGTCGCCGCCGCGGAGTTCGCCGACGAGCTGGGGCTGGTGGTGAATGCCGGTCACGGTCTGCACTATCACAACGTCGAGGCGGTCGCGGCCATCGCCGGTATCCACGAGCTCAATATCGGCCATGCGATCATTGCACGAGCGCTGTTCGTCGGTCTCAAGGAAGCCGTGGCGGAGATGAAGCGGCTGATGATCGCGGGCCAGGAGTCGGGGCTCGTCGCCCAGATCGAGTCTTTCGACCACGACCACGACCACGACCACGACCATGAACACGATCATGACGCCGACGATGACCACGGCCACGTTCACGCGTAAGACCCTCAGCGATTCGCGGTGATCTTCTGGTCGTCGGCCCATACGATGAGACGATCGCAGGCGGCCATCAGGTCGCGAAACGCCTCACCGCAATCGTCCAGCGGCTGGCGCCGGGCTCGATTCTCCAGTACGTCGCAGTTCGCCGATAGCTGCGGTACGCCGCAGTAGCGGCAGCCGCCGCCGAGCTGGTGCGCGATCTCCACGAGCTGTTCGACGTCATGGCGCTGCCACGCATCCTGCAGTTGGCGGCGGTAAGCGGGCAGGCTCGCGACCAGCATCGTCAGCATCTCCTCGGCGAGCGCTGCGCGATTGCCGCTGAGTCGTCGCCCCTCGGCCTTGTCGACGACCGGCAGATCATCGGGCTGTGATGACGGGCGGGAGCCCGCGGTAGTGGCGGACGCCGCAAGGCCCCGTTGCGGAGGCGGAATGGTGGCGCCAACGCTGGGCGGCGCCGCTAGTGGCAAGTAGCGGCCCAGCAGGTCTCTCAGCAGACGCTCGTCCAGCGGCTTGATCAATCTCTCGTTGAAGCCGTCATGCACCAGGCCGTTCTTGTCTCCCAGACGCTTTTCGTCCACGGAGCTGTTTTCGTTCTCCAGCCCGTTCTCATCCTCGGGGCAGTTCTCGTCCTCGACAGTTTCGCGGCCTTCGGCGCTGCCGCTGTCCTCAACATAGTCCTCGTACGCTGCCGGCTCGGCGGTCATCGCGATGATCGGTTTAAGCCCCCATGCCCGACTCAGGCCTCTCAGGCGACGCGTTGCCTCAACGCCACCGGTATCGGGTAGACGCAGATCCATCAGTACCAGATCGAGGGTCTCTTCTTTCGCAACGGCATAGGCTTCCGCGGCCGTTCCGGCGATCACCACGTCGACACCGAAGATGGGAAGCAGGGCGTCCAGATAGTGTTGCGAGACTTCGTCGTCATCGACGACCAGGATGCGAGGACGGGGAGGTAGCATCCGCTGACGGCGTTCGGCGAGCATCTTGGCCAACGTCCGGCCGAGAATGTAGCGCGATATCGGCAGCCGTAACACGACGCTTCCCCTCGGCAGACTCCAGTTGAGTGGCTGGCTCGGCGCGACGTTGGCGACCACCAGACAGGGACGCTCCATGGCGTCGAAGCGCGATTGCCAGGATTCGCGGGCCTCGGGTTCCAGATCCTCGATGTCGATACCGATAATCGCCAGCTGACTCGTGTCACTTGGCGCGCTCAGAAAATCCGACTCGGCCAGCGATATCGGGCGCGCGCGCCAGCGCTTGAGCGCGTAATCGAGGAGATAGGCAAGCCGCGCATGGGGTTGCCACAGCGCAATCTCCGCGCCTTCGAGGTCGAATTCCGCCGGGCGGACGTAGGGCGCGCACGCTTCCAGCCCGATGTTGGCAACGAGGGTGTGGCCCTTGCCCGAGCGCGCGCCCAGCACCAGTGTTCCGTTCATGTTCGCGACCAGACGATGGCAGATGCCGACGCCTACGCCGGCCTCGGCATCGCTCTGTCGCGCCGGGCCACGATCGACCGCCTTTTCGAGGCGCCTGCCGTGTGCTGGATCGAGGCTGCCACCGTCGCTGACGCTCAGACGCAACCGCACGGCGCTGCCTTCACGGCTCTCGAGGACGACTCGAACGACCACATCACCCTCGCCGCCATACTTGATGGCATTGTTGATCAGGTTGGTCAGCAGTTGGCGGATGCCGACATCGGCTCCGACGAGGCGAGGGGGAACATCATCGTAGACGATCGCCAACAGCGTGATGCCTCGTGATTGCGCCAACGGCGTCTGCAGACACAGGACCTCCCACAGCACGTCGGTGATGTCGAACACATTGTCGGCGCGGCAACGGCGGGTGTCTCCCAGCACATGGTCGACGGTGTCAAGCAGCCCGTTGGAAGCCAGGTGGATATGACGTAGCCATTCCCGCTGCTGGACGTCGAGAGGGCTGTTCTCCAGCAACCGACAAAACCCCAGCACTCCGGATAGCGGGGCGCGCAGTTCATGGCTGACATAGCTGAGATCGGCGTCGGGGAGGGCCTGGAGTAGTGATGTCGGCGGAGCGCGCGATGATTCGCTGTCTCTTTCGGTTTCGCTGTCCTTCTCGGTGTCGGTCCTGGTCTCGAGCTCAGGTTCGACCGGTTCCCGCTGGCGCCCGATCTCTTCGCCGCGGCGTGATTGCCGCCAGGCCAGCATTGCCGGTGAGGCCAACAACAACGCCACCAGCGGCGTCCACCAGTCGACCCGATCTCCCGAGAGGGGACTGGCGCGTTGGGGATCGAGGCTCAGATCCAGCCAATAGCGATGCGTCGACCGCGAGCCGGCAAATTCCTCCAGCGGCTGAACCCATCGCTGAACGCCATCATGATGGCCGGTGTGTAGTATCGGCGGCAGTGTTTCCAACCCGGCAGGAGGCGGCATCTCCCCCGTGGAATCGCGAGCATTGCCGCTTTCATCTCTGAGCGTGGCGTTGAGGATCGCCGGGTCGCGAGTCAGGCGGGTCAGCAGCTCATGGACCTGAGCCATGTCCTCATTCTGCGCGGCTTCGGCCAGTGACGGCGTGAAGACACGATTGATGCTCTGCAGCCGACGAGACAGCATCTGGGCGTTGCCATGATGCCATTCCCAGGCGTGCCACCCGGTAAAGCCGAGCAGCAGCAGGGAAGACAGCGTCGAAAGCAGAATCAGCCAGCGTGGAACCATGAATACTCGAAGCCCTTGGCGTTCTCTTGGCGTTTTTATCGGCGATTACCTATAAAACCGTAATCCTGGGCGTCACTTGAATCGACTATATCTTACGAAGGGTTTCTCGGTGTCGTCTCGAGACGCCAATGTAAGGGCACGAGTCGGTACCGCGTCACGATGACCGCTGTCATGTCCCCCGCTGGCTTCGATATACTGGTGTCATTCTACTTACCGATTTCAGCCGGCCGCTTCCACCAATGGCCTCGACTGAAACCGTCCAGACTTTAGCTTCAGGGACTTCTCTATGGCATTTCCCACACTCGCGCAGACTGTCGGCAATACGCCGCTGGTCAGGCTCGCCCGCATCAACGCTGGGCGCGACAACACGATTCTGGCCAAGCTGGAGGGTAACAACCCGGCCGGCTCGGTCAAGGATCGTCCCGCACTGTCCATGCTTCGCGAAGCCGAAACCCGCGGCGACATCTCGCCGGGCGACACGCTGATCGAGGCGACCTCCGGCAATACCGGCATCGCGCTGGCCATGGCCGCGGCGGTCATGGGGTACAAGATGGTCCTGATCATGCCGGACAATGCCTCGAGCGAGCGCAAGCAGGCGATGGCGGCTTATGGCGCCAAGCTGGTCGGCGTCAGCAAGGAGGCCGGCATGGAGGGCGCGAGAGACCTGGCCGACGAGATGATCGCGCGAGGCGAGGGCAAGCCGCTGAACCAGTTTGCCAATCCCGACAATCCGTTGGCCCACTATCGCACCACCGGCCCTGAACTGTGGGAACAGACCGCGGGGCGTATCACCCATTTCGTCAGTGCGATGGGTACCACGGGTACCATCATGGGAACGTCGCGCTATCTCAAGGAGCGCAATCCGTCGATCCAGATCGTCGGTCTGCAGCCGGCGGACGGCGCGAGCATCGCGGGTATCCGGCGCTGGCCCGAGGCCTATCTGCCCGGCATCTTCGAACCGCAGCGAGTCGACAGCGTGCTGGACATCGGCCAGCAGGAAGCCGAGGAACACATGCGTCGATTGGCGCGGGAAGAGGGGATTCTCGCCGGTGTCTCCTCCGGCGGTGCGCTGGCGGGGGCGCTCAGGGTCGCCGAGCAGGTCGACAATGCGGTCATCGTGTTCATCGTCTGCGATCGAGGCGATCGCTATCTTTCCACCGGCCTCTATGCGCCGGAAACCTGATCATGGCGATGCTGGGAAAGAGGCGCGTGCCGGCGGTCCGGCGGGAACGCCAGCCGGCCACGCCGACGGCGAAAAGCGATGACGGTGCACTGGTCATCGAACGGCTGGCGCACGACGGCCGCGGCGTGGCACGAGATGTCGAGGGCAAGACGGTATTCGTCGATGCCGCGCTGCCGGGCGAGCGGGTCGTGGTCGCGATACATCGCCAGCGCAAGCGCTACGACGAAGCACACATACGCCAGCGCCTCAGCGATGCCGCGAGTCGCGTCGAACCGCCGTGCGTTTATGCCACCCGTTGCGGCGGCTGCGATCTGCAGCATTTGAGTGTCGACGGCCAGCGTGAGCACAAGCGTCAGGTGCTGATCGATCTGCTCAAGCGCCAGTCCATCGAGGCGCCCGATGACGTACCGATGCTGGTCGGCGATTCGGCCGGCTATCGGCGCCGCGCCAGGCTCGGCGTCAAATGTGATGCGCAGGGTCACGTGCATCTCGGATTTCGGGCGCGGGGTAGCGAGCAGCTGGTCGATATCGACAGTTGTCACGTGCTGGCTTCGCCGCTGGCGGCGCTGTTGCCGAAATTGCGAGCCCAGCTCGAATCGCTCGAGGCGCCCCGCCATGTCGGGCATCTCGAACTGCTGCTGACCGATGGCGATGACGATGGCGATGGCGACATTATCACCGTGGTCGTTCGGCAGCTGCGCGATGTGCCTGAGGACGCGCAGCGCTGGCGAGCATTCGCCGGGCGGGAACGGCTGGCTTGCGCGCTACGCCGGGGAAGACAATCGACGGATCTGGTCTGGCTGGGCGATCAGCCGCGGCTGGTCACCGCCATCGACGGCGGTCGGCGTCAACTGTCGCTTGCCTTGGCGCCGGGGGATTTTCTCCAGGTCAACGCCGAGATCAATCAGCGCCTGATCGACACCCTTCGAGCGTGGCTGGCGCCGGGCGGCAGCGAGCGGCTGCTCGACCTGTTCGCCGGCATCGGCAATTTTTCGCTGGCCCTGGCCGATGACGTTGCCAGTGTCACCGCTGTCGAAGGTAGCAATGAGATGGTCGAGCGGCTGCGCGATAATGCCGATCATAACGGCTTGAGCGTGTCGGCCCTGCAGGCTGATCTCAACGATCCCGGTGCGGCGATCGAGGAGCTGATCGGCTCTCACGATACGGTGTTGCTGGACCCGCCGCGGGATGGCGCCGACGCGCTTTGCCGTCGCCTGGCGCAGAGCGATGTCACGCAGGTCGCCTATATCTCCTGCGATCCGGCATCCCTGGCACGGGACGCGGCACATCTGCTGGCTGGCGGGTTTGTGCTGTCGCATCTGGCGATGGCCGACATGTTCCCGCATACCGCCCATCTGGAGTCGCTGGCGCTGTTCCAGCGACCGGAGCGTCTCGAACGGCCAGCGCGATCGGCCTATCGCGAGCGGCTGCGGCGGCAGCAAAGTGATCTCGACAGTCCGATCTCGGGAGGCAAGCGCTAGCATGGTAAAGGTGCGAGAGAGTGAGCCGCTGGTCGATGACGGCAGCGTCGATCTGGAATTGTGGTTGCATCGGTTGCAGCAGGAAGTCGAGTTGCGAGCTCCCGAACGCATTCTGCAGGCATGCCGTCTGGCGCTGCGAGCCAGCGAACGAGAGGCGCACGGCAGCGAGGCGCTTCCCGATCAGACGTTGCTGACCGGGCTGGAGATGGCCGACATACTCAGTCAGCTCAAGCTCGATCAACAGACGCTGGAAGCCGCGATTCTCTACCGTAGCGTCCGCCGCGGCCTGTTGAGCCTGGAAAGCGTCGCCAAGCAGATGGGTGACGAGGTTGCCAAGCTGATCGACGGCGTGCTCAGCATGGCCGCGATCAGCCAGCTCCAGGCGCCCAAGCACGGCCTGTCGCAGCACAACCAGCAGGACAATCTGCGCAAGATGCTGGTGACCATGGTCGACGACGTGCGTATCGCGCTGATCAAGATTGCCGAACGGACGTGCATGCTGCGTCAGGTCAAGGATGCCTCGCGAGAAAAACGGCTGCGTGTGGCGCGTGAGGTCTTCGACATCTACGCCCCGCTGGCGCACCGGCTGGGTATCGGTCAGATCAAGTGGGAGCTCGAGGATCTGGCTTTTCGCTATCTGCATGAAACCGAGTACAAGTCGATCGCCACGCAGCTGGCGGAAAAGCGACTCGCCCGTGATCGTTATATCCATGAAGTCGTGGACACGCTGGAGACGCTGCTGGAGCGCCAGGGCATTCTGCGCTATCAAGTCGATGGCCGGGCCAAGCATATCTATTCGATCTGGCGGAAGATGCAGCGCAAGCGCATCGATTTCTCCCAGGTCTACGACGTGCGGGCGGTTCGCATTCTAGTGCCCGAGATCGCCGACTGCTACACCACCCTCGGGGTGGTGCACTCGCGCTGGCACCATGTGCCCAACGAATTCGACGACTATATCGCCAATCCCAAGAAGAACGGCTATCAGTCGCTGCACACCGCGGTCATCGGCCCCGAGAACAAGGTGCTCGAGATCCAGGTGCGCACCTTCGCCATGCACGAAGAGGCGGAGCTCGGCGTCTGTGCACACTGGCGCTACAAGGGCATGGATACCGACGCCAAGAGCCGGGGTTACGAAGAGAAGATCGCGTGGCTGCGCCAGGTGCTCGAGTGGCAGGAAGAAGTCGGCGACGTCGGCGATTTCCGCGAGGGGCTGGCGAGCGACGTGGCGCCGGATCGGATCTACGTGTTTACGCCCGACGGTCACGTCATCGACATGCCCCAGATCGCCACGCCGATCGATTTCGCCTATCGCGTGCATACCGAAATTGGCCATCGCTGTCGCGGTGCCAAGGTCGACGGCCGCATCGTGCCGCTGACCTATCGGCTCAAGACGGGCCAGCAGGTCGAGATTCTTACCGCCACCAAGAGTGCGCCGAGCCGCGACTGGCTCAACCCCAATCTGGGCTATGTGCGCACCTCAAGGGCGCGCTCCAAGATTCAGGCCTGGTTCAAGCTGCAGGCGCGCGAGCAGAATCTCGACGAGGGCAAGGCGATCTTCGATCGCGAGTTTCGCCGACTCGACATCGACGGTGTCGATCTCGAGCGTCTGGCGGCTGCGGTCAACTACCTCGAGGTCGAGGACATGTACGCCGCGATCGGGGCGGGCGATCTGCGCATCGGCCAGGTACTGCATCAGGCCCAGCAGCTGTTCGGCGAAAGCGACGATCAGGAGCAGCTCGATCGCCTGCTGACGAAGCCGCGGCGCCATCAGGGCAAGGAGCCCAGCGACGGGATCACCGTGCTCGGGGTCGGCAATCTCAAGACTGCGATGGCCAACTGCTGCCACCCGGTGCCGGGGGATCAGATCATCGGCTATATCACCCAGGGTCGCGGTGTCACCATTCATCGCCAGGATTGCTCCAACGTGCTGCAGTTGCGCAGCGAGGAGCCGCGGCGGATCGTCGACGTCGAGTGGGGTCAGAAAGAGCAAGCCCAGTATCCGGTGGACATCGAAATCGAAGCCTGGGATCGCTCCGGGCTGCTGCGCGACGTCACCCACGTGCTCTCCAGCGACCGCGTCAACGTGACCTCGGTCAATACAGTGACGGACAAGTTCGACAACATCGCGCGAATGCGGATCACCTTGGAGATCGAGAGTCTGGAGGCGTTGGAGCGCATCTTCTCGCGCATTCAGCAGCTACCCAACGTGATCGACGTCAAACGGCTGAGACAGGGCGCGGGGCAGGGTCACGGGCCACAATGAGGATCAAGGTTTGAGTATCGAGGACAAGACCGCCATGCCACCGCCTGCCGACCTCCGACGCCCGGACTCGCGACGTCATTCCCTCGATGACCTGCTGACCCTGATGGCCGTGCTCAGGGATCCCGACCATGGCTGCCCGTGGGACATCAAGCAGCACTGGGACACCATCGTTCCCCATACCCTCGAAGAAGCGTACGAGGTCGCCGATGCCATCGAGCGCCGCGCCTTCGAGGAGCTGCCCGGTGAACTCGGCGATCTACTGTTCCAGGTCGTCTACTATAGCCAGTTCGGCCGGGAGGAAGGGCGCTTCGACTTCGACGATGTCGTGGATACGCTGACGGCCAAGATGCTGCGACGTCATCCGCATGTCTTTCCCGACGGCACGCTGCATTCCCGACGCGGTAGCGGTGGTGACGCGGAAAGTCAGGTGGCCGAGCGGCAGGTCAAGACCCGCTGGGAAGCATTGAAAGCCGAAGAGCGGGAAGCCCGCGTAACCGATGGCGCCGGTGCTTCGGCGCTGGACGATATCCCCACGGCGCTACCGGCACTGAGTCGCGCCGCCAAGTTGAGCAAGCGTGCTGCCGGTCAGGGTTTCGACTGGCCGGACGAGCGCGGCGTCATCGACAAGATCCGCGAGGAACTCGCCGAGGTCGAGACGGCGCTGGCCGAAAACGACCGGACCCACGCCCAGGAGGAAGTCGGCGATCTGCTGTTCGCTGTCGTCAATCTGGCACGGCGTCTGGGCTGTGACCCGGAACAGCAGCTGCGCGGGACCAACGCCAAGTTCGAATGGCGCTTTCGTTACGTCGAACGTGCCCTCGCGGCAAGCGACTCCGCGACTGATCGTGCCTCTCTGGAGGAGATGGAGCGCCATTGGCAGGCGGCAAAGCGCGTAGAGAACGCCTCGCGCTCCTGATCCATGTCGTAAATTTACGACTAATGTCGTTTTCCCGCCGGTCGACTCTTTCCCCCAGATCGTTATGCTGATGTTTTCAGCGGTTTATCCCAGTGATATCGATCTGCTGGGATCGGGGTCGCCACCTGGCGCCCTGTCTAGCCATAGGGAGGGATGCCATGAGTCCAGAACAGGAAACGTCGCTGCACGAATCATTGCGGGATAACGTCCGGCTGCTGGGCGATAGCCTCGGCCGCACCATTGCCAAGGATCTCGGCAGTGAGTTCGTCGATCGCATCGAAACGATCCGTGCCCTGGCCAAGAAAGGGCGACAGAGCGCCGAGGAAGCCGATCGCCGCGAGCTGATCGATTACCTGCGGGCGCTCCCTGACCAGGAGTTGCTACCGGTCACCCGGGCCTTCAACCAGTTTCTCAACTTCTCCAATATTGCCGAGCAGCACTATCGCGCACGCTTTCGGCGTGTCGAAGATTACAAGCCCGGCACCCAGCCCGATCTGGGCGAACTTCTCCAGCGCGTGGCGGCGTCGGGCCAATCCTCGCGGCAACTGGTCGATGCCATCGCCGACATGCGCGTCGATCTGGTACTGACGGCACATCCCACCGAAGTCATTCGACGCACCTTGATTCAGAAATACGACGCCATTGATGACTGCCTGCGGACCATCGAGGACAGCGGCGATCATCCGGAAGTACTTCAGCGCGCCCAGGGCCGATTGGAAGAGCTCATTGCCCAGTCCTGGCATACCGACGAGATTCGCCACGAGCGACCCACGCCCGTCGACGAGGCGAAATGGGGCTTCGCGGTGATCGAAAACTCGCTGTGGGAGGCGGTCCCGACGTTCCACCGCGACCTGGATGCGTTGCTGATGGAGACGGCCGGTGAGCGGTTGCCGCTGGAAGCGTCGCCCATCCGCTTCGCCTCGTGGATGGGGGGCGACCGGGACGGCAATCCCAATGTCACGTCCAGCGTTACCGAAGAGGTTCTGCTGCTGGGGCGCTGGATGGCCGCCGATCTTTATCTGCGCGATCTGGAGCAGCTCAAGGCCGAGCTGTCGATGTGGAAGGCCAACGATGCGCTGCGCGCCGAGGTCGGAGACGACGCCGAACCCGGATCCCGCCAGGCTGCAGAGCCGTATCGCGCGCTGCTCAAACGCTTGTCGACCCGGCTGGAGGCGACTCGGGCATGGGCGCGAGCGCGACTCGATGGGGAGCCGCCCGGCGATGATCCCATCATCGAGACGCGCGAGCAGCTGTTCGCGCCGCTGCTGACCTGTTACCGCTCACTGTGCGATGTGGGGCTGGAGACCATTGCCAACGGCGTACTGCTGGACACGCTCAGACGCGTGGCGGTCTTCGGGGTCAATCTGGCCAAGCTCGACGTCCGCCAGGACGGTACCCGCCATGCTCAGGTCTTCGAGGAGCTGACCCAATACCTCGATGTCGGCGCCGACGGCAGCCACTACCGTGACTGGGACGAATCCGCGCGACAGGCATTTCTGCTCGAAGAGCTGGCCTCGCCAAGGCCGCTGATTCCGCCTCGTTGGGAGTGCTCGGCCGAAACCCGGGAAGTCCTCGACACGTTCGGCGTGATCGGCCGCGAGCATCGTCAGGCGCTGGGCACCTATATCATCTCCATGGCGCAGCAACCCTCCGACGTGCTGGCGGTGGCGCTGCTGATGAAGGAAGCCGGCAACGGCGTGCGCCTGCCGATTGCCCCGCTGTTCGAGACATTGGACGATCTGGATCGGGCCGGTGACGTGATCGAACGTCTGCTGGCGCTGCCGGGGTATCGAGAGGTCGCCGGCGACTACCAGGAGGTGATGATCGGCTACTCGGATTCGGCCAAGGATGCCGGCCAGCTGGCGGCGGCCTGGGCCCAGTATCGTGCCCAGGAGCGGCTGGTCGACGTGTGCCGAGAGGGCGGCGTATCGCTGACGCTGTTTCATGGCCGCGGTGGCACCGTCGGCCGCGGCGGTGGCCCTGCCCACGCCGCCATTCTGTCGCAGCCGCCGGGCTCGGTGAACGGCAGCCTGCGAGTGACCGAGCAGGGCGAGATGATTCGCTTCAAGTTCGGCCAGCCCGGTATAGCGCTGCGTTCGATGGAGATCTACGTCTGCGCGGTGCTCGAAGCGACGCTGTTGCCACCGCCCGCACCCCGACCCGTGTGGCGCGAGGAGATGGATCGCCTGGCCGATATTGCCCATCGTGCCTATGTGGGCGTGGTGCGCGAGGATCCCGACTTCGTGCCTTACTTCCGGGCGGTGACGCCTGAAGGCGCACTGGGCCGGCTGCCGCTGGGGTCGCGTCCCGCCAAGCGGCGTCAGGAGGGCGGCATCGAGACGCTGCGTGCCATTCCCTGGATATTCGCCTGGACCCAGACTCGCCTGATGTTGCCGGCCTGGCTGGGTAGCGGCGAGGCGTTCTCCAGACGTCTCGAAGAAGACGGCGGGCTCGATCGGCTGCGAGAGATGCGCCAACAGTGGCCGTTCTTCGGCACCTATCTGGACATGCTCGAGATGCTGCTGGCCAAGTCGGATCCGCTCATCGCCGCCTATTACGAGAAGCGGCTGGTGGAGGAGCCGGCATTGACCCGACTGGGCGAGTCGCTGCGTCAGCGTTTGGTCGATTTGGAAGCCGTGCTGCTGCGGATCCTCGATCAGCGCCGTCTGCTCGACAATACGCCGTTGATTCGTCAGGCGATCGAAGTGCGCAACCCCTACATCGACCCGCTGCATGGTCTTCAGGCCGAACTGCTGCAGCGTAACCGCGATGCCGACGGCAATATTACACCGGAGCTCTCTCGGGCCCTGATGGTAACGATGGCGGGTATCGCTGCCGGCCTGCGTAATACCGGCTAGGCGCGAGAGATGCCGCGAACCCTGCTATAACGATAGTGACCGGCCTGCATGAAAATGCGGCCGGTCATCGACCCGTCGACAGGGAGCGCGGCATGGAGTTCAAGGATTACTACGCGGTGCTGGGCGTGGAACGCGATGCCACTCAGGAAGAGATCAAGCGCGCCTACCGCAGACTGGCTCGAAAGTATCACCCGGATGTCAGCCAGGAAGCCGACGCCGATGCGCGCTTCAAGGAACTGGGTGAGGCGTACGAAGTCCTGAAGGATCCCGAAAAGCGTCTCGCCTATGATCAGGTGGGGCAAGGTCAGCGGGCCGGCGAGGATTTCCGGCCGCCGCCGGACTGGGATGCCGGGTTCGAATTCCGTGGCGGTGGCTATACTCAGCAAGGCCATCCGCGGGGCGGCTATTCAGCGGGAGGCCATTCACAGGAGGACAGCGCCGCTTTCAGCGATTTCTTCGAATCGCTGTTCGGGCAACGCCGGGCAGCAGGCTCTGGTTCCGCAGCCTCGAACGGCGACCCCGGCAGCGCGCGGTATCGTGAACGCGGTGCGGGTCTGCGCGGAGAGGATCATCATGCCAAGGTGTCGATTGCGCTCGAAGACGCCTATCGCGGCGCCACGCGAACGCTGACGCTCCAGAGCGGTGAAATCGATGATCAGGGTCGGCTGCGACCTCGCCAGCGTACGCTGAAAGTTCGTATCCCCAAGGGCGTGAAACAGGGCCAGCGAATCCGCCTGGGCGGGCAGGGCGAGGCGGGGATGGGCGGCGGACCGGCCGGCGATCTCTATCTGGAGATCGAGTTCGAGTCGCACTGGCGCTATCAGGTCGAAGGGCGCGACGTCACCCTGATCCTGCCCGTGGCACCCTGGGAAGCGGCGTTGGGCGCGACGATCGCGGTCCCGCTACCCGAGGGCTCGGTGGAGCTCAAAGTGCCGTCGGATTCCCGGGAAGGACGGCGCCTGCGACTCAAGGGTCGAGGCATTCCTGGCGAGCCGCCGGGCGATTGCTACGTGACATTGAAGATCGTTCTGCCGCCCGCGACGAATGACGACGTCAAGGCGGCTTATCGCCAGCTGGAAGCGGTGGCGAACTTCGATCCCAGAGCGGCAGCGGAGGAGAAGCCATGACCATCCACGATCTCACCCAGGTCCCCGTCGACAACCTCGACGAAACACCCGTCCTGACGCTTGGCGAACTGTGCCGGACCTGCACGGTCCATGCCGAGTGGGTCATTGAGCTGGTCGACGAGGGCGTCATCGTTCCCGATGGCCGCCGGCGCGAACAGTGGCGGTTCTACGGCGCGAGCCTGCACCGGGTCAGAGTTGTCCAGCGTCTGCAGCACGATCTGGGGGTCAACTTGGCTGGCGCAGCCCTGGCACTCGAACTGATGGATGAGGTGGCACGATTGCGCCGGAGAGTTGGCGAATAGCCGGTCGCTTGCCGATCACCGAAGGGATGTTGCAAGCGCCTTCGAGAGCGTTTGCGGCCGACATCGTGATTGAAACCGGCAACATCGACCCGATATTTTGGAATGTCAGTAAGTTTACGACGATAGTCTTGTCGCAGAAAAACGACTCTCATCATCAAAATGAGCGTGCTACGCTTGTTCCCACCTCCAGTTTTTCTGCGATCCCCCAATGCGTATCAAGGCGATGGAAACGCGGTCGTTATCGATCGATATCGACCCGCTGATTGTGCATGCGGCGCGGCGCTTAATCGATTCACCTGAGCGCCGTATTCTCGGCCTTGTCGGCGCCCCCGGTTCCGGTAAAAGCACGCTTTCCGAGGCGCTTCTCGCGGCGCTGGGCGATCAGGCACAGGTCGTACCGATGGATGGGTTTCATCTCTCCAACCGCCAACTGGTCGCGCAGGGTCGCGAACAGCGAAAAGGCGCGCCTGACACGTTCGATGCGTTCGGCTATCGCGATTTGCTGCTGCGTCTTCGTACGCCTCATGACGAATCCGAAATTGTCTATGCGCCGGGGTTCTATCGCGAGATCGAGGAGCCCATCGCCGCCAGTATCGCCGTTCCACCGGTAACGTCCTTGGTCATTACCGAGGGCAATTATCTGCTGCTCGAGGATGAACCCTGGCCACAGGTGCGAGAGATGCTGGACGAGGTATGGTTTCTCGATGTCGACCGAGAGCTACGCGAAGAGCGTCTGGTGGCTCGGCACAGGCAGTTCGGTCGTACCCAACAGCAGGCGTTGGACTGGGTTCGCACGACCGATGCGCCCAACGCCGAGCGTATCCAGGCCGTAGCTGCCAACGCTGACCGTCAGCTTTGGTGGAGCGGGACCCGCATTCGTTTCAAAGATAGTACCTAGTCATTCGAACCGGGCAATTCGTCATCCAGGACGCCCGATTTCAAGGAGAGAAGCATGAACGCACACGCTACCGCCAGTGGTGGGCCGAAGCGTAAAGGGCTGGTCGTCATGGTGTCGGTCGTCGCTGCGCTAGGTGGCCTGCTGTTCGGTTACGACACCGGCATTATCGGTGTGGCGCTACTGGGGCTGTCGAAGCAGTTCGCCCTCGACGACACGCTCAAGCAGCTGGTGACCGGCGCCATTATTCTTGGCGCGATCTTCGGCTGCGTGGGCACGGGCCGGCTGTCCGATCGGCTCGGGCGGCGCTGGACGATCGTGCTGGTCGGCGCGGTGTTCGTCGTCGGCTCGATTCTGTCGGCGACCTCGACCAGCGTCGGCATGCTGATCGCGGCGCGGTTCATTCTCGGGCTTTCCGCCGGCAGCGCGACGCAGATCATTCCGGTCTACATCGCCGAAGTCACACCGCCGGAGCATCGCGGAAAACTGGTGGTGATGTTCCAGTTCATGGTGGTGTTCGGCATTCTCGTCGCCTATCTCGTGGGCTACGGGCTGGGCGAGCAGTGGCGCTGGATGTTCGGTCTGGGCACCGTACCCGCGGTCATTCTGATGCTGGGCATGCTGTTTTTGCCGGAAAGCCCGCGCTGGCTGGTGAGCAAGGGACGCGAACCCGAAGCGCTGCATATCCTCGAGCGAGTGCGCGCCAGCCGCGAAGGCGCTCAGACCGAGATGGACGAGATCAAGGAGGTCTCGGCGCGTCCCGAAGGCACCTGGCGTGACCTGTTCCAGCCGTGGATCCGTCCGGCGCTGGTGGCCGGCGTGGGGATCGCGATGTTCTCTCAGATCACCGGCAACAATGCCCTGATCTACTATGCGCCGACCATTCTGAGTCAGGCCGGTTTCGGCGACAGCGCCTCGGTGCTGGCGGCCATCGGTGGCGCGGTACTGATCAATCTGGCGACGATTCTGGGGATCTTCCTGGTCGATCGCATCGGCCGAAAACGCTTTCTGCTGTGGATGGTGCCCGGCTCGGCGGTGGCGCTGGTGATCATGGGGCTGCTGTTCGTCGGTGGCGCGCCCGAGGACGCCTTCAGCCAGTACGCGCTGGTGGCGTGTCTGGCGATCTACATGGCGCTCAACTGCAGTTTCGGTGTCTGTCTGTGGCTGATCAACGCCGAGGTCTACCCGCTGTTCGTGCGGGGTAAGGGCGCCAGCATGGGGGGCGTTGAGCCACTGGGTGTTCAACCTGCTGGTGACGCTGACCACGCTGTCGCTGATCAGCACGCTGGGCACTTCCGGCACCTTCTGGCTTTACGCCGTGATCACCACGATCGCGCTGGTGTTCATCGTGCGCTACGTTCCCGAGACCAAGGGCCGCTCGCTGGAAGAGATCGAGAGCGATCTGAAAAAGGGCGTGTTTTTTCCGGCGGACAAGGCCAAGGGCGGGTCGCAGACCGATTCGCCAATCCGATCTGAAGCCGCCAGCACTACCGAATGAGGGGCTGATACCGATACCACTGGAACAACGCGAACGGCCGATCCCATGGATCGGCCGTTTGCGTCTCGGACCATCGATTCGAACCGTGGCCCACGCGGGCAGGTTGGTAGCCGGTAGGAGAGGTGTTATCTAGGCCAGCGTTGCCCGGTAGAGCGCAGTGAGCGCTGGTGTGGCGAGTTCATGGCGGAGGCCCGCATCGATCAGTGGCCAGAGAATGGCGTCACGCTCCGTGGGACGACCGGCCAGCACGTCCTGCAGCATCGAAGAACGGTTGGCGGCAGTGGCCTCGATCACGCCGTCGATCAGCGCCTGCCAGCCCGCAGCGGGTGGTTTTATACCCTCGGCCCGCATGATCCGGTCGATCTCCGAGATCAATGCCTCGATCCGGGGGCGGAACTCGACTCTCGTCAGCTCGCCGTTGCGAACGCCATGGCTGGCGGTCAACGGATTGATCACCGCGTTGATCGCGAGTTTGTGCCACAGGCGCAGGCGGATGTCGGCGCAGGCGGTAGCGGCGATCCCTGCCTGGCTCAGATCGTCGGCGACGACTGTTGCCAGTGCGGCATGGCGGCCGGCGAGATCGCCGATCCAGGTTTCGCCGGCGGCGGCATGAACCACGTCGGGTCTGGAGAGGTGGAAATCAGAATGGGAATCGCCTTCGGGCTCAGGCTTGGGCTTGGGCTTGGGCTTGGGCTCGGGCATCGGACGATAGGCGGCCTCGGTGGTCGAGGCGCAAAGCACCGGCCCTGCCCAGTGTTCGCTGATGCGAGGCTGTACCTGGAAGCCATTCTGTAACAGCAGCAGCGGCGTGGTGGGCGCAAGCGACGGCGTCAAAGCATCGAGTGCGGTCTGAGTATCGTGAGACTTGGTCGCCAGTACCACTAGGGCCGGGACGCTGTATTCGCCCCGTTTGGCGATCCAATCTTTCAGTCGCTCGCGCGCCAATGCGATCTCGACATCCGTGCCATCCACCTTGCGCAGGCGGATGGCGGGCTGCGCCAGGTGCCTGCCCAGCAGGATGACGGGCCGAAACGCAGCCAGAGAGGCGGCAAACAGCTGGCCGAGCGCGCCGGCGCCGACGATCAGCCAGGGCGCATCGTCGCTCGACGCTGGGCCTTGGCCATCGATGCATCGAGGCGTGCCGGCCGGAAGCGTCATGAGGTCCGCTTCCGGGTGCGGCGAGGCGGCGTCGGCTTGTCACCCGTCGAGGATGTCGCCTGGCTCTTTTTCGAAGAACTGCTCGTCGAAGAACTGCCCGTCGAAGGGCGACTCGTTGACGAACTGCTCGTCGAAGTACTACGCCGAGACCTGCTTCCGCTCGACTTGCGGGCGCCGGCGCCACGCTTGCCTCCTTTGGCACTCTTGCGTGGCGGGGCTTCCGGTGCCGGCCCTTGCGTCGATGCCTTGAGCGCCTGATTGAGTCGACCGGCATCCGCCTGGCCCAGCAGCGCGCGCAGATCGCTGACCAGCGCTTCCAGGAATGGCGCCGGTGCATCCTGACTTTCGGCGATCGCCGAGAGGCGCTGTTCCCATAGGGCGGTACGCTCCGGCCGCGTCGCCGCCGGGGGCAGCGAGTCGATCAGGGCGTGTCCGGTACGCGTCGCCTTGATGGCTTTTTTGTCGCGAATGAGATAACCCCGCGTCAGCAGCGTTTCGATGATGCTGGCCCGGGTCGCTTCGGTGCCGAGACCGTCCGACTCGCGCAGTGTCCGTTTGACCGCGGGATCCTCGACATAGCGCGCGATGTTCATCATCGCCTTGATCAGGCTGGCATCGGTGAAGGGTTCCGGCGGGCGGGTTTCGCGGGCTTCGCACCCGGCATCGGTCACTGTCGCCGTCTCGCCCTGGGTCAGCGGGGGCAGAGCGGGGACGTCGTCGCGGGTGGTGAACAGTGGCTTCCAGCCTGGTTCGATGATCTCTCGCCCCTGGGCCTTGAAGCGCTCGTCGAGGATGTCGAATAGCGCCTGCGTCTCGTAGGTCCCGAGCGCGGGATAGAACTGGGCCAGCACGTTGCGCGCGATCAACCGGAACAGGTTGGCCTCGTCGCGGTTCAGCTTGTCCATGTCCGCCGGCCGCCCCGTCGGTGCCAGCGCGTGGTGGGCGCCGACCTTGGCGTCGTCCCACGCCTTGGAGCGCAGGCCGAAGTCGGCCTGTTCGGCCCAGCCGCGCAGCTGGTCGTCGAGTCGGCAGGCGCTGATCAAGGTCTTCGCCGCCTCCCGGTGGTGGGCGGCGGGGAGATAACGGCAGTCGGAGCGCGGATAGGTGATCAACTGATGACGTTCGTAGAGCGTCTGACAGACGTCGAGCACTCGCTTGGCGGATAGACCGTGGCGACGCGCGGCATCGATCTGCAGCGACGACAGAGAATAGGGCAGCGGCGCGGCCTGTCGCTTGCGCTTCTGGTCGAGCTGGGCGAGATGGCCCTGGGCGCCGGCGAGCCGTTGCGCCAGCGCTTGGGCCGGTCGCGGGTCGAGCAGGCGGCCCTGTTCATCAAAACACGAGCCATCCAAACATGAGCCGTCGAGCGGGTGATTCTCGCCGGGCTGCCACCAGGCTCGCAGCGAACCGTGGGCCACCTGGAGATCCGCCCAAAGCACGTAAAACGGTTTGGGTTCGAACGCCGCGATATCGCGATCGCGCCTGACCACCAGCCCCAGTACCGGGGTCTGCACCCGGCCCACCGACAGCAGGCCATCAAAGCCGGCCTGGCGGCCGATCAGCGTCCAGGCACGAGTCAGATTGATGCCGTACAGCCAGTCCGCCCGGGAGCGCGCCTCGGCAGCGGCATAGAGCGGCTGGTAACGCTGGTTGTCCTCGAGGCTGGCAAGCGCCTTGACCACCGCGGGGCGGTTGAGATCCTGTACCCGCAGACGCTGGGTTTCCCGACGCCAGCCGAGATGGTTCAACACTTCCTGCACCAGCAGTTGGCCTTCGCGATCTGGATCGCCAGCGTGAACCACGCTGTCGGCGCTTTTGATCAGCTTGCGCAGCACGGCCAGCTGGCTGCGTGCCTGGCTTCTGGGCACTAGCTGCCAGCGTTCGGGAATGATCGGCAGGTCGTCAAGCCGCCACTGCTTGTATTTCGGGTCGTAGCGTTCGGGAGGCGCCTGTTCCAGCAGGTGACCGAGGCACCAGCTCACCACGGTATCGCCGGCCTCGAGATAGCCTTCGCGCCGCGTCGCCCTGACCGGTAGCGCGTCGGCGATGGCGCGGGCGAGACTCGGTTTTTCGGCGACGATCAAACGCATGAAACAGGCTCCGCTGAATGGCTTTTATTCGACATCCGTCGATCATTTCTCCAAATGGCGGCGAGCGCGAACCAGCGCCCGATACCACTGGCGATGCGGCGTACCCACGGCCGGCGGTGCCATGCTCAGGTAGCTGACATTGGCTGTCTCGGCGCGATCCAGATTGACGTTGGTCAGCATCTGCAGCGTGGCTTCCCGCGCGCCGTACTGGCGCTGCAGGAATGCCATCGCCTCCGGTTCCAGCGCGACGCGGTAATGCCTGACCAGCGCCAGCGCCAGCGACTCCGCGGTACGCGAGAGGTCGGTCTCAATCTCGCGGACCATGGCCGAGCCCATCGCCGCCTTCGCCGCTACCGAAAGGTTGGGCTCGAGCTGGCCGAAATCCGCCGCGTTGGTACTGTTGATGGCACGCTGCACCGCCGGTCGCGACAGATGCACGTGGGGCTCCAGCGCCAGGAATATTTCCACCGCCACGCGTTTGGCGCTCTCGACCCCGACGCTGAGCTGGGTGTCTCGCCCGACCTGGCGCAACCGCTCGCGCAGCGTGCCGATGTTGGCCTTCTCGAGGTGACGGCCGAGATGCTTGCACACCACCGCCTTGGCTTCGTCGTTCAAAGCGATCTTGCTTTCTCGAATGCGCAGGCCGCGCCGCCCCGGGCCCAGGCGCAGGCGGGTAGTGCTATCGGAAAGATCGGCACTGACTGCTTCCCAGCGCTGGGCCATGCGCAGTCGATGGGCGTGGCTGCGGCCGACTTCGTCGTAGGCACTGGACACGCTCTTGTAGAGCTTGATCGCGTTGGTCAGTACTTCCGCCTGGCGGCGCAGCGTCTGACGATCGTCGCTGCGTCCGGTATGGATGGCATGGGACAGCGCATGCGTCTGTTCGCTCAGCTCATCGATGGCGGCAACGCTGTGGGCCAGCAGGGCGTCGGCGCGCTGGCCGGAAACGCTTTCGGCGAGCGGCGTCACCGAATGCTCGACGAGATAGGTATTCAGCGCCTTCAGCCGCGAGAGACCGGTGGCCTGGGCGATCCGATGTCGAGCCCGGGCTTCTTCCAGGCTGTCGAAGGCCCGAGCCAGCTTCCAGCGGCCGCGGTATTCGAACGACAGTACCGGGATTTCCCGTCCGCTGATCAGTTCGAACGCCAGAATCACCATCTCCTCGACGTCCTGTAGCGTCATCAGCAGATCGTTGTCGTGCTCGATCGAGGCCATGACGCGCTCGATGAAGTGTTCGTCTCGCGGCACGCCGTATCGCGGGTCCGGAGCATGGCCCTCGAAGCGATCCCGCAGCAGCGTGATCGCGGCAGGCGCCAGGTCGTAGAGTTCGATGAAACGTGGCTCGATATCGTCGCGGTAGATCTCGACCAGATCGCTGACTCGGGCGTGGAGGCCGACCCGCCGATAGACGTCGATCTGGCCGATCAGGCGAGCGCTGTCACGGTCGTCGAGCAGCTCCAGTGCCGCCAGTTCGACCCCTTCCGGCGACAGATCCTGCTTGCGCAGCAACATGGCGGCCGCTTCACGACGCCGGGCATCGCCTTCGAGGCTCTCGACGATCAGGTTGCGAGTGGCCAGCAGCAGTTCCGGCAGCGTCTTGATGACCCGCTCGATACGACTCGAGGTGCGTTCCAGCCGGCGCCCGCCTGTCAGCTGGTGCAGCAAATTGGCCATGATCCCGGCGGCACCGGTGATGACCGTGAACGAAATGAAGAAGATGTAATTCTCGAGCGTCGGCGCCTTGCCGTAGCCCAGTAGGTAGCCGCCCCAGGCGCCGAGCAGGGTCACCGGCCCCGCGGTCCACAGGATCTGCATCAGACTGATGGTCCACGGGACTTTTTCGACCGCCGCCGTGATCCGACGAATTTCGTCGCGACCCTCGCGTTCGAGTCGCACCTGCGGGGTATCGCTGGCGACCGACGGCGACGGGCGGCGAAACGGAATCGGCAAGAGCACGGGCGCTTCTCTTTATTGACGGCGATTGGGCTGGCGGCGGCTAAATTATCACCCCATGCCGGCACTCGCCAGCGCTCTGGGCCGGCATGCTAGGATAGGGCCAGAAAACGGAGGAATGCCATGCTGACAGCTTGGGTCGAACAGCTGCTGGGCTTTGCCAGCGGCGCCCTCGAGGCGATTCGCGCCAATGAACACTACCCGACGATGATGGCATGGGCTCGCAGTGAAGGGATCGAGCATTGCGGCGGCAGCCTCGATCTGGCTCAGGCGCTTGCCCCCCTCATCTGGAATCAGACGCCGCTGGTGCGGCGCGGCTTCGACACCGAGCCACTGGCCGAGCCGAAACGCGACGAACCCTGCTGGTGCGATTCGGGACGCCTCTATCGTGACTGCTGCGCACGAGTCGAGATGCCCAGCGTGATACCCGATCACCTGATGTGGATGCTGTCGCTGCGCGAATGGCGCGGCGAGACGCTGAAGGCCGCGCTGGAAAGCCGCAAGGCACCGGCACAGGCGTTGCTGGAGGCCGGCATCGTATCGGCGGAAAGCGGCAACAATGGACGGGCGCAGCAGATTCTGGAGTCGCTGTTCGTGGGCGATCCCGACTGGGAAGCGCTGCAGGAGCAAATCGAACCGGCTTTCGAGATTCTGGTCGATCTGTATCAGGAGCGAGGCTTTCATCGCAAGCGTGCGGCGCTGGTCGAGAGAGTGATGGCGGACGGGCCGGACTTCCTGCGTGGTGCGGCGCTCGAGCGGCTGTGCCTGATGCATCTGGACAGCGGCGATCTGGCCAGCGCGCGAGAAGCGTTCCAGAGTGCCCAGCGGACCCTGCCGGATTCGCCGTCGCTGGCTTACATCGAAGCGATGGTGTTGCTCCACGAAGGCAATATTGGCAAGGCGCGGCAGCGGGCGGCGTTCTGGTGGCGGCGGCTGTCGCGTCAGCACCATCTGGATCCGGATCAGCTCGAGTTCATTGCCGAACTCGCCGACGATCCCCAGGCGGCGCTGGCGGAACAGGTGATCCACTCCGAGCAAGTGCTGTCCGGCCCGTTGACAGCGCTGCAGGCGCTGCTGCATACCCAGCAGCGCCCGCCGCGACTGGAGCTTACTCATTCCGACGAACGCGGGCTGCTGTACGAACCCAGCGCTCGCGAGGCGTCGCTCTACCGCGGCTGGGCCGAGGCTTGCGAGGTAGAGATCGACGAAGATGCCGCGCTCGGGTTTCTGGGGGATCCCTGGGTGACGGCACCGCAGTGGCTGCAGGCGCTATGTGCCAATCCCGAGTGGCTCGATGCGCCCCGGGTGATGCAAGCGCTGACTCTGGCGCTGGCCAGCCGCTTCGGCAGTCTGCCGTGGATGGTCGATACCTTCTTCACGCCGCTGGCCGAACGCTACGGTTTCTGGCTCAACCAGCTCGAGGACGCCGGCGGCAGCTTCTCCTGGCACGATGCCGACAATGCCACGCTGCTGAGAACCGGTCTGGCGCTGGTCATCGGCATGGAGCGTGGCGCAGGTCAGGAAGCACGGAAGCTGGCGCAGCGTCTGCTGGCGCTGGACGAAGAGGACAGCTTGGGCCTGCGGGAACTGGTGATCGATCAGCTGCTGCGCGAAGGGCGTGACGAGCAGGCGCTGGCGGTCAGCGAACAGGGCCCGGAAGGCACCGAGATGCTGGGGGTGCAGATGGGTCGCGTGCTGGCGCTCTATCGGCTGTCTCGTCACGAAGACGCCCTCGGCGTGCTGAGGGAGGTGTGTTCCTCCAATCCCTATATTCTGCCGGTGCTGTGCGAAGACAGGCCACGCCCGGCGCGACTGGGAGAAGATATGCCGGAGCCGGGCACGCGTGCCGAAGCGTGGCAGTATCGCCAGTTGATGCGAGACCAGTGGGTCGCCTCCGACGGCGCCCTGGACTGGCTCTCGCAGCAGCGCCGGTCACTGGCCTGATTCGACCTCGACTGCCTCGGGCCGCCGCCGATTATTGGCGGCCCGACGTCCACGAGTCCGACGTCCACGAGTCCGACACCCACGAGTCCGACACCCACGAGTCCGACATTTCGCGAGCCCGTCAGCGCAAGCTGGCGGGCTCGCGGTCGTTGTGTTCGGTGGCGCCTGATTCGGTGTCCCGCTCGTCCTCCTCACTGTTCTCATCACGACCTTCGTCACTATCCGGGCCGAGCGTCGGCAGGCGTCGGTTCAGCCACCATGCCAGCGCTACGGCCGGCAGACCCAGCAGGCAGACGATCCCGAAGAAGCTGGCGTAGCCGACATCGGCCACCACCAGCCCGGAGAACCCGCCGATGAACTTGCCGGGCAGCGTCATCAACGACGAGAACAGCGCGTACTGGGTCGCGGTGTAGGTACGTGATGTCAGACTCGACAGGAAGGCGATGAACACGGTGCTGGCGAGACCGTTGGCAAGATTGTCACCGGTGATGGCCACGATCAGCAGCGCCAGACTGTCGCCGCCGATGGCCAGCAGGGAGAACAGCAAATTGGTCAGCGCCACGGTCAGCGCGCCCACGATCAGCATCCGGCCGATGCCGTAGCGAACCACCAGCAGCCCGCCGAGAACGCCGCCGCCGATGGTCATCAGCACGCCGAAAACCTTGGTGACGCTGGCGATGTCACTCTTGGTGAAGCCCAGGCTCAGATAGAGCGGGTTGGCCATCGCGGCCATCGAGATATCGCTGATCCGGTAGAGACCGATGAAGACCAGCAGCCACAGCGCCAGGCGACCGTAACGCTGAAAGAAATCACTGATCGGACAGATCACCGCGGCGATCAGCCAGACGCCGGTCTGGCGCTGCCAGTGGCGGCGATCGCGACTATGGCGCAGAAACCGTTTTACGCGCGGATGGAACAGCACCACGGTGAGGCTCTGCGGGCGCGGCGGCTCGGGGCGAACCAGCACCGTGATCATGCCGATGCTCACCAGAATCGCCATGCTCAGGTAGGCGATTGCCCAGGAGGCGGCGTCGGCGATGTAGAGCGCGCCGGCACCCGCCATCACGATGCCGATGCGGTAACCGATGATATAGGTCGAAGCCATGGCGGCCTGGATGGACGCCTCGCCGGATTCGATGCGATAGGCGTCGATGACGATGTCCTGAGTGGCTGCACCGAAGGCGGTGAGCAGGGCGAAAGCGGCCACCAGTGGCAGGTGGCCGGCGGGATCGAGCCCGGACAACCCCACCAGCCCGGCGGCGATCAGCGTCTGACCCAGCAGCATCCAGCTGCGCCGCTGGCCCAGGAAGCGGCCGATCAAAGGCAGCCTCACGCGGTCGACGATCGGTGCCCAGAACAGCTTGATCGAATAGAGCAGCCCCACCCAGCTGAAAAAGCCGATGGCAGCCACTTCGACGCCGCTGTCCTCGAGCCAGGCGGTGAGGGTCGAGAACACCAGCAAGTAGGGGAGCCCGGCGGAAAATCCCAGAAACAGCAGGGTCACGACCGGCGCCCGCAGATAGACGCGCAAGGATGTCAGCCAGTCACGTGGCTCGTGTTGCATGCAACCTCCAAAGGAAACGCTGCCTAAATGTCTGCGCAGGTGAATCGCTGCGTTGCGCTGGAGCGCCAGCCCGGTCGAATCCTCACCTATACCCCCTAGGCTCCGGTTGCTGCGCTCCGTGCGCCTAGCGACGGAATGCCGCCCAATTCATCCTGCTCGCCGATTTATTCAGTGTTTCCAAAAACCGAGTCGACCCGCCGCGGGCGGACGAGTCGGGTCGAAAATGGTACTCTAGATGGGCTGTCACGTCTGGCTCGAATCTATCCTGAAAGAACTATCCCGAGCCATCATCGCGATGAGGCATAGTGACCCCGGAACGATGGGCGGCGACTGACATTATCTTTGTTGGCAGCTGTGACTGGCAGCTGTGTCCAGTGGCTGAGTCCAATAGCGACGAGCAGGAAGGGATTATCGATGGCCAGTGAATCGACGCAGGATGGTGAATCGCTACCCCGCTGGTACGTGATCCAGTGCAAGGGCGGCGAGTCGTTTCGTGCCAGCGAACATCTCGACAATCAGGGCTACGAGGTATTTCACCCGGTGCTCGAGGTGCAGAAACGCCGGCGCGGCAAACTGGCCTGGGTGGCCGAGCCGCTGTTTCCCCACTATCTGTTCATTCGTCTCGACCGTATCGCCAGTAACTGGCGACCGATTCGCTCCACCCGCGGCGTCCTGCGGTTGGTCAGCTTTGGTCAGGAGCCAGTGTTCGTGCAGGACGCGCTGGTCGAGACGCTACGCGATCGCGTAGCTGCCGACGACAGCCGCGACCGCGCCAACGTCTACTATCGCCAGGGCGATATCGTCGAGATCACCGACGGGCCGTTTCGTGCCCTGCAGGCCGTCTTCGAGGCGCAGAAAGGCGAAGAGCGCGCTATCGTGCTGCTCAATCTGTTGCAGCAGACCCAGCGCCTCGAGGTACCGGTCGACGCCTTGCGCAAGCACACCTCATAGTTTTTCAAAGGGGCTTTTCACCGAGCAAAGAGGCTTTTCACCGAGCCTTTCAGCCGTGCACTCGAATGCGTTCTAAGCACCGTTTATCGGCGTATCGGGTCGATCTCATCCTTCAACCGCACTGAATCCATCCTCTGTCTGGAGTCATCATGAGCCAGCTCGTCATCGAGCCGTCCCGCGTTGCGACCCTTAACTATGCCCTGCTGGATACAAACGGCCGCACGCTCGACGATTCGCGCGCGCGCCAGCAACCACTCGAATACCTGCATGGGCATGGCAATCTGTTTCCAGCGCTGGAGGCGGTACTGGCCACTCACGGCCCCGGGGCGCGGTTGAGCGCGACTCTCGCGCCCGCCGATACCTATGGCGAACGCGACGAGGCGCTGGTCAGCGACAGCCCTCGTTCGTCGTTTCCGGAAGACCAGAGGCTCGAGGCCGGCCAGCGCTTTCAGGCGCAAGGGCCGGACGGCCCGCGGACGGTGACGTTGGTCGCAGTCGACGAGTCGCGGGTCACCGTGGATGCCAACCATCCGCTGGCGGGAGAGACGCTGACCTACGCGATCGAGATTCTCGAGGTGCGCGAGGCGACGCGGGCCGAGCTGGCCAAGGGCCACCCGTTGCCACCGGGGACGTCACATACCGAGGTCGAAGACCGCAAGCAGTAGCGAGGCTGCGATGCTGCTCAGCGCTCTACCCACCAGCGCGTGAACCACGCCTGCATCACCAGTTCCGGATAAATCGTGCGGCCCAGGCTGCCGTTGTAGCGGGCCAGGGCGTGGGTCCAGTCGCCGTTTTCGCGGTCGAGATAGTGAGCCAGGATGGTACAGCCGTAGCGCAGATTGGTATCGATATCGTGAAGGTCGTCCTGCGTTCGGCCGATCTCGGCTTTCCAGAACGGCATCACCTGCATCAGCCCCAGCGCGCCGGCCGACGACACCGCGTTCGGTTGGAAGCGGCTCTCCACATCGATCAACGCCAATACCAGCTCCGGCGGCAACTGAGCCCGCCGAGCTTCGGCGTGAATGCGCTCGAGCAGCGCCAGCCGGGCGCGGCGGGAGGGGTAGGCCTGGGGTTGGCGTCTGGCCAGGCGCGACTGCATGTCCAGCAGCCACACCTGAGCGTCGAAGGCATCCTCGAAACCGTCGGGTGCAGCCATGGCGCGGGACAGCGCATCGAGCAGATCCTGAGACGGGGGTTCCCCCGTTTCATCGGATTGCTGGGCAGGCGCGATCGACTGTGCCAGCGCCATGTCGGCGCTCGGCAGCCCGGCGACGACGAGCCAGATCGCCGTCACCGGAATGGCGGAAAGCCGAGTCATCACTCTGTCGGCCGATCAGGCGAAGCGGGTGTCCAGGAACGCTCGGAGATTATCCAGCGCCACCATCGTGACTTCGCTGTCGCGGCGCCCCTTGTACTCCAGCTCGCCGTTATCCAGCCCACGATCACCGATGACCAGACGGTGGGGAATGCCCATCAGCTCCTGGTCGGCAAACTTGACGCCGGGACGCAGGTCGCGATCGTCAAG
This sequence comes from Salinicola sp. MH3R3-1, assembly GCF_001937155.1. Classification (NCBI taxonomy): domain Bacteria; kingdom Pseudomonadati; phylum Pseudomonadota; class Gammaproteobacteria; order Oceanospirillales; family Halomonadaceae; genus Salinicola; species Salinicola sp. MH3R3-1. Next base: position 141,813 of record NZ_MSDP01000015.1, on the reverse strand, counting down.
CAGCACGTCGATACCGGCATCCGTCAGCTCCTGGTAGAGCTTGTCGGCGGTTTTGCGCACCCGGTCCGACTTGTGGGCGTTCATCGGCACGATCGCCAGCCGGAAGGGCGCGATGGCGTCGGGCCAGATGATCCCGCCGGCATCGTGATTTTGTTCGATGGCGGCTGCCACTACGCGAGTAATGCCGATCCCGTAACAGCCCATCCACAGCGTCGCCGGCTGACCACCGTCGTCGAGCACGGTGGCATTCATGGCCCTGGAATACTTCTGGCCGAGCTGGAAGACGTGGCCGACTTCGATGCCCCGGGTGATCGAGAGCGTGCCCTGACCGTCGGGTGACGGATCGCCCTCGACCACGTTGCGCAGGTCGGCGACCTCGGGCAGGGGCAGATCACGCTCCCAGTTGATCCCGAACAGATGCTGGTCGTCGACGTTGGCGCCAGCACCGAAGTCGCTCATCAGGGCGACACTGTGGTCGATGATCAGCGGCATCGGCAGCTTGATCGGACCCAGCGAGCCGGGGCCGGCGCCGATGGCGGCCCGAATTTCCTCTTCACTGGCCATGGTCAATGGCGCGGCGACGGCCTCGAGATTCTCGGCCTTGATCTCGTTGAGCTGATGATCGCCGCGCACCATTAGCGCGATCAGGCCGCCGTCGGCAGCGTGGACGATCAACGTCTTGACGGTCTTCTCGATCGGTAGATCGAAGCCTTCGACCAGCGCGGCGATGGTGCGAACGCCCGGCGTGGGAACCTGACGCAGGGTTTCCTGGGGCGCGGCACGCTCGGCGCCCCGGGGCGGCAGCGCCTCGGCCTTCTCGATATTGGCGGCGTAGTCGGAGCCGGTGGAGAACACCACGGCGTCTTCGCCAGAATCGGCCAGCACATGAAACTCGTGCGAACCGGTGCCGCCAATGGAGCCGTTGTCGGCCAGCACCGGACGGAAGTCGAGGCCCAGGCGGGTGAAGATGCGGACGTAGGCGTCGTACATGCGCTGATAGGACGCCTTGAGGCCGTCTTCATCGCTGTCGAACGAATACGCGTCCTTCATGATGAATTCGCGCGAGCGCATCACGCCGAAGCGCGGCCGGATCTCGTCACGGAACTTGGTCTGGACCTGATAGAAGTTGGTCGGTAGCTGCTTGTAGCTGCTGATTTCGCGCCGCACCAGATCGGTGATGACTTCTTCATGCGTCGGGCCGACGCAGTAGTCGCGCTGATGACGATCCTTGAGACGCAGCAGCTCGGGGCCGTACTCGTCCCAGCGGCCGGATTCCTGCCACAGCTCGGCGGGCTGGACAGCCGGCATCAACACTTCCTGCGCGCCCGCCCGATCCATCTCCTCGCGAACGATGCGTTCGACCTTGCGCAATGTTCTCACGCCGACCGGCAACCAGGTATAGAGTCCCGAGGTCAGGCGACGGATCATGCCGGCACGCAGCATCAGCTGGTGGCTGACGATCTCCGCGTCGGCGGGCGTTTCCTTGAGGGTCGAGATCTGTAGTTGGCTGGCACGCATGGGGTGTTCTTTCCTGTATTCATCAGCGTCAAGCGGAACGCGGCATATGCTCGATATGACGTGATCGGCAGTGATTCGTCGGGCCGCCAGTATAGAGATGCGAACTGCAGGCAGGAAAGGGCGACTGCCAAAAAGCATTCGCGAACGCCTCGATGGGTATCGGACCGCCGCGGCCTCTCGTCTGCGGTCTCTGACATCGCTCTTTGATATCGCTCTTTCCACTCATGCGATCTTTTCTATCTCGCGATCTTTCCTATAGTGAGAGTCAGGGCCGCGTCCGGCATCGTCGGAACAGACGAGCGGAGGAGGACACCATCGCAAACCCGTCGTAGGCGGCCCGCGGCGGCGGGAGGTGTGTCATGATTCATCACGTCTGGGGACTGCTCACGCATCCCAACCGCGAATGGCAGCAGATCCGTGGCGAGAACGAAACCATCTCGCATTTCTACGGCTCCCACGTGCTGCTGATGGCCGCCATCCCGGTCGTCTGCGCTTTCATCGGCACCACGGTGGTGGGCTGGCACTTCGGAACCACCGAAGACGGGCTGGCAAAGACCGTCAGCGTCTCGCCGACGACCGCGGTGCTGCTGGCGATCATCTTCTATGCGCTGATTCTGGGCGCCATCTGGTTGATGGGTAATGTGATCCATTGGCTGGCACGTCGCTATCCGGAACGCCCGGATCTCAACCATTGCGTCGTGTTCGCGGGCTACATGGCGACACCGATGTTCCTGAGCGGCGTGGTGGCCCTCTATCCGCTGGTGTGGCTGTGCCTGTTGGCAGGCATCGCCGGGCTCTGTTACACGGCCTACCTCGTCTATGCGGGCCTGCCGTCCTTCCTGGCAATCGATCAGCACGAGGGCATGCGCGCCTCGAGCGCCGCGCTGGCTATCGGCGTGCTGGTGCTGGAAGCGCTGCTGGCGATTACTGTATTGCTGTGGGGCTATGGCGCGTCGCTAGTGTGATCCGATGACGACTCTGCCGGCGCCCGTACCTGAAGTGCGGGCGTCATCCCCGATGTCTCGTCTGCGCATGCCGTCTGGACTTGTCGTCGGCTGATGAATTAGGTTACCTCGCGTTACCTACATGTCACTGGAACCCTGCAATGCAACCTCGTTTTCGACGCTTGATGGCTGGCGCTGTCGTGGCCGGCTTGATGCTATCTCTCACCGGCTGCGGCACACTTTTCTATCCGGAGCGCAAGGGTCAGCTTCAGGGACGTGTCGATCCCGGCGTAGCCATTGCCGATGGTCTGGGCCTGCTACTGTTCATCGTCCCCGGCGTGATCGCCTATGCGGTGGACTTCTCCAACAATACGATCTATCTCCCGGGGTCTCACGACGCCTCGATCGATCGGGTGCACTACGATGGCCAGTTGAGCGCTGATTCCTTGATGGCGATGATCGAAACCCGAACCGGTCGGAATCTCGATGCCGATTCTCGCACTGTCGTCGTCGAGCGGGTCGCGACCCTGGATCAAGCGCTGTCGACGCTGGCGTTCGACGATCGACTCGAATTCGACCATCGAAACGTCACCGATTCGTGAGGAAAGCGTAATCTGCTGACAGAGGTAATCTGCTGAAAAAGACTGGGCCTGTGGATACACCGTCGTCGACGGTGTCGTGCGTCTGCTGATAGGGAGATTGGTCATGCGTACCTTTGAATGCCATCACTGTAATCCGCCAAGTCGGCTTTTCTTCGATAACACTCAGTGTGTGGTGTGCGATGCCGAGCTCGGCTGGTGTCCCGTTTGCCATGCCATCGCCGCGATGCTGCCGGACAACGAAGTCGGCTATCGCTGCGCCAATGCCGGCTGCGGCACGGCGCTGGTGAAATGTTTCAACTATGCCAGCGAAAACGTCTGCAACCGGATGCAGACTCCCGCTGATCATGCGGCCTACGCCGGGCTCTGCGATTGCTGTCGTCACAACGCGGTCATTCCCGACCTGTCGATCGAAGGGCACCGTGAGCGCTGGGCAGCGCTTGAGGCCGCCAAGCGCCGGTTGTTCTACACGCTGGACCTGATCGGCCTGCCACATCCTGCCCCGCAGGACGATTCGCCGCTGCCGCTGAGTTTCGCGTTCATGGCCGACGCTCTGCCGGATGCGGGGCTGTGGCGCTCCACCGGCAGTACCGAGAAAGTCTACACCGGCCATGCCCAGGGTCTGATCACGATCAACCTGATGGAGACCGACGATGCCGAGCGCGAACGTCTGCGCGTCGACATGAACGAGTCTCATCGAACCTTGATCGGCCATTTTCGACATGAGATCGGCCACTACTACTGGGATCTGCTGGTCAAGGGTCAGGATGAGGATGCCAGTCGCGCTGTCTTCGGCAATCATGACGACCCGACCTACGCCGAAGCACTGGAGCGCTATTATGAGCAAGGGCCGGCGCCGGACTGGGCCAGGTCTCACGTATCGGCTTACGCCACCATGCATGCGTGGGAAGATTTCGCCGAGACCTTTGCTGCCTATCTGGATATCGTCGCGGTGCTGGATACCGCGGAAAATCTGGGGATGCGGCGGGCAGCCAACGATGGCGGCATCAATGGCATGATCCTGTCCTATCAGCAGGTGGGCCTGGTACTCAACGAACTCAATCGCGAAATGGGAATGCTCGATATGGTGCCGCTGGTCATCACCCCGGCGATTCGCGACAAGCTCGAATACATCCACCAGGTCGTATCGCGAGGTGCCGCTTCCGCGGATTCGCTCCGCTAGCTGGCGATTCTGAAGTAACGCCCGCCATCACGTTCGAAATACGTCCCGAAGCCACGCAGGACAAGCCCGTGGAGACGTAACGATGTGGGAACCGGGTGGTGGAGCCCGTCACCCGGTTTCCACAGTCTCGCTCCTGGCTCCTGGCTCCGCTGTCCGATCAAGCCGGTTCAATCCTCGTCATCGTCGACGAGCGCTGACTGCTCCTGACTTTGCGCCGCCATCACCGGCCGCTCGCTCACCGCGAAATAGGCACTGGCAATGGCTTCGTGAAGGTTGTTGAAGCCGATCTGGAATTCATCGATCAGTCGGTGCAGCTGTTCCGGTGCGCGGGCCAGCGCCTGAACGTCCGCCTCGGCGACTTCGGCGCGGATCAAGGTGGCAACGGCCAGCGGTCGATCGTGATGGGGGAGCGACTCCAGCTCCCAGCTGACCTCTTCCAGACTGCGCAGCACGGAGCGGGGCAGGGCGTGGTTCTGCAACAGGAAGCGCAGCACATCGGGCCCGCGGACGCGCAACCTCACCTGCTGACGGTACATCTGATAGGCAGTCAGTGACTTGAGCACGCTCATCCATTGCAGATGCTCGAAGGGAATCAGTTCTTCCGGATTGCGTGGCAGCAGATTGTTGGAGCGCACATCGATGATGCGGGTTGTCATGTCGGCGCGTTCGAGATGCCGACCCAGTGACAGGAAGGTGCGCGCTTCGGTATGGCTCAGCGTTCCTTCGATCAACCCGGTCAACGTCTGACAGGCACGCGTCACGCTCTTCAGAAAGCTGTCGCGACTAAGGGGTTTCAATCCGGTGAGCGTCTGTTCGCTGATCTCGAGATAGCAGTGATTGATCTCCTCCCAGATCTCCCTCGGGACCACGTCGCGGGTCGTGCGTAGATTTTCCCGAGCGTTGGCCATCGACGATAAAATCGAACTGTCGTGTTCGCGGGACAGGCACAGAAAATCTACCACGTTGCGTTCGTTACGCTCCTCGAAGAGAGCATCGAACACCTCGCCGCTACCGGTGATATCGATCAGCGTCGACCAGCTCAGCGCCGCCTTGCCCGGCATGTCGAGCAGCAGATTGCTGTTGACGCTGATCAGCCGGGCGGTGTCTTCGGCGCGTTCGAGGTAGCGGGCCAGCCAGTATAGGTTCTCGGCAACTCGTGACAGCATGATTTCACTCCCCCTCGGTTTCGACGATCCAGGTGTCCTTGCTCCCGCCGCCCTGGGAGGAGTTGACCACCAGCGAGTCCTTCACCAGTGCCACGCGCGTCAAGCCGCCCATGGTGACGTGCGTCTCGGGGCCGGAAAGGATGAAAGGTCTCAGGTCGACATGGCGGGGCTCCGGCGTGCCGTCGAACAGCGTCGGCGCGGTGGAGAGCGCAAGCGTAGGTTGGGCCATGTAGTTGCGTGGGTCGGCTTCGATACGTCTGGCGAATTCCCGGCGTTCCTCGTCGGTGGCGCGCGGGCCGATCAACATGCCGTAGCCACCGGATTCGTTGGCCGGCTTGACCACCAGCTCGTCGAGATGCTCGAGCACGTAGCGGCGATCGTCCTCGAACATGCAGAGATAGCTGGGCACATTGGGAATCAGTGGTTCCTGATCGAGATAGTACCGGATCAGCTGAGGCACAAAGGCGTAGACGACCTTGTCATCCGCGACGCCGGCGCCTGGAGCATTGGTCAGAGCGACCTTGCCCGCGCGCCAGGCTCGCATCAGCCCCGGCGTGCCGAGCATGGAATCCGGAATGAACGCCTCCGGATCCAGAAACAGGTCGTCGACGCGGCGGTAGATCACGTCGACGCGTTTGAGGCCATCGACGGTGTGCATATGCACGACATCGTCGTCGTCCACCGTCAGATCGGAACCCTGTACCAGTTCAACGCCCATCTGCTGGGCGAGATAGGCGTGTTCGTAATAGGCCGAGTTGTAGATGCCCGGCGTCAGCACCACGATCTGGGGCTCGTCATGGTGACGCGGCGACATGCTCGCCAGCATGTCGTAGAGCTGGGCAGGGTAGTCATCCAGCGGCAGAATGCGACCGGTCTCGAACAGCTCGGGGAGAACCCGCTTGGTCACGTTGCGGTTCTCGAGCATGTAGGAGACGCCGGAAGGAACGCGAAGATTGTCCTCGAGGACGTAGAGCGTGCCGTTACCGTCGCGAACCAGATCGGAGCCGCAGATGTGCGCCCAGACGCCGTGGGGCGGATTGATCCCCATGCACTGCGGGCGGAAATTGACCGACTGCGCCAGCACCTCCTCGGGAAACACGCCATCCTTGATGACTTTCTGGTCATGGTAGAGGTCGTCGATGAACAGATTCAGCGCATCGACGCGCTGTTTGAGGCCGGCCTCCACGGCTCGCCACTCGTTGGCCGGGATGATGCGCGGCACGATATCGAACGGCCAGGCCCGGTCGATGGTGCTGCCCTCGGAGTAGACGGTGAAAGTGATGCCCATGGTCCGGATGGCGACTTCCGCCGCGATCTTGCGTTCATCGAGTTCCTTGGCCGTAAAGCTCGAAAGCATGTCGCATAGCGGCTTGGCCGCATCACGCGGCGAACCATTGTCATTGAGTAGTTCGTCGTAGAAGTGCTGGCTCGGGTACTGCTTCCAATCCACATTGCCCATGGGAGAACACTCCTGTCTGCGGGGTCGAAGACGCTTTTTTGGGTGTTGTCGCGTCGCCCGTTGCGGCAAAACCGTTTATATGGACGTATATAGAGACGGGTATGGAAGAATTCGGTCGTCGTGACTCGGCCTATGTCGCTGTCCGCCAGGCCGTCGTCGAACGTTCCGTCTTCAGCATAGTGAGAAGCGTATGCGGGTGTCACGCTGAACGCCTACGCTGATAGCCTGAATTTGCTCAATCGTGCCCGCGCATACCCACAACAAGATCGTCAATCGACCCAAGAGATCGCCATGACCCTACGTGTTGCGCTGTCTCATCGTACCTCTTACGTCTTCGACCGGCCGATTCACCTGTCGCCGCATCTGATCCGACTGCGGCCGGCGCCGCACTGCCGCACGCCGATCGAAGCCTATTCGCTGGAAATTTCGGCCAAGCCGCAATTTCTGAGCTGGCAGCAGGATCCCTTCGGCAACTTCATCGCCCGCGTGGTCTTCCCGGAGACGGTGACGCGACTCGACGTGGCGGTCGAGGTGATCGCGCCGATGACGGTGATCAATCCGTTCGATTTCTTCGTCGAGAGCTACGCCGAGAATTATCCGTTCGCCTATCCGCCGGCCTTGCGCAAGGAGCTGGCGCCTTATCTCGAGATCGGCGAGCGCGGTGAACGCCTGCTGGCCTGGCTGGCGGCGGTGCCCAGAGACGAGCGCGGTATTGCCGATTTTCTGGTAATGCTCAATCAGCGCCTGCAGCAGGACATCGGTTATCTGGTGCGCATGGAAGCGGGCGTCCAGAGTGCCGAGGAGACGCTGGAGAAGGCGCTGGGTTCGTGTCGGGATTCTGCCTGGCTGCTGGTGCAGATCGCGCGTCATCTCGGCCTGGCGGCGCGTTTCGTCTCGGGTTATCTGATTCAGCTGACGGCCGACGTCAAGGCGCTGGATGGGCCCTCCGGGACCGAAACCGACTTCACCGATCTCCATGCTTGGGCCGAGGTCTTCGTGCCCGGCGCGGGCTGGATCGGGCTCGATCCGACTTCCGGTCTATTGGCCGGGGAAGGGCATATCCCGTTGGCGGCGACGCCGGAGCCGACCAGCGCCTCGCCGATTGTCGGTTACTCCGACGAGTGCGAGGTGACGTTCGATTTTTCGATGAGCGTTGAGCGGATCCACGAGGATCCACGTGTCACCCGGCCCTATAGCGACGATCAGTGGCAAGCGATCGAGCGTCTCGGCGAGCAGGTCGATCGCCGTCTGACTGCCGGAGACGTGCGCCTGACCATGGGTGGCGAGCCCACTTTCGTGTCGACCGACGACATGGAGGCCGACGAGTGGAACACTGCCGCCCAGGGCCCGACCAAGCGCCGGCTTTCCGGCGAGCTGCTCAAGCGGCTGCGGCGCGCCTTCGCCCCGGGCGGTCTGCTGCACTACCGGCAGGGCAAGTGGTATCCCGGCGAACCGCTGCCACGCTGGGCACTGGCCTGTTACTGGCGCCGGGACGGTCAACCCGTATGGCATGACGAGCGTTGGCTGGCCGACGACGGCGCTCAACCCGGCCACGATGCCGGGGACGCGCTGCGCTTCGGCGAGGCCCTGGCCGAGCATCTGGGTGTCAACGCGAATCACCTGCTGCCCGGATACGAAGACGCCTTTTACTATCTGTGGCGCGAGCAGACCCTGGCGCTGGACGTCGACCCGCGTCAGCACGATCTCGATGACGATGAAGAGCGTCGGCGTCTGGCGCAGCTGCTGGAGCGTGGCCTCGGGGACGTGGTCGGCTACGCGCTACCCCTGCGTTACGCACCGCGATTGCACGGTTGGCAGAGCGGCGAATGGCCGCTGCGCCGCGATCATCTCTATCTGATTCCCGGCGACTCGCCCATGGGCTTGAGATTGCCGTTGTCGTCACTGCCACAGGTAGCGTTTGGCGACGTCGATCAGCCGCGTTCACTGTGGGCGCCATCGGTTGCGCTCGAAGATTCGCATGCCGGGGTGACACGACGCTATCAGGCCGTGCGCCAGGCCGTCGAGGCGGGCCCCGCGGGTGCGCAGCGCGAGAGTGCCGAGAGCCTGCCCTACAACGCCTTGAGCGGTGGGCGCCGGCCCGGGTCGGCGGGGCAGGCGGTCGCCGACGAAGCGGTCAGCGACCGGCCCGGTTCGATCAACGATCAGCCCGAGACCATCAACACCAGCCTGTGTCTGGAAACGCGCGCCGGCCAGCTCCATGTCTTCGTGCCGCCGGTGACCCGGCTCGAGCACTATCTCGAACTGATCGCGGCCATCGAGCAGACCGCCGCCATGCTCGAGATGCCGGTGGTCGTAGAAGGCTATCCGCCGCCCGCCGATCCGCGCCTCAAGCAGTTTATGATCACCCCGGACCCCGGCGTGATCGAGGTCAACATCATGCCGGCCGAAAGCTGGTCAGGCCTGGTGGCACAGACCGAGACGGTCTACGAAGAGGCCCGGCAAACCCGTCTCGGCGCCGAAAAGTTCATGCTCGATGGTCGTCATACCGGCACCGGTGGCGGCAATCACGTCACCCTGGGCGGCGCCACGCCCGCGGATTCGCCGTTTCTGCGACGCCCGGCCTTGCTGGGCAGTCTGGTCAGCTACTGGCAGCGCCACCCGGCGCTCTCCTATCTGTTCTCGGGGCTTTTCGTCGGCCCGACCAGTCAGGCGCCACGCGTGGACGAGGCACGCCATGAGTCGCTGCACGAACTCGAAATCGCGCTGGCGCAGCTGGAGCGAGAGGAGACCGCGCAGCCCTGGCTGGTGGATCGACTTTTCCGGCATCTGCTGACCGATCTCACCGGTAATACCCATCGCGCGGAATTCTGCATCGACAAGCTCTATTCGCCGGACAGCGACACCGGAAGGCTCGGCCTGCTCGAGCTGCGGGGCTTCGAGATGCCGCCGCACCCGCGCATGAGCCTGATGCAGGGTTTGCTGATCCGCGCGCTGGTCGCGCGCTTCTGGGATCGGCCGGCGTACGGCAATCTGGTCCGTTGGGGCACTGCGCTGCACGACCGCTGGATGCTGCCGCACTATCTCTGGCGCGATCTCGAGGAAGTGCTGGGCGATCTCGCCAATGAGGGGATGACCTTCGCGCTCGAGTGGTTCGCGCCATTTCTGGCATTTCGCTGTCCGGTACTGGGGCGCGTCCAGTATCAGGGGCTCGAACTCGAACTCCGCCAGGCGATCGAACCCTGGCACGTGCTCGGCGAAGAGGCTTCCGGTGGTGGTACGTCGCGCTATGTGGACTCCTCGGTGGAGCGACTGCAAGTCAGGGTCAGCGGCATGAGCGGGGATCGGTATGTCGTGACCTGCAACGGGCATCGTGTGCCGCTGAGGGCCACGGATCGCAACGATGAAGCCGTGGCCGGAGTGCGTTACCGCGCCTGGCAGCCGCCGTCCGCGCTGCATCCACGGATACCGGTTCATGCGCCGCTGGTGTTCGATATCGTCGATACCTGGAATCGGCGTTCGATCGGTGGCTGCAGCTATCACGTGTCGCACCCGGGCGGACGCAACTTCGAGCGCTTCCCGGTCAATGCCAATGAGGCGGAGGCACGGCGTCTGGCCCGATTCGTAGCTCATGGTCATCGCCAAGGTGTCCACGATGTGCCCGAGCTGAACGTCAGTCGCGATTATCCGTTCACGCTCGATCTGCGCGAACGCGGAACGGAAATCGACTCGCGCCATGGCTAAACCGGGATATGATAGCGGCCGATAGAAGGGCGTCGTCCCTGGAACCGGCGGCGTGGCATCCTTTTGCCGAGCATGGCGTTCTTTTGATGAACATGGTGTTGCTGTGATGAGTGACGCCCTTTGGATGAATAGGGGAACCGACGATCTCGTCGAGCCCCATGGCACCGGCAGGAGCCCGGTGATGACCGGCCGCTGGGAAGGAACCCCGGCGCATACGCAGACAAAACACGATGGTGGCGAGCGAAACGCTTCGGACTCCCTGGTTGGAAAGCTACGCCCCCGGTAGCGCTCACGATGCGTTGATTGCCAGCGATGGCTCGGTGCGCCAGCGCTGGCTGCCAATGTTGCATCAGTTGGGCCAGCTGGGGCGGGAGGCGCTGGTACAGCGAGCCGACGAAGTGCAGCATCTGCTGCACGAAAACGGCGTGACCTACAATCTTCCCAACGACGAAGCCGGCAGCCGGCGTCAGTGGTGGCTGGATCCACTGCCGTTGGTGATCTCGCCTCAGGAGTGGCAGCCACTCGAACAGGGCTTGCGCCAGCGCAGCCGGTTGCTGGCCGCCGTGCTCAAGGATATCTACGGGCCACGTCGGATGCTGGCGGAGGGCGTGCTGCCGGCCGATGCGCTCTATGCCAATCCTGCTTTTCTGCTTCCCTGCGATCAGCTGTTGAGCGAAGACCATCCCGGTCTGCTGTTGCACGGGGTGGATCTGACCCGCGATGCGCGCGGCCACTGGCGAGTGCTGGCAGATCGTGTCCAGTCGCCTTCGGGCGTGGGCTTCGCGCTGGAAAATCGCATCGCCATGGCTCGCGCGCTGCCGGATCTCTATCGTCGGGCGCCGCTGAGACGGCTGGCGGGCTTTCTGAGCGCCCAGCACCACTCCCTCTCATCGTTGTCACGCCTCAATTTCGATCACCCCACCATCGCGTTGCTGGCGCCGGGCCCCGGGCATGACAGTCATTTCGAGCATGCATACCTAGCCAACTACCTCAATCTGGCCCTCGTCGAGGGCAGCGATCTGGTGGTACGCGACTCGCGTGTGTGGATGCGCACGCTGGGTGGCCTTCAGCCGGTGGACGTATTGTTGCGTCACATCGGTGATGCCTGGAGCGACCCGCTGGAACTGCGCGGCGACTCGCTGATCGGCGTGCCCGGCTTGCTCGAGGCGATTCGCGCCGGTGGCGTCGGCGTGGCCAACCCCCCGGGCGTGGGCGCGCTGGAGCATCCATTGATCGCGGCGCACCTGCCCATTCTTTGCGAACGACTGCTCGGCGAAACGTTGCAGATCGAGGGCGTCGAGCGGCACTGGTGTGGTCAGCCGGAGGGGATGGCCTGGGCGATGGCCGGATTCGAGACGCTCGCTTTCCAATCTCTGGATGAAGGATCGGTTTTGATCTCGGTGGCCGATCTGAGCGAGGAGGCGGCCAGCCAGCTGCGCCAGTCCATCGTCGCCCACCCGGATCGTTACGTCGCTCAACAACCGCTGGAGGCGGCTACCGCGCCGTTTTTCAGTCGCGACTGCGCCGAGCTGACACCACTGTCTTTCAATGTGCGTTGCTTTACCCAGGCGGTCTTCGACGCCGACTATCGTTTCAGGGCTTACGAAACCATGCCCGGCGGCGTTGCCTGGCAGGGCGCCCCGGGCAGCGCGATGCGATCCAGTCAGTGCGTCAAGGATGTCTGGATCACCGCGGATCAACCGCAGCCGCATGTCAGTCGGTTGCGGCGTTCGCGTCAGCCGCTGGTGGTGACGCGCGATGGTGCCGATCTGCCGAGTCGTGTTGCCGATAGCCTGTTCTGGGTGGGGCGCTACGGCGAGCGACTCGAGGGACGGTCTCGACTGCTGCGCGAGGCCCTCTATCGGCTACTGGAACAGGATCAGGAAGGGCTGGCGGATGAAACGCTGATCGATCTGCTGCATCTGATGGAGCCCGATTCCGCGTCGCCCGATGCATTGCCGGTGGAACCGTTCGTCGCGCATCGAGAGCGGCTGCTGGCGCTGTTTCAGGAGAGCCGGGACGGTGGTCTGCCGATGCTGATCTCGCGCATGGTCAACAACTGTCGCGCCGTGCGTGACCATCTCGGCGACGATGCCTGGCGCGTCTTCAATCAGCTTTGTCAGGAGTCGGCGCGGTTGCCTCACGCCGGGATCGATCAGGGCCGGCGGTCGGTCGAGACGCTGATCACCCAGCTGGCGGCCTTCTTCGGTCTGTGCAACGAGACCATGCCGCACCACTTCGGTTGGCGTTTCATGGATATCGGACGTTTTCTTGAGCGAGCACTGGCGACCTTGAGGCTGTTGCGGCTAGCATTGATCGATTCGGCGCATGCCGGCGAGTCGCTGTGGGATGTGGTGTTGACGACGACGGATAACGCCACCGCCTATCGACGACGTTACCGCAGTGAGCTGCATCCGGCGGCCATTCTCGATCTGCTGCTGTTCGACGAGGCCAACCCGCGCTCCGTGGGCTACATGTTCAAGCGCCTGGAACGTCAGATCGAACGTCTGCCCCAGCCGAGCAACACGCCTTATCGTAGCGATGAAGCCAGGCTGCTGATCAAGGCTCGTTCGGCGCTGCACCTGGCCGACCTGGCGCTGCTGGCGAGACTGGACGACGACGCCGAGGCCAAAAGCGCGCTGTCGGAACTGCTCGATGCCCTGACCGCGCCGCTCGAAAGGTTGTCGCTGGCCATCGAGCATAGCCATTTCAGTCACGTCGAGGCGCCGCGCCAGCTGGTTCCCATGCAGGCGCAATAAATACGCTGCCCGTTGCTCTGGGCATGGTTCTTCGGCTCGCTCGTCACAGGATTTCAGCATGCGCTACCGCGTTCGCCATACGACTCGCTATGACTACGCCTCGCCTGTCTCGCTGTGTCACAACGAGGCGCGCCTCACGCCTCGGATATTGCCCTGGCAGAAGATCGAGGCCACTGAGCTTACGATCGAGCCGCGCCCGGCGGTCGTCAGCGAACGCGCTGATTTCTTCGGTAATCGAGTGACGCGTTTCAGCGTTCAGGAGATCCATCTGGCATTGTCGGTCACCGCCTCGACCGCACTTCAGACCCAGGGGCGCCCGCTGCCGCCGAGCGAGGTCGACAAGGATTGGCAGTCGGCCGCTAGCCATGCCCCTCGATTGCCCGAGCTTCGCCAATTTCAACTCGATTCGCCGTTCATCATGCGGGAATCGGCACTGCGAGCGTTCGCGATCTCTAGCTTTTCGCCCGGTCGTCCGTTACTCGAGGCGGTGGGGGACCTCAACCGCAGGATCTTCGAGACGTTCACCTACGACCCCGAGTTCTCGACGCTGGCGACGCCGGTGCGGGAAGTCCTCCGGGCGCGGCGTGGCGTGTGCCAGGATTTCGCGCATCTGATGATCGGCTGCCTCCGCTCGCTGGGCCTTGCCGCCCGCTACGTCAGCGGCTATCTGGAAACGCTGCCGCCGCCGGGGCGCCCCCGGCTGATCGGCGCCGACGCGTCGCATGCCTGGGTCGCGGTCCATGTCCCGAACTGGGGTTGGCTGGAATACGATCCGACCAACGGCAATCTGCCCGGCGAGCGTCATCTGGTGCTGGGGTGGGGAAGAGATTACGGCGACGTGCCACCTCTCAAGGGCATCATGAACGGTGGCGGCGTGCATGAGCTCGAGGTCGCCGTGGACGTCGCGCCGATCGGTGATGGCGACGAAGGCTCGCGACAGGGCGCGTTGAGCGGCATCTAACCCGTCGTTCAAGACGCCAACCTACAGCCATCCGCCGTCCGGTCAGACCGACAGATTCTATTCAGGGTCAATTCAGAGCCAGCGTCAGGGCGAGGGGCAGGGTTCAGCCGTGGCGCGGTGGCGACAGGACGAACAGCGACAGCAGCCCGGCTGCCAGTCCCCAGAACGCCGCGCCGACGCCAAATAGCGTTACCCCTGAACCGGTCACCAGAAAGGTGATCAGCGCCGGCTCGCGCTGATGGCTTTCGAGCAGGGCACGGTGAAGACTGCCACCGATGGTGGAAAGCAGTGCCAGGCCGGCAATCGCCAGCACCAGGCCCGAGGGCAAGGCATCGAATAGCGTGCCGATCGAGCCGCCGAAAAGTCCGGCCACAAGATAGAATCCGCCGGCGCAGATCGCCGCCGGGTAGCGCCGATCCCTATCGGGGTCGACTTCCGGCCCCATGCAGATCGCGGCGGTGATCGCAGCCAGACAGACGCTGAAGGCGCCGAACGGCGCGAGAACGAGCGTCGCCAAGCCGGTCCAGATCATCAGCGGCGAAATGGGCGCGTCGTATCCGGCCGCGCGCAAGGTGGCCACGCCCGGGGCATTCTGCGACGCCATGGTCACCACGAACAGCGGGACGCCCACGCCGATCAGGCTCGATAGCGAGAAAGTCGGCCAGACCGGCTGGGGTGCGGTAATGGTCAGGCCGGCCTGATGTGTATCGATCTCGCCCAAGGCTGCCGCCACGCCGAGTCCGACCAGCAATACCATGACGATGGCGTAGCGGGGCTGCCAGCGCTTGGCGGCGAGATAGGTCAGAAACATGGCCAGTACCAGCACGAAATCGCCTTCCAGCGAGGCAAAGGCCTCCAGCCCGAAGCGCAGCAGCACGCCGGCGAGCATGGCGGCGGCGATCGATTGTGGAATGATCTGCATCAGCCTGGCGAACCAGCCGGTAATACCGCAGATCAGGATCAGGACCGCGCTGAACAGGAAGACTCCGATGGCCTCGCTGAGCGGAAGGCCTGGCAGACTCACTGCCAGTAGTGCCGCGCCGGGCGTCGACCAGGCGGTCAGAATGGGTTGCCGATAGTGCAGCGAAAGCCCGATCGAGGTAACGCCCATCGCCAGGCCGAGCGCGCTCAGCCAGCCGCCGATCTGAGCGGGGCTCGCACCGGCTGCCGCGGCTGCCTGGAAAATGATCACCGCGGAGCTGGTGTATCCGACCAGAACCGCCACGAAACCGGCCGTGACGTGTGACAGAGTGATCCTTGGCAAGGCGAATCGACGGCCGGTGGGTCTGCGAGCCATGAAAGGTCTCTCGAAAGCGATCTGGAATGTGCGTTATAACGCACACGCTGAAACAATGGCAATGTGCGTGATAACGCACGCCGTTGTATTCTCGAGCTTTGCCGGCTCACTCGCCATGGCTGCGGCGGTGGATTGCGGGTAGCGTGGCGTCGGTAGCTTCTTTGAGGACAACCTGTTGGGAGACAGCATGGAGGCGGACCTGACGGCCATCGGCCGCCACTTGAAAAAGCACCGCAACGAGCGTGGCTGGAGTCTTGACCGGGTCGCTCGGGAGAGCGGCGTGAGCAAGGCGATGCTGGGACAGATCGAACGCGGTGAATCCACGCCGACCGTATCGACGCTGTGGAAAATAGCCAGTGGGCTGCGAGTGCCGCTTTCAGGCTTTCTGGTAGCGGAAGGCGCGCTACAGCGCCCGACAATGGCACCGCGCCATCACGATGCCTCGGGGATGATCGTGACGCCGCTGTTCGCATTCGACCCTGCGCTGGGCTTCGAGATGTTTCTGATCGAGATGCCCCAGGGCACGCTCAGCGAATCGACGCCGCATGCCGCCGGTGTGGTCGAACATCTGATCGTGCTGGAAGGGGTGATGGAGCTGCGCCTAAGCGGTGATTGGCAGACCCTCTCGGCCGGAGACGCCGTTCGGTTCCCGGCGGATCAACCCCATGCCTATCGCAACCAGTCCCGAGCGCCGGCCAGAATCCATGATCTGATTCACTATCCGTTCAACCCGTGAAGCGCCGCGGGTATCGGTTTTCACTGGCCTTGATCGCGGTCTTCTGGTCTGTCCTCGCATTGCGCTGACCTCGTCAGGTCATTGGTGGCCAGTTCGTCGTCGGCCAGGTCGTCTATCAGAGCTCCGCCAGCCAGAGCCTGGGGCCGGTAGCGGGCCAGCAGCGCCCACAGCGTCGCCGCGGTATCGACGTCCGGCTGGCCGCTGTAGCTGGCCGGGCGAAAATGCATCTGGAACGCTCGCAGCACGTTCCGAGTGCGGCCATCCAGCTCGCCGGTGATATCGATGGCATAGCCATAGGCGTTCAAGGCTTGCTGGATCTGCCGGATCGTGGGGGCGCAACGCGTGAACTGCTGGCGGTAGGCGACGACATCGGCGTCGTTCGGCCAGGCCCCGATACCGGCGTCGTGGAGTCTTTTCCACGGAAAGCGCGGGCCCGGATCGATCTTGCGTGACGGGGCGATGTCCGAATGGCCCAGAATCGCCGTCGGCGGCAGCTGGTAGCGGTGAACGATGTCCTTTGCCAGGGCGATGACCGCCTCGATCTGTGCCTCGGAATAAGGTTGCCATTGTCGCCCACGCGGTGACATGTCCTGCGGGCCGCGGTTGACGATCTCCACGCCGATGGACGTATCGTTGAGCTGCGTGCGGTCTTCCCAGGCGCTGATGCCGGCATGCCAGGCGCGATCTCTCTCGTCGACCAGTTGCCAGATCCGGGGCAGGGTATCCGTCGTCGCAGGCTGCCTGGGTACCAGGTAATGCGAGCTGACATCGGGCCCCAGCAGGGTGTGCATCGCTCTGGATTCGTCGGAATCCGTGTAATGCAGAATCAGGTAGCGGATGCGCTGGTTGTAGGCGCGGGAGGGATGCGCTTGATCGGCGATGTAGCCGTCTCGGACTTCGCTGGTGGGGGTGCCGGCGCAACCGGCCAGCATGATCAGCAGCAGCCAGCCGGTCAGATGACGCATGACGCCCAGGGGCAGTTCCTCGCGATTGAATGTCATAGCACGCTCAGCAGGTAACGGGTCAGCAGGCCCAGCGTCAATGTCAGCGAGAAACTCAACATCGTGCCGAGCAACACGTATTCGGTCAGTTTGCGATCACGGTCTTCATACAGATCGCCGAAGCGCAGCACCGATTTGGCCGTCAGCAGGAAGCCGATCGCGGCCATCTGATGGCTCAATACGAAAGTCAGAATGAGAAAGCGCTCGAGCATGCCGATTCTGGCTCCCGCGTCGGCCAGCGTGCCGCGGGTATCCACGCCTTCGCTCCAGCGTCGCATGATCAGCGCGATCAGGATCGAGGCGGGGCGCATCACCACGAGATAGACCAGCGCGATCAGCAGGGTCTGAGGCTGCCATAGCAGGTCGAGTTCGACAGGGAATCCCGACAGGCTGGCATCGATGATCCACCACCACACGGCGGCCAGAATCGCCAGATGCAATCCCTGATCCACCAGGAAGAAACTGACTCTGCGCGGTGGGGTATAGCTCTTGAGTACATCGATCAGCCCGTGGGTCAGCCCGATGATCAGCATGGCGGCAACGGCTTTCAGGATGTCGACGCCAAATACGACCATGACCGCCAGGCTCGACAACGAATGAATACCCACATGCCAGTAAAGGGATATCGCGCGCCAGTGATCGCGCTGCTTCTGGCTCGCCCAGGCATCGCTCTGCAAGATGAAATCCGAAAGCGTGTGGCACAGCAGCAGAGCCAGCAGCAGCGACAAGTCGATCTCGTTCATGTCAGCGCCTCCAGCCGTAACCGGGCAAGATCGAGGAAGTCGCGAATCAACGGCCAACGCGCGGCGCTCAGGCGGCGGTTGACAGTGGGCTGGGAACGTTCCAGTCGTCGTGCGAGTTCGCTTTGAGAGAGGTCGGTCGTCAGGCTGAAGCGAACCACTTCCGCGGCATTGTGGCTCCAGTGGCTGATGATGTCGTCGGCGAAGCGGACCAGCAGCTCCAGATCGGGCTGTGGCGGCGTGATGAACAGCCCCAGGCGCTGATGGCCGCGACTCGTTATATCGTCCAGACCTTGCCCGGAACGCACGAAAGCTTCTCCATCGGCATCGACGAAATTGTCTAATGTGGGCATCTCGCTCTCTCCGATGCCGACCGCAATTCGGGCATCCCACATCTGCTGTCGAGAGGGCGAGTGCTCGATGAGACTCGCTCGCATGATGACGGCCGCGATAAGGGCATCCTGGGGTTTGGGTATCGCCAACTGGAAAGCGTCGCCACGAAATCGCATGCCTACCGCGCCGAGCGTTGTCTCGAGACGCCCGAGGCCCGTGTCCATCGCCCGACGCAACTTGCGCTTGTCGGTAATATCACGGGAGGCAACGATGTCTCCGCTGAGCACGCCGATCACTGACATGAGGCTCCTCGCCGATAGTTTCCGATTGGGAATGTTAACTATAGCGTAAAAAAGCTATTTTTAGATTTATGCATGAAAAAGGCTATAAATAAAGCGTATTGCCGATACGCCGATAAGCTCAATCTAAATAAGGGCTGTATAAATATCCAGTTATTGCGTGTAAAAAATGTTGCCTGAATGGCACGAGCCGTCCAGTTTGCGTCGAGACCCCACAATCTCTGCGGCGCGATCTCAAAGGTTCGGCAGTGGAGTGTCGCAGAGCGGAGGATCGGCCAGTTCGGATTCGGCAGGGGTGGAAGGGGAAGAGTGGGATCGGGGCGCGCCGATCAATCTTGCCGCGACCCGATTTCTACCATGCGCCTTGCAGTCGTAGAGCGCCTGGTCGGCATGCGTGATCATATCGCCAATATCGACCAGCAGACCATTCGGGCTGGTCACGACTCCGACGCTGACGGTAACGACGTCAGCCACCGGTGAATATTCGTGGGGCAGTCCCAGTGCCTGAATCATGCCGCGCATGGCATCGGCCAGCGACCAGGCTTCCTCTTCGTCGATATTGATCAGCAGCACCAGAAACTCTTCGCCACCCAGACGTATGACCACATCGGTGTCCCGGCGAAAGGTGTCCTTCAGCACGCCGGCAAGATCGACCAAGCAGGCATCTCCGGCGGGATGGCCATAGTTGTCATTGAACGGCTTGAAGTGATCGACATCGATCATCATTGCGGAGACCGTGCAACTCAGCCGCCGGCTCAGCGGGATCAGCATGTCGAGACGGCGCTCGAGCAGACGGCGATTGCCTAGTCCGGTCAACGGATCATTCAATGTCTGTTCCAGCAGTGCGGCATTGTGACGACGAGACTCTTCGATCAGCGTCTGCAATTGCCTCGCCAACAACCCGACGGCATCGAGGCGCTGCGAAAGTTCGGCGGGCATCTCTTGCGGCGTATCGCTGAAATCGTGTTCGAGGCTGACATGATCCGTCAGGCGCCGTATCGGCATCAGCAGGCAGCGGTCGAGTAACCACAGGCTGGTCCCCAGTCCCAGCAGACCGATAATCACTGCCCCCAGCACGATGATCGCGAATGGACGCCCCGCGGCTGCCTGCCAAGCGACTCCCACTATCAGCGCCGAGGTACATAGCCAGATCCCGCCGACTGCACCTGTCGTCTGTTTCAAGAAATGAATTTTCATTGTAGGTATTGTCTTCCATCGAGGTCGCAGGTATCGATGCATCGCTTTTTTGCGTAGCCGTGGTTATTGTGTCCCGCCTTGTCTACGGTGTTGCCGTTGCCCGGCCTTGAAGTCGAATTTCATGCCTGGCTCCGATGCTCGACCGTTGCATGGAAGGCCAAATGCAAGACTGTTGATACTTGGCCGGCTACTAGTCGATATCGACGGTATGAAGCAGAAACTGTAGCGCTGAAGGCCGGCGCACGGAAATGACCCAATAGCCTTGATGGGTGAACTTTTCATGCGACGCTATTTGCTTATTGGAAATTTCATCCGGTAGCGCCGATGGAGAGCGCCATGGATTCCGGCCCTGCGTCGTGCGCCCCGGCGGTCTTCCGGTCGCTGCTCTTCAGGTGTCTGGTAAGGTTCACCGTCGCCTGTTTCATTGTCTATTCCCCGTCGACATTATTTCGGTCATTATTTTCCTACGGCTATCTTCCTATTTCGGTATCGTTAAGTCAGAAAAGACTCGATTGTCGATCGATAAAGAACGATCCCCATAGAGCCATCCACAACGAGTGATGGGCAAAGTTGTTGAACCTGGAAACAGGTCCGAGACAACTATCTCGAGAAGGGTAATCAGAGCGAGTCGTCACTCACCTGCACCTCAATAGAGATTTGTTATTGCTCGACTTTAAAAAAATCATCCGGGCGCGCTTGCAAGTTGGCGGATATCCGCAATAATGATCACGCTTAAACCAATCCGCAACGGAACAACGAACGCATGTCTCTACTTAGCGATTACGTCAAAAAAGAACAGCTCCTGAAGCAGTTGGAAGAAGAGCTGAAACGCATGGAAGGCGATCAGCGCCTGAAAGCCGAAATCGAGTTCAAGGAAAAGCTCGAAGCGCTGATGGCCGAGTACGGCAAGACGACACGTGATGTCATCGAACTGCTCAACCCGAAAGCCGATAGTGCACCGGCGGCTGGTCAGACCGGTTCCACCGTCGGGCGTCGCAAGCGCAAGCTGAAGATCTACAAGAATCCCAAGACTGGGGATGTGGTCGAGACGCGCGGTGGTAACCACAAGACGCTGAAAGCCTGGAAAGACGAACACGGCAGCGATACCGTCGAGTCCTGGGTCGTCAGAACGGAAGACTGAGCGCTTTCTAACTTTTTACGCGCTTAGATGAAAGAACCCTCCGCCGTTGTGTCTCGGCGGAGGGTTCTGCGTTCAAGCGCTTTTCGGCTCTGGAAACGTCAGGCCTTGGAGCTGATGCCGCCAAATCCGTGATGGCGGGATTCACCGTTGCGACCGTAGACGCTGCCCCCAATGGCACGATTGAGAAAATCGATAGCCTTCTGGTTGTGCTCCAGGCGCGCGGAGATGATATGGCCATTCAGCCGGTTGTTCCGGCGAACCTGCTCCGCTAGCTGACGAGTGCGCTGCCACGTAACGTGGTGATCCAGCGCCTGGGCAAACTGCTCTGCGCCCTGACTTCCTAGACTGAACCCCATTGTCTGCTGATATTCGCGGCGTTGTTTCTCGATGCGGTCGAGCTCGTGGAGCTGCTGCTGCTTGAGTGCTGCCAGGGCGCTCAGACGCTCCCCATCGACCTTGCCCTCGCCGAGACAGCCGGCTTCCTCATCGAGCGTTTCAGCGAACGCCTGCAGCAGGGTCTTTTGCTCGACAATCAATTCGGCTGGCGTCATGCGGCGGTTCCTGAAACGGGTTTTAAGATCGGATGTTCAGCGCTCACCCAGCATATCGCGGACGCTCTTAACCAGACCGTCGGCAATCTTGCCGGTGTCGAGCTCGAGGCGGCCTTCGGAGATCGCCTGGCGAATCTCGTTGACGCGAGCGGTATCGATGTCACTGCTGTCATCGGCAGTCGCGATCTGACTCAGCGTCGTTCTGGAGCCGGCGGCCGTGTGAGCACCCTCGACCGTCTCTGCACCTTTGCGCTGCTCGGTGGCTTCATTCTGAGCCGGACGAGTCAGGGGATGTGTTTGATCGATTTTCACGGTCATTACCTCATGGCTGGATGCACGATCCTGTGCTTGCCTACGTTATCGGCAGAACCCGCGGGAGCTGAAAGAGATTCGGGCAGAGTTTTGTGAAGAAATTTATCTGAACGGTTCAGAAATCGACTCGCAGTTGATCCTGGCCCGTCACTCGGCCCTGCAGGATCTGGTTGGATTCCGTCTTGAGTCGAATGGTACTCCCCAGCCCGCCATTATCCAGTGCCTCGACGCTACGGCTGACATGAAAGCCCTGGCCGACAGCGGTGAGTACTACCGTGTCTCCTCGTTTTACCATCCATGGCTCTCTGAGCATATTATCGGTCAATACCGCGCCGTCGGGAATGCGCCGGGTCGCGATCATGCCTGCGGCCTGACCGATGTCGTCGAGATAGCCGCGTCGCAGCCGCGAGATGTCCGACTCCTGCCAGCCAAGCTCTGCCGCATCGATTCGCTGTCCGGGAGCGATCGATTGCTGTACCACCAGATGGCGAACCATGGCCGAGACCGTTGCCTGCAGGTAGCGCGTTCGCTCGCCCTCACTCCCGCAATGTACACCGACCGTGACCCGACCCTGGGGAATGCCGGGTCGCGGCAGAAACGGCTGCGGTGCCGGACAATCGCCCAGATCGGCAGCGCTGTCCCGGATCTCGATCGTCACCTGGTCGCCGAGCGAGGCGGTTCGCTGTTCGAGAAAGCGCTTCACGCTGGCGGATACCGTGTCGCCGGTCGGCAATTCGGCATCGGCTTGGGCGATCGAGGGTATCGGTAGCAGAGAGAGTGCGAACAGCGATGCCATCAGCGTCGTGGCGCCGACCCACAGCAGTCGCCGGAGAGCAGGGCGGTATTTCGATCGGGGGCGCTGGGCTGCTTCTGGGGGGGCGACACGCATATCACGGCTCTCGGTGGGTATGCTCTAGGTGACTAGTGAGGAGCGCGGTACATCGCGTCGATTCATATCGCTGGCACATGTGTCCCGTAGCCGTTCTTGGATACATGGCGCCCATCGACGCAATCCTCCACGTTGGATAGCGATTTTAAGCCTGAACCTACAAGAGCATTGATGAAAATGGCGCGCAATTAACGGTCTGTTTACACGTTTGATGCGAGCCTCCCGCCGCTATTCTCCATCCTGTCAATTTTCCAGCGAACGCCATTCGAGGTGCAGACGGCATGTTCGACAAGTTGGATAACGCGCTGCGCTTTCAGCAGGAAGCCATCAATCTGCGTGCAGAGCGTCAACAGGTGCTGGCGAACAATATCGCCAACGCCGACACGCCCAACTTCAAAGCACGCGATTTCGACTTCCGTGCGGAGTTGAATCGGGTCATGGAACAGGGCCGTAGCGAGTCGTCCGGCGGACTGTCGCTGACGCGGACGTCGGCTCGTCATATTCCGGCTCAGGCCAGCGGTAGATCGGGCGTGGAAAATCTGGGCTACCGCATGCCGGATCAGCCGAGCCTCGACGGCAATACGGTCGACATGGATCGCGAGCGCTCGGCCTTCGCCGATAATTCGATGCGCTATCAAGCGGACGTCACTTTCGTCAGCCGTAAAATCCAAGGGCTGAAGAAAGCCATGCAGTCGGAGTAACACGATGTCGATGTTCAGTGTATTCGAGATTTCCGGTTCGGCGCTGTCGGCCAATTCACAGCGCATGAACGTAACCGCCAGCAACCTGGCCAATGCCGACAGCGTCGCTGGGCCTGACGGACAGCCGTACCACGCCCGGCAAGTGATGTTTCAGGCGATGAGCCAGCAGGATGGCAGCGCGGGCGGGGTGCGGGTCAACGGGGTCGTCGAGGACGACACCACGCCGATGCGCATGGATTATCGTCCCGGACATCCCTTGGCCAATGACGAGGGCTATGTGCAGATGCCCAACGTCGATCCGGTCAACGAGATGGTCGACATGATCGCCGCCTCTCGCTCTTATCAGGCCAACGTCGAGGTCATGAATACCGCCAAGACGTTGATGACCAAAACACTCACGATCGGCGAAGGCTGATCGATGCGGCCCATGTCAGGTCGGGTCGTATCCAGTCGGATCACATCAAGGAGACGTCATGTCCAGTCCGGTGATCGGTAGCAGCACGCTTGCCAATATCAATGGCGCGGCCGCCAAAAGCAGTACCACGGGAGTCGATTCCGGCAGCGAACTCAATGATCGCTTCATGACGCTACTCGTCACGCAGTTGAAGAACCAGGATCCGACCAGTCCGATGGAAAACTCGGACATGACCGCGCAGCTGGCGCAGATCAATACCGTCAGCGGTATCGAGAAGCTCAACGACAGCCTGTCCGCCATCACCGACCAGATCGATGCGGGACAAGCCTTGCAGGCCACGGCCTTGATCGGGCAGGGCGTGATGGTGCCGGGCAACGAGATTCTGGTCGGAGCATCCGAGGAATCCAGCAGCGATGTCGTTACAACGCCGATCGGCGTTGAGCTGGACAGCGCTGTCGAAGATCTTCAGGTCGATATCCGCGGTGCCAGTGGCGAAATCATCGACAGCTTCTCGACCGGGCCGCTGGAAGCCGGCGTGCATAGCTTCACCTGGGATGGAAAATTGGCCGATGGCACAAGCGCCACTACCAATAGTACTTACACGGCTTCCCTCACCGGAACCGTGGGAGACGAGACATACGCACCGACGACCCTGAATTACGCTCTCGTCAACGGCGTGATTCAGGGCGCGAATGGCGCTCAACTCGACTTGGGATACGCTCAGGATCCCGTGGCGCTCTCGGAAGTGCGTCAGATTCTCTGAGTGAGATCAGTAGCGACAAAAAACCGTTCTAGCTTACGCAACCGATAAACGCAGAGGATCAGTCATGGGCTTTTCACAGGCATTGAGCGGCGTCAACGCCGCGTCTCAGCAGTTGGATGTCATCGGCAACAACATTTCCAACTCTCAGACCAAAGGCTTCAAGAGCGGGTCGGTGCAGTTCTCCGATGTCTTCGCCAACAGCGCCGTGGGTCTGGGGACTCGGGTTTCCGGTGTGCTGCAAGACTTCGGTACCGGCAGTCTGGAAGCTACCGGGCGCAACCTGGATGTCGCCATTAGCGGCGACGGTTTCCTGCGTTTTCAGCAGGAAGGCGAGGTCGGCTATTCGCGCAACGGCCAGTTGACGATGACCGCCGACGGTTATCTGGAAAATGCTCAGGGCGCGCGGCTGATGGGCTATGGCCTGGCCGATGCGGGTGACGTCAATTCCGGCGTCGTGGTCGGCGGCCAGCCGCAGGTGCTCAACATCCCGGCGTCGGATATGCCGGCGAGCGCTACCGGCGCCACCGGCACGGGGATCAACATCCAGCTCAATCTGGATGCGTCCACGGTTGCCGACGAGTCTTCCACGGCGGTTCTCTATAACAGTCTCGCTGCCAAGACGGCTGAAGACACCGCAGAGCAGACCACCGTTCCCTACAACTACTCGACGAGTTTCACGGTCTACGATTCCCAGGGCGAGCAGCACAACGCCACGCTTTATTTCCAGAAGACCGACGATAACGCCTGGAGCGCGCGTACCGCGCTGGATGGCGTGGTGACGGATCAGGAATTCCCGGTGACGTTCGACAATGACGGCAAGCTGGCGACGATCGACGGTGCTGACGCAACGGCCAACCCCGTCGACTGGCCGACGCTGGCTTTCGGTGCCAATGAACTCGGCGATGGTGTCGACCCGGTCAACGCCACGTTCAACATGGCGGGCAGCACCCAGTTCTCCAACGACTCAACGGTCAAGAGCCTGGCGCAGGATGGCTATGGTTCCGGTGCCCTGGTCGGCATCAGCTTCGCCGATGACGGCTCCGTCGTGGGCAGCTATGCCAACGAGAAGACCGTCAATCTGGGCCAGATCGCGCTGGCGACCTTCCGTAACCCCGAGGGTCTGTCACCGTCCGGCGGCAACCTGTTCGCGGCGACGGCGACCTCGGGTAATGAACTGCTGGGAACCGCAGGTACCGGCACGCTGGGATCGATCGAGTCCGAGACGCTCGAGGCCTCCAACGTCGATCTGACGCAGGAGCTGGTCAACCTGATCATTGCGCAGCGCAACTATCAGGCCAACACCAACTCGATTCGCACCCAGTCCGAGGTGATGGATCAGGTCGCGCAGCTGCGCTGATAGTTCTGTTGCCAACACACTGGCGTTGCCGGTCGCGATGTGACCGGCAACGACCTTGCTTCGATAGACTTCGCTTCGAAAGACCTCACTTCGACAGACCTGATGCGAAAGCTCTGGTCCGAAAGGCGCTGACTTGAAAGGCACTGACTTGAAAGGCACTGACCTGAAAGGCACTGGGCATGGATAGAATTCTCTACACCGCCGGCGGTGGCGCGAGCCAGACCATGGCGCAGCAGTCGGTGGTCAACAACAACCTGGCCAACGTCAGCACGCCGGGATTTCGCGGCGAGCTGATGGCGCTTCGCGCGGTGCCGGTAGAGGGCGAAGCGCGCCTGCCGACACGTGTTGCCTCGATGATGACCACGCCGGGCGCGGACTTCACGCCGGGCAACATCAACACGACCGGACGCAGCCTCGACGTTGCCCTGCAAGGGGACGATACCTGGCTGGCCGTACAGTCCCCGGATGGCGGCGAAGCCTATACCCGGCGCGGTGATCTGCAGGTCGACTCGACCGGTTTGCTGACCTCGCTCGGCAACCCTGTGCTCTCGGACAACGGTCAGGCGATCGTGGTACCGCTCGGCGGCGATGTGACGATCGCGGCCGACGGCTCGATCAGCGTGCTGGAGCCGGGTCAGAATCCCGATGCCGTGGCCCCGTTGGCGCGCCTCAAGATGGTGGCGCCGGGCAACGACAACCTGGTGCGCGGCGAAGACGGGCTGTTTCGCATGACGCCGGCGCAAGGTCAGGACATCGCGGCGCCGATACCCGCCGACGATACACGGCGCCTGGTTCCCGGTGCGCTCGAAGGCAGTAACGTGACCGCCACCGATGCGATGATCTCGATGATCGACAGCGCCCGTCGTTACGACATGCACATGAAGGTGATCGAAAGCGCGGACGAGAACGAGCAACGCGCCAACAGTCTGCTTTCTCTGACCAGCTGATGCCAGCCGCCGCGCTAGCTCACCGATAATAGGGTTTCTCTCATGATCAAGTCTTTATGGACGGCCAAGACGGGGCTGGAGTCGCAGCAGGTCAAGCTGGACGTGATTTCCAACAACCTGGCCAACGTCTCGACCAACGGCTTCAAGCGCTCTCGCGCGGTGTTCGAAGACCTGCTGTACCAGAACGTGCGTCAGCCCGGTGCCCAGTCTTCGGTAGTCGACACGCTGCCCTCGGGCATGCAGGTCGGTACTGGTGTGCGTCCGGTCGCTACCGAACGGTTACATACGCAAGGCGGACTGCAGAACACCGAGAACTCCCGCGACCTGGCAATCAACGGCAAGGGCTTCTTCGCCGTGCAGATGCCGGACGGCACCACCGGCTATACCCGCGATGGCAGTTTCCAGGTCAACGAAAACGGCCAGCTGGTGACCGCCGGCGGCTATCCGGTCGATCCGCCGATCGTGATTCCGCAGAATGCGCTGTCGATCAGCGTGAGCCAGGACGGCGCCGTCTCCGTTACTCAACCCGGCACGTCGCAGAGCAACGAAGTCGGGCAGATGATGCTCTCTACCTTCATCAATCCGACCGGGCTTCAGAGCATCGGCCAGAACCTGTATCTGGAGACCGATGCGTCGGGGCCGCGTACCGATCTCAACCCGGGGCTGGATGGTGCCGGCAAGCTTTATCAGGGCTATGTCGAAACCTCCAACGTCAACGTGGTGGAGGAAATGGTCAGCATGATCGAGACGCAGCGTGCCTACGAGATCAACAGCAAGGCCGTCGAAACATCCGATCAGATGCTGCAGCGTCTGACCCAGCTATAACCGAGGAAGACGCGTGTCGCCGAACCTGGAACTAGGCCCGATGTGGCGCAGGATGATGATGTTGGTCGGCCTCTCTCTGGCGCTGATCGTCTCCGGCTGCGCCCAGATTCCCCGCCACTCCGTGGTCGAGGATTCGGCGCCGGTGGAGATACCTTCGACGCCGCCGGTGCAGGCCAACGGTTCGATCTATCAGGCCAGATTCGGCTTTCAACCGCTATTCGAGGACCGCCGCCCGCGTCAGGTCGGCGACATCATCACCATCGTGCTCGATGAACAGGTCAGTGCCAGCAAGAATTCGGCGGCCAATGCGACCCGCAATGGCTCCACCTCTTTCACACCGACGACGGTGCCTGATGCGCTCGATTTTCTCGAAAAGTACGGTACCGACCTCGAAGGCGAGAATGTCTTCAACGGTTCGGGCGGCGCCAACGCCAACAACACCTTCACCGGCACCATTACCGTGACCGTCTACGATCTGCTGGCCAACGGCAATCTCAAGGTGCGTGGCGAGAAGCAGATCGCGATCAATCAGGGCACCGAGTACATCCGGTTTTCCGGCGTGGTCAATCCCCGGGCGATCAGCGGTGCCAACACCGTGCAGTCGACCCAGGTGGCCGATGCCCGCATCGAATATATCGGTGATGGGTATATCAACGAAGCGCAGACCATGGGTTGGCTGCAGCGTTTCTTCCTCAACATTTCGCCTTTCTGATGCCTATGTCTCTTTCGTTCCCGTCGCCGGATCCGCGCTGTCCGTCACGCCGATCACCGCTGGCGACAATCGTGCTGCTGTTGGCGGTCCTGCTGTTCAGCGTGAGTGCCCAGGCGCAGCGTATTCAGGATCTCGCCAACTTTTCCGGCGTGCGTGACAACCCGCTGGTCGGCTACGGCCTGGTCGTTGGCCTGGACGGTACCGGTGACCAGACCACCCAGGCACCGTTTACCGGTCAGAGTGTCACCAACCTGCTGTCGCAGCTGGGCGTCACGATCCCCGCTGGCACCAACATGCAGCTGCGCAACGTGGCGGCGGTCATGGTCACCGCCAAGCTGCCACCGTTCTCGCGTCAGGGGCAGGAGATCGATGTCACCGTCTCATCGGTCGGCAATGCCGATAGCATTCGTGGCGGGACGCTTTTGATGACGCCGCTGAAGGGGGCCGACGGCCGTGTCTATGCGCTGGCCCAGGGCAATGTCTATGTCGGTGGTGCCGGCGCCGAGGCCGCAGGCAGCAGCGTTTCCGTCAATCATCTGGCGGCGGGACGCATTCCGGGCGGGGGGCTGGTCGAGCAGGAAGTCCCGATGCGCCTGGGCGACGCCAACGGTACGCTGGATCTGTTCCTCAAGGATTCCGATTTCGAGAACGCCCGGCGGATGGTGGCGGCAATCAATCAGGAGTTCGGTGCGCCGGTGGCCGCCGCGCTCGACGGTCGCACGGTCCAGCTAAAGTTGCCGGGCAATGACAATGATCGGGTCAACTTCCTGGCGCGAGTACAGGGCGTGAACGTCACCACCGAACGCGGCCCGGCCAAGGTCATCCTCAATGCGCGTACCGGCTCGGTGGTGCTGTCCGATACCGTGACGCTCAATCGTGCCGCCGTGGCTCACGGCAACCTGTCGATCGTTATCGATTCCAATCCGCAGGTCAGCCAGCCCAACGCGCTGTCCGGCGGAAATACCGTGGTCGTGCCCAATGCCGATATCACCGTGCAGCAGGAGGGCGGCGCATTGCAGATAGTTCAGACCAGCGCCGACCTGATGGAGGTGGTCAATGCCTTGAACGCGCTGGGGGCATCGCCGCAGGATCTGATGTCGATTCTGCAGGCGTTGAAGTCGGCCGGCTCGCTCAATGCCGAACTGGATATCATCTGATGGCGATGAGCAACGATCTCTCGGGGCAGTTCGCGCTTGATGTCCATAGCGTACAGAAACTCAAGTACAGCGCTGCCAACTCGCCGCAGGGCAGTCTCAAGGAGGCTTCGCGTCAGTTCGAGGCGATCTTCCTGCAGATGATGCTCAAGAGCATGCGCGACGCCAGTCCCAAATCCGGACTGCTGGAGAGCCATCAGATGGACATGATGCGCTCGATGCAGGATCAGCAATGGGCGCAGCAGCTCGCGGGCAAGGGCCTGGGGCTCGCCGATCAGCTGGTTCAGCAGCTCGAAGGCAGCGGGCTGCCGGGAACCGCGGCGCTTCCGGGAGCCAGCACGGCCGACGACAGCTCGGCGCTGATTGCCGGTATCCCGAGAGGGACGCCGCGCCTGCTGCATGGCGGTCTGCGTACGCCCGGATTCGTGCCGAACGCTTCGGAACGCGCCTCGGCCGGCTTCGAGTCCGACGCACTCGGCTCGGCGGCGACTGCCGCGAACTCCACACCTTCAGCGTCGGCGACGAGCGAATCCGACGATCGCCCGGCTCACGTTCGCGCTTTCCTGGACAGTCTGGCCGGGCCCGCCCAGCAGGCCGAGCAGTCATCGGGTGTGCCCGCCGAGCTGATCCTCGCTCAGGCCGCACTCGAAACCGGCTGGGGCCAGCGAGAGATCCCCACCGCCAATGGCGGCAACAGTCATAACCTTTTCGGCATCAAGGCCGGCCAGTCCTGGCAGGGCGCCACCACCGAGATCACCACCACCGAGTATGTCGCCGGGCGGCCGATCAAGATGGCCGATCGCTTCCGGGTCTATGACTCCTATGCCGAGGCGTTCGCCGATTACGCCAAGCTGATTGGTGACAATCCGCGTTATCAGGGCGTGGTCGCGGCGGCGTCGCCCGACGTGGCAGCGCAGGCATTGCAGCAGGGCGGCTATGCCACCGATCCGCGTTACGCCGACAAACTTCGCGGGATCATGGCGCAGCTGGGTACGCTCGAATCCTCGGCAGGTAGCGATCGGTTGGCCGCGTCCAGCCGCGTCAATAACCCTTTCGGCCCCGACGCACTGCCCACTGCCATCTTCTGATCGGCGGTAACAATTCGTTGCGAAATCACGCCTTGGAAGGTTCAAGAAGTGACGGGCGCCGCCGATAAAAATCATGACCTTGCATGGACATCGCCCGGATTGACTCGGCGTTTCACGGGAAAGCGATATGAGCCTGTATTCGATTGGCCTTAGTGGTTTGAGCGCGGCGCAGAACGCGCTGTCGACCACCAGCAATAACATCAGCAACGTCTATACCGACGGCTACAGCCGCCAGTTGACGCTGCTGGGACAGAATGGCAGTGGCGATGCGGCCGGCGGTTCCGGTGTCAGCGTCGACGGCATTCAACGTCAGTACAATGGCTATATCAGCTCGCAGCTCAATCAGGTCAACAGCCAGCAGTCGGCGCTGGAAACCTATCAAAGCCAGGTCAACCAGGTCGACGACCTGTTGGCAGATAGCGATTCCGGTCTGACCACGCTGATGCAGGGCTTCTTTTCCAGCGTCGAGGATCTGACCGGCGCGCCTGCGGATGCGGCGGCGCGAGAGGGCGTGTTGGGCAGCTCGCGCAGCATGGTGGCTCAGTTTCGCGCCTATGACAGCTATCTTGGCGATATGCGCGAGGGCATCAATGGCCAGATCGGCGACGTGGTCACCCAGGTCAACAACCTGAGCGATCAGATCGCCGGTCTCAACAAGCAGGTCACGCTGGCGCGGGCGCGAAGCGGCGAAGAGCCCAACGCGCTGCTGGACCAGCGCGACAAGCTGGTCAGCGACCTCGGCGAGCTGGTCGATGTCAACGTCCAGGTCCAGGATGGCTCGACCTATCAGGTGTCGCTGTCCAACGGGATGCCGCTGGTCGCCGGTAACAAGTCGTTCGATCTCGTCGCGGTCAAGAACAGCGATGACCCCTCCAGCGTCACGATCGCCTACGAGGATGGCGCCGGCTCGCAGTCGCCGCTCAAGGAGTCGGTCATCAAGGGTGGCGAGCTGGGCGGGATGATGAGCTTTCGCCGCGAAACGCTGGATAACGCCCAGAACCAGCTCGGCCAGTTGGCGGTGACCCTGGCATCAAGTTTCAACGCGCAGCATGAAGCCGGCGTCGATCTCAACGGTGATGAGGGCGAGGCGTTCTTCGATATCGGCAGTCCCACCATCGTCAGCCGTTCGACCAATAACGGCAGTGGTTCGATGTCCGCCGAATATGGCGATATCAGCCAACTGACATCGGATGATTATCGCCTGACCTATCAGGCCAATGGCTCCTACTCGGTCGAAAATCTGAGTAGCGGCGATACCAGTACTGTCTCTCCAGAGGATGGCACGTTATCCGTTGGCGGGGTAACGCTGACACTCGAGGGTAACCCGGCCGAGGGGGATGTCTTCACGCTGCAGCCCACCCGCAACGCGGCCGCCGGATTCGATGTGGCGTTGAGCGATACCAGCAAGATCGCCGCCGCCGATGGTGACAGCGGTGGCAGCGGCGACAACCGCAACGCCTTGGCGCTGCTGGACCTGCAGAATCAGAAGCTGGTGGGTGGCAGTGCCACGCTCAGCGGCGGCTATGCCGCGATGGTCAGCGATGTCGGCAACCGTGCCGCGATCACCCAGGCCAACCTCACCACGCAAGAGGGGCTGAGCGATCAGCTCTACGCCTATCAGCAGGCCGACTCCGGCGTGAATCTGGACGAGGAGTACGCCAACCTGATGCAGTATCAGCAGTACTACTCGGCCAACGCCAAGATCATCGAAGCGGGTTCGACCATCCTGGATACGATCTTGAATCTGCGCGCTTAAAAAGCCGCCGAACGTCGTGATTGTGAAGCGTCGTTATTGAACAGCTATTGATCGCGCCTTTTATCGTGGCGCCATCGAGGCATCATCGAGGAGAGTGCCGTGCGTGTCAGCACCGTAATGATGTTCGAGCGCAGTGTCAGCTCGATGAACCGCCAGCAGAGCGCCTTCATGGAAGTCGGCGAACAGATCGCGTCCGGTAAGCGCGTCGTGCGTCCGTCCGATGACCCGCAGGCCGCCTCGCGTGCCGTCGGCGTGTCGCAGTCGCTGGCCAGCAATAGCCAGCAGAGCGATAGCCGCGTGACCGTGCGTAACTCCCTGAGCCAGGAAGAGAGCGTTCTCAATAGCGTTTCCGACTCCCTGACCCGGGCCAAGGAGTTGATGGTTCAAGCCGGCAACGGCACGCTGAGTGATGCCGACCGGCAGTCGATGTCCACGGAATTGCGCGGCGTCTACGAGGCACTGCTGGGCCAGGCGAACTCCACCGACGGTAACGGCAGCCATCTCTTCGGCGGTTATCAGGACGGGGCCGCACCGTTCGTCAAGGATGCCACCGGCGCGGTGCAGTACGAAGGTTCCGACCAGGTGCGTCAGCAGAAGGTAGACTCCTCGCGGCTAATGGAAGTGGGCAATACCGGCACCGATGTCTTCCAGACCGTCGCTGCCGGGTCCGGTTACGTGGCCAAGGCCGACACGAGTAATGCCGGCAGCCTCACCTTCACCGGCCCACAGGTCACCGACACCACCGCCGACGGCTATGGCGACAGCTACGCCATCTCGTTCGATGACAACGGCGACGGAACCTTCGAGTATACGATCAATGGTGGCCCTGAAGATGGCACAACGGGCACCTATGACGGCTCCAGCGCCACGCTGGAATTCGGTGGTGTCCGTCTGACGCTTGAAGGCGCGCCCGAGGACGGCGACTCGCTCGCGGTGGGTACGGCGCAGAGCATGGATCCGGACGTCTTCACTACCTTCGAGAACATGCTCTCGGCGCTGGAGAATCCGCTCGATTCCGACGCCGACAAAGCGGCTTTCGCCAATACGCTGTCGACCTCCAGTCGGGAGATGGACAACGCGCTGGACAACGTGCTGACCGTGCGCGCATCCGTCGGGGCGCGGCTCAACGAGCTGGACACCCTCGACACCGTGGGTAGCGACCGTAAAATCAGCTACACCCAGACCCAGAGCGATCTGATCGATCTGGATTACACCACCGCCATTTCCGACTACGTGCTACGTCAGGTAGGGTTGCAGGCGTCGCAGAAAGCCTTCGTCGATCTACAGGGGACCTCGCTGTTCGATCTGATGTGAGATTCGGTGTCCATGTTAGTCGGGCCAGGCCGGGGTCGGTCGGTGGGCACGACACGAGAGAGGGGCGTATTCATCTGGATGCGCCTCTCTTTTTCGTTCGAGTGTCATGCAACGCGAATGGGTCGAAAAACGTCAGGGTCGAAGCGCGTCAGGGATCGAAAAGCGCGGGCTGACGCGAAACCGAATGTCGATGCCGGGCTTTACCCTCGAATCACCCAGCCACCGAGTCAGGACGAGCCGGCCATCTGCTCGATCATGCCCTGCATGAAACGGAGCTGCGTATTGAACAGGCCGCTCCAGAAACCACCCAGATCCGGAATCAAGGCAGTGATAAGCACCAGGCCAGCGGTCAAGGTCATGGGAAAGCCCACCGAGAAGATCGACAGCTGAGGCGAGGCGCGGTTGAGAATGCCCAGCGAGAGATTGATCAGCAGCAGAGCGGTGATGATGGGGATAGCCATCAGCAGGCCGGAAGAGAAGATCGTGCCGCCCCAGCGGGCCAGCGTCTCGGCGAAACTGGCATCGATCGAGGTCGAACCGATCGGCAACATCTCGAACGTCCAGGCCAGAATTTCGATGGTGACCAGATGCCCGTTCATGGCCAGGAACATCAGCAGCGTCACCACCTCCAGCAGGCGTGATAGCACCATCGTGTTGGTGCCGGCATCCGGCTGATAGAACGTGGCGAACCCCAGGCCCATCTGCATGCTGATGAATTCACCGGCCGTCTGGACCACCGCGATCATCACCCGCAGTACCAGCCCCATGGCTACGCCGATCAGGATCTGTTGCAGCATCAGACCGAAGCTTTCCAGTGAAAACAGCGGGATCTCCGGCATCGGCGGCAGCGTCGGAGCAATGGCGATGGCAATGCTGGCACCAAACAGCGCCTTGACCGGGGTCGGCACGCTGGGAAGGCTCCATAGCGGCGAGGCCATGAAGAAGGCAAGAATGCGCACCGTGGGCCAGAAGAACAGCTGAAGCCAGCCCAGCCAATGGGCGGAAGTGATGTCGATCATCGCGGGCGTTGCCGCCTCAGCTCACCATCATGGGAATATTCTGCAGCAGCTCCCGGGTGAAATTGACCAGCAGCTGAATCATCCACGCTCCCGACACGATCAACATGGCGAAGACGCCCAGGATCTTGGGAATGAACGACAGCGTCATTTCGTTGATCTGGGTCGCGGCCTGAAACAGGCTGACCAGCAGGCCGATCAGGAGCGCGGTCAGCAGCAGCGGGGCGGCCATCATCAGGGTCACTTTCATGCCCTGATAGGCCATGCTCATTACCATTTCCGGGGACACTGTTCACCTCCGTGCGGTGGCGGCTAACCCTCGACGCCGCCAGCCGTTCAAGAAAGATAGAAGCTCTGGGTCAGCGAGCCGATCAGAAGCTGCCAGCCGTCGACGAGGACGAACAGCATCAGCTTGAAGGGCAGGGAAATCGTCGCCGGTGGCACCATCATCATCCCCAGTGCCATCAGCACACTGGCGACGACCAGATCGATGATCAGAAACGGAATGAAGATCGTGAAGCCGATCTGGAACGCCGTCTTCAGTTCGCTGGTCACGTAAGCGGGAACCAGGATGCGCATCGGCACGTCTTCCGGGCCCTGCATCTCACCGACATCGGCAATCCGGGCGAACATCGCCAGATCGGCCTGGCGGGTCTGCGCGAACATGAACTCGCGAAAGGGTTGGCTACCCCGGTCGAGGGCTTCCTCCAGCGATATCTGTTCGGCCGAGAACGGTTGCCAGGCCTCGTCGTAAACCCGGTCCAGCACCGGCGACATGATGAAGAAGGTCAGGAACAGGGCGAGCCCCAGCAGCACCTGGGTGGGCGGCGCGGACGGCGTGGCCATGGCGGTGCGCAACAGGCCCAGCACGATGATGATTCGGGTGAAGCAGGTCATCATCAGCAGCATCGCCGGCAGGAAGGCGAGCGACGACAGAAATAGCAGCGTCTGCAGGCTCAACGACCAGCGTTGCCCACCGTCCGGCATCGGTTCACTGATGATGCCCGGGAGCGCCTGTGCGAGGGCCCCGTGACTGGCCGTCAAAGCTGCCAGTGCCGCCAGCGTCACGATCAGGCCACGGCATTGACGATGACCCCGTCTCGCCGCGGCGATGCGCGTAGCCATGATGCCGGCGGGCGGGGCGGCGACCGCTGCGCCGAAGACGGCCATCAGGAGTCGACCCCGCCACCGTCCCGTGAGCTCCGGCGCTTCAGGGAATCTCGTGCGTTGTGCTTGAGCGCCTGCCCGAAACGGCTGGCGAACGAGCCGACCAGCGGTGACGCCGCGGGGTCTACGGCGGGCGGGGTAGGCGGATCCATGCTGTCCAGCCTGGTCACCTGGCCGCCGCCGACACCCAGCACCAGCCAGCGATCGGCGACCTCGACGATCACCACGCGCTCGCGTTGGCCCACGGGCGTGCTTGCCACGACGCGCAGATGTTGCGTTCCTGCGCGGCGATTGGGGCCGAGGCGCTTCAGCAGCCAGGCGCAACCCAGAATGATCGCGATGACCACGAGCAGCGAGATGGCCGTCTTGCCGATCATCAGCAGACCGATCCCTTCACCGCCCGCGTGGGCTGCCTGCTGGAAGGTGTCGTCTTTCATCGATTCAGTTTTTGGACGCGTTCGGACGGCGTGATGATCTCGGTGATGCGGATGCCGTACTTGTCCTCCACCACGACCACTTCGCCCTGGGCGATGAGATAGCCGTTGATCAGAATGTCCATCGGCTCACCGGCCAACCCATCCAGTTCCACCACCGAACCCTGGGCCAGCTCCAGCAGCTGCTTGATGGTGATGCGCGTTCGTCCCAGTTCCACCGACAGCTTGACCGGGATATCCATGACGACGCCCAGATCCCGCGTCTGGCGCGCGTTGTCGCTGCCTTGATCGAAGGACTGGAACACGCCGATTTCGGCGGCTCGGGACTCGCCTGAGTTCGCGGTGGCGGTAGGCTGGGCGGGTCCCTTGGGCGCGGCCTTGTGAGCGTTGGACTCGGCGGCTTTGGACTCGACGGCGCTGGACTCAGCGGCGTTGGGCTCGGTGGCTTCAGGCTCGAC
Source organism: Salinicola sp. MH3R3-1 (assembly GCF_001937155.1). Lineage (NCBI taxonomy): Bacteria > Pseudomonadati > Pseudomonadota > Gammaproteobacteria > Oceanospirillales > Halomonadaceae > Salinicola > Salinicola sp. MH3R3-1. The sequence goes on along the minus strand of NZ_MSDP01000015.1, from coordinate 104,919 downwards.
GCCCTGTTCCGCCATGGCTGCCGCCCAGAGATCTTCGGCATCTTCCTGGCTTGCGTTATCGGAAGCTCCCTGCTGGGATCCCGGTTTTTGATCGTCACTCATTGTCAAAGTCCTTCATGGCGGAGTACGTACCATGGTCGATAAGATGCTTCACCCGCAGGGCGCGCTGGCCATGCCGGGTACCGTATTCACAGGCCATGACCGGAACGCCGTCGACGCGCACGCCGAGAGTCTTGGGGAGATCGATGGGCAGAATGTCGCCGACTTCCAGTGCCAGCACGTCACCGATGGTGGAAGATATCTCGGCGAAATCGGCGATCAGTTCGACCTGGGTCTGCTTGATCTCGCCGGCCATCCGCGACTCCCACTGGGTGTCGTCGCTGTCCAGAGCGCCGATCGGACTGGATAGAATGTCCCGGATCGGTTCGATCATGGAAAACGGAATACAGATATTGAAGTCGCTGGCCAGGTTGCCGACCTCGAGATGGAACGTGCTGTTGACGACGATCTCGTTGGGCGAATTGGTGATATTGGCAAAACGGACCTGCATCTCCGAGCGCATGTAGTCGATCTCCAGCGGATAGATCGATTTCCAGGCGTCCTCGTAGCCCTCCAGCGCCAAGGACATCAGGCGCTGAATGATGCGTTGCTCGGTGGCGGTGAATTCCCGGCCATCGGATTTGGTCAGGAATCGACCGTCGCCGCCGAACAGATTGTCCACCACCATGAACACCAGGCCCGGCGGGAACACCAGCAGAGCGGTGCCCTTCAGCGGCTTCAGGCTGATCAGGTTGAGATTGGTGGGCACCGGCAGATTGCGCGCGAATTCGCTGTAGCTCTGATAGCGCACGCCGGACACCGTGATGTCGGCGCTGCGTCGTATCAGGTTGAACAGCGCCATCCGAAAGAGACGCGCGAAACGCTCGTTAATGATGTCCAGCGCCTGCAGTCGCTCGCGAATGACCCGGTGCTGGTTGGCCGGGTCGAACGGTCGGGTTTGACGGCCGCTCTGGGAGTCGTCGGCCGGCTTGTCGTCGTCGCCGCCGCTGACCCCGTTGAGAAGGGCGTCGATCTCTTCCTGCGACAGTAAATCGTCTTGGGACATGATTGGCCTGGCGTCCGCTTACTGCACGATGAAATCGGAAAACAGCACGTCATCGATGGATAACTGGGGCTGCGGCGTGGTGATCGGCTCGTCGAACAGACCGAGAATCTGCTGCTTTATCCGGGTCTTGCCTTCGGGCTTGATCAGCTCTTCCGCACTCTTGCCGGAAAGCAGCATCAGCAGCCGGCTGCGGACTTCCGGCATGTGCTGCTCGAGGAAATCACGGGTTCGTTGGTCGTCGACGCGCAGTGAGAGACCCACGTAGAGCAGACGATCACCGTAATCGCTCTGCAGATTGACCGTGAACGGCTGGATGGTGACGAAGATCGGCACCGGCGGTTCGACCGGCTCGTCCTCGACGACGTCGGTGGTATCGCTGCCACCGCGGGCATCGAGATAGAAATAGACGGCGACCGAACTGGCTACCGCCAGCAGAACGATCAATAGTCCCACCAACATCAGGGTTCGGCTTTTACGGGGTGCGGACATTGCTTCTGCCATTGCGGATTATCTCGGGAAGTTGCTGCGGATTATGCGGGGCGAGGGCTCGTGACGATCGCTGGAAAAGACGCCTTGCGACTTGCCAACTTCCCCTTTCATGCCCCGAAATCTAACGGTGGGCATGGGTTGCCAATGCCGTCGCATAGCGTGGTGATGGCGTGATGTCGCGGCGAACGTTCGCCAATCGCCACCCGTATTATCGGCAGCGCCGGCTAGGCATAAAGGCTGATATTGCCATTCGACCTGAGGTCGACCTGACGGAGAACGGACTCGTCGCCGGTATCGATGGGCGCGGCGGTCAGCAGCGCGCCGCCGGGAACCGAAGCGCCTCGCCGCCGATCATCGCCGGAAGACTGATCCTGAAACTGGTTTTGCTGAAATAACCCCTGATCACCGACCATCGCTTCACCCAGGGCGATGCCGCTATCGGCCAACGCCTGGCGAAGCTGGGGGATCGCCGCCTCGACCGCCGCCCGGACCGGCGCATGAGCCGAGAGGATTTGGAGCTGGGCCTGTTGATCCTGAACCGTCAACGTGACACTCAGCGGCCCCAGATCCTGAGGGTGAAGTCTCAGCGACATCTGTTGATCACCGCGCTGATGCATCTGCAGCACCTGCTGGCCGAAAGAGGCCGGCCACTGGGGCGACTGAACGGCAGTGGTGATGGCGGCCGGCGCTGCCGATGCCGCCGGAGTGGAAGCGCCGGTGGCATTCGAGAGCGAGGCGGTCAGGCTGGCCAGTGAACCGGGATCGGGACGATCGCCGGGTGACGCGCCCGAATTCAGATTGCCGAAGTCGCGATTGCTCGCCAACGTGGCATCGAGCCTGTCACCCGCGGTCAAATCGCCCTGCGGCATGGGCTGACCCGATGACGTGCCAGTGCCCGGCGCGAGATTACCCGGAACGAGATTGCCCGGCACGAGGTTGCCCAGTGATCCCGGCTTGCCGTAGAGATCCGACGAGGCGTCCCCGGTTGCGGCCTGGGAACCGGCGTTGACGCGAGTCGATGCGCCCGGCTGCTGGCTCGCCGCAGCCAGTACCTTCTGGGCGATGCTCGCGAGCTCGCCGGCATGGCCTGTGGGCGCCCCCAACCCGGTCCGCTGGAGCGCGGCCTGGGTTGCGGTCGATCCGCCAGCGGTATTGCCGACGCCGTTCGGCATCGATCCCGCCGATGTCATGTTCAGGGGCAGGGCGGCGAAGAGCGCGGCAAGCCCCTGGGCGTCGGGCGCTGCCGAATCATCGTCGGCCGCCGCGGTATCGGATGCTGTGTTACCAATCTCTTTGCCGCCTGCAAGCTTTTCGAGCGCGGCGTGAAGCCCGGCCATGTCGCCCGTCTCGAGCGACTGCAGAATCTGCTGCGCGTCCGTGGAGGCCGGGTCGGATCCCTGAGAGCCGCCCTGCGCCTGCGGTGATTCCTGCGTCGTTCGCGAGGTCGCCACGTCCGCCGAAGAGGGCGCTGTCGTCTTCTCTCCAGAGGGCGTCTGGCCTGAGGACGTCAGGTCATTGGACGCCTGGCTCGTGTCCGGCTGCGAACTCGCGCCCGATGTGGATGTTGTCGAGGAACGCGGCGCTGGATTCTCGCTGCTGGCGCCGGAACGTTGCGGCTTTCCGGCATTCGCCGTGCGCTGCATGACATCGGCGAACGGCGCGTTGGCCGAGTTCGAGGATGCACTGCTCCGGGCGTCGGTGTTTCGCGCCGAAGAGGAGGACGTCGCAGCGGTAAGAGAGGAGAGTTCCATGGACGATGGCGCCAGAGTGATTATCGTTAAGTTTTTCGATGCAGAGTGGCACCGGACACGAGAACCGGGACCCGTCTTGCGAACAGCCGGCTACCGGTGCGCGCCATCTTGTTGACGACGACGCAACTGCGCTGCCATCTCGTCGCTGTGGCGCTGCTCATGGCGTGACAGCTGGTGGGCCGCTTCGCTCTGCCGTCGGCTATGCAGCGTTTCGTAGGCGTTGAGCTTGCGATGCTCGCCCTGCCAGTGCTGTTTGCCGTTCTCGACACGCGATTGCTGCTCGCCGAGCCGGCGCTGCTGCTGCTCGATCGCGTTATCCAGCGAGCCGATGAACTGCTGATAGTCGCGCCACTGGCTGGAAGAGACGCCTTGCGTCAGGCTGTCGTGCAGCTTGCGCTGATACTCGTCGCGATAGCGCTGAAGCTGAGCCAGCTGATCCTGGGCCTCCTGCTGCTGGCGCTGCAGGTGGCCAAGAGTCTCGACGGCCTTGTCGCTGCTGCGCTGGGCAAGATCTCGAAGCATCTGCATGGCGGGTCTGTTGGCCAAGACGTCACCTCCTGTTCATACCGTGAGTGCGGTGAAGCCCGATACCGTTGGGATCTTTCACCGGTTGCCATTGTGACCGCCCGGGCGGCGTGGCAAACGCTCGAGAAACGCTAGAAAAGGCGACTATTCCATCAGCCGGACAGGCGAGGAGAGGTGAGCGAATCCGGTAAGTCAGTCGGCAATGGGGATGAGTCGGTCCAGGTCGGCATGGGTGGGCGCCAGCTCCGCGATCTCGTTCATACCCTGCTGCAGGAACGACTCGAGCCGCGGATACAGGGCGACCGCGCGGTCAAGCTGCGGATCCTGGCCGCTGATATAGGCGCCGACGTTGATCAGATCGCGGTTGCGCTGGTAGCGGGAGATCATCTGCTTGAATCCCTGCGCCTGGCGCAAGCGCTTGGCTTCGACCACCGCCGGCATCGCCCGGCTAATCGAGGCTTCGATATCGATGGCCGGGTAGTGGCCGCTTTCTGCCAGTTGGCGGGAAAGCACGATATGCCCATCGAGAATGGCGCGTGCGGAGTCGGCGATCGGATCCTGCTGGTCGTCGCCTTCGGTCAACACGGTGTAGAACGCGGTAATCGATCCGCCGCCGCGCTTGCCGTTGCCGGCGCGTTCGACCAGACCGGGCAGCTTGGCGAAGACGGAGGGCGGATAGCCCTTGGTCGCCGGCGGCTCGCCGATGGCCAGGGCGATCTCGCGCGCGGCCATGGCGTAGCGGGTCAGCGAGTCCATGATCAGCAGGACATTGCGGCCCTGATCGCGAAAATCCTCGGCCAGACGGGTCGCGTAGGCTGCGCCCTGCATGCGTTGCAGCGGCGAGGTGTCGGCAGGGGCGGCAACGACCACGGCACGTGCCAGGCCGTCTTCGCCGAGGATGTTCTCGATAAAGTCCTGAACTTCGCGGCCACGTTCGCCGATCAGGCCGACGACGATCACGTCGGCATCGGTGAAGCGGGCCATCATTCCCAGCAACACGCTCTTGCCGACCCCGGAGCCGGCGAACAAGCCCATGCGTTGACCGCGGCCGACGGTCAGCAGGCCGTTGATGGCGCGGATACCGACATCGATGGCGGTATCGATGGGCGCGCGAGACAGTGGGTTGATCGGTGGCGTCTCGAGCGGAGCGTGCGGGGCCTGTTCCAGCGGGCCGTGGTCATCCAGCGGGCGGCCGTTGCCGTCGACGATACGACCCAGTAGGCCATCCCCCAGCGGAAATCGACGTGCGCTGGCGATATCCAGGCGATTGCCGCTTAGCGCCAGTACACGGGCACCGGGCAAGAGACCGCTGGTGTCGGCCAACGGCATCAGGAAGAGTTTGTCGCCGGAGAAGCCCACCACTTCGGCCTCGGCGAAGCGTTCGTCGGCGCCACTGCCATTGCCGGCCGAGAGTTCGATCAGGCAGGCACTGCCCAGCGGGAGGCTGATGCCGACCGCTTCCAGAACCAGACCGGTAGCGCGGGTGACGCGACCCTCGTAGCGATAGTGGGAGAGTGATTCCACCCGATGGCTGATCTTGGCCAGGGCTTGACGCCAGCGTTGATGGTGAGGGGAGTCCCCTGAATCTGCCTGGGTGGAGGCCGGGTCACGCATCATCGGCCTCATCCTCGGCGTTCGGCTCCACCGGGGGCTCGGGACTTTCGCTGACCGACGGTGCCTTGCGTTGGCGACGCTGACCCAGAATCGCCTTCCAATGGGTGCTCAAGCTGGCGTCGAGCCCGCCGCCGGCACTGGTGGCACGGCAGCCGCCGCGTTCGAGCGCCGGATCGGGATGGCACTCCCAGCCGCTGGCCGCGAGCGTTTCCCCCATCGCCGCCGTCACCAGTTCGAGATCCGCCGGATGCAGCCATAGGCGCGGTTTGCCATTCAACGTGGTGTCGGCATCGAGCAGCTCGCGCACCACGCTGAGGATCTGGTCGGGGTTGGCGGCGAGGGATTCCCCTGCCAGCTGGCGCCCGGTAATGAGGGCCAGCTCGATCAGTTGGTCGGCGACTTCGGTATCCAGTGACGTCAGGGCGTGACGAAAGTTGTCGGCAAGCTCGGCGAGGGGATTCAGAGTCATTTCCAGACGTTTCTGGAACTCCAGCTCGGCGGCGGCGTTGGCCGCTTCCAGGCCTTCCTGATACCCCGCCTGGTAGCCCTGTTCGTGGCCCTCGCGGTGGCCGCTCTCGAAGCCTTCGCGCTCGGCCTTTTCGCTGGCTACCTGACGCGCCCTGGCGTCGGCCTCCTGCTGCCGGCGTTGACGTTGCGCCTCGGCATCGAAGACGGGGTGTCCGGTGTCCGACGTGTGTTCGTGGCCGAGATCTTCCATCTGCCAGCGATGCCACTCACCGGTGGTCTCGAGAGCCGGCGGGTTGCGTCGATCAGACGTAGCCATCGTCGCCACCGCTCAAGGCGATCTCGCCGGAATCGGCAAGACGGCGCACCGTACCCAGAATCGCTTTCTGTTCGTTTTCGACCTGCGACAGCCGAATCGGCCCGCGGTTTTCCATATCCTCGCGCATCAGCTGGGCCGCGCGCTGGGACATGTTGCGCGTGAACTTATCGATCAGTGCCTCCTCGGCCCCTCGCAGCGCGATGACCAGAGAGTTGGTCTCGACCTCGCGCAGGATCATCTGGATGCCGCGATCGTCGATGTCCAGCAGGTTCTCGAACAGGAACATTTCGTCGATGATGCGCTGGGCGAGGTCCTCGCTGTGGGCGCGGACGACGTCGATGACCTGCTCTTCCTGAGCGGTGTTCATCAGGTTGAGAATCTCGGCCGCGGTTCTGACGCCGCCCATCTTGCTGCGCTTCAGGTTGGTGCCGTCGAGCATCGAGGTGAGCACCTCGGTGAGTTCCTGCAGCGCAGCCGGCTGCACGCCGCTGAACGTGGCGATACGCAACATGACGTCGTCGCGCAATTTTTCGTCGAACAGCTCGAGTATGTCCGCCGCCTGGGAGCGTTCCAGGTGAACCATGATCGTGGCGATGATCTGGGGGTGCTCGTCGCGGATCAACTCCGCGACCATCGACGCTTCCATCAGATTCAGCGAGTCGATGCCCGAGGACGCATTGTTGGTCTCGAGAATATCCTCGATCAGGCTGCTGGCGCGTTCGCTACCCAGGGCCTTGGTCAGGACCGCACGAATATGGTCGTTGGAGTGCAGGTTGATGGCGGTGAACTGCTCGGCCTCGTCATGGAAGTCCCGCAGCACCGCTGCCATTTCCTCATGGGAGACCTGTCCGAGCTTGGCCATCTCCTGGCTGATGTCCTGTACTTCGCGGGTGGAGAGGTACTTGAACACCTCCGCGGCGCTGTCTTCATCCAGCGACAGCAACAGGATGGCGCCACGTCGGGCGCCGGTCATTTCCAGCGTCATGATTTTTCCATCCAGCTTCTGACGACCATGGCGACCAGGCGCGGATCTTCCTGTGCCATTTCACGAACGTCCTTGAGGTCCTGCTCGTAATTCGAGGCGCTGCGCCGGTTACGCTCGCGGCTTTTCGCGGCGCTGCCGCCGCCAGCATCGCTGACGGTCTGATAGTTCGCGGCGCCGGCCGCCGCCGCCGCACCGGAGGGGGGAGCTGCGGGCGCTGCCGCGGGTGCCGGGATGGGCTCCGGGGTCTGACGCCGGATCAACGGTTTCAGCACCTTGAACCACAGGAACAGGGCGGCCAGGGCCACGAGCAGATATTTGAGCGCGCTCTTGGCCAAGTCCCAGACTGCCGGCGTCTGCCACCAAGGCTGAGCGACGAAATCCGAAGTCTTGATCTGGAACGGACTGTTGACCACTTCGAGAGCATCGCCGCGCGTCTCGGAGAAGCCCATCGCCTGACGCACCAGGCCGCGAATCTGATCCATCTCGGTATCGCTCAGGGCGATCTGAGTCGGGTTGCCCTCGTCGTCCACGCCGTCTTTGTAGTTGACGACGACCGCGACCGAGAGACGATCGATGCCGCCGCTATGCTGTTTGACGTGATCGACGGTTCGATCGACTTCATAGTTGATGGTGCTGTCGCGACGGCCCTGGCCGGTATCGGTGCCGTTGTCGTCCGTCTGGGCCGTATCGTCGGTAGTGGCGTCATCCGCCTGATCGGCGGCGTCGTCTACGTTCTGGGCCTGCGTGGCCGGGGCATTGATCGGCGAGGTGGCCACCCCCGGCGGCTGATTGCTCAGCGCGCCGGGAACGCCCATGGCGAGATCGCTATTGCTCTGGAACGACACGCTGTTCTGCTTGCTGCGCACTGCGGCGTCGTGGGGAGACTGATTGGGGCCGTAGCGCTCCGAGGTCTGTTCCCGCTGGGAAAAATCGACCTGCGCGGTGACCTGGGCCCGCACGTTTCTCGCACCGACGATAGGTGCCAGGATCGCTTCGATGCGATCGGCGTATTGATTCTCGAGATTGCCGACGTAATCGAGCTGACTGCCGTCGAGTTGATTGGCGTCATGGCTCGGCCGGCTCAGCAGGTCGCCGTTCTGATCGATCACGGTGACATCATCGACGGCCAGCTGAGCGACGCTGCTGGAGACCATGTGGACGATCGCGTTGACCTGGCCTTCGCCGAGTACGCGACCCGGTTGCAGGTCGAGAACCACCGAGGCGGTGGCGGGCTGACTCTCGCGGACGAAGACCGACGGCTTGGCCATGGCCAGATGCACTCGGGCGCGGGCGACGCTGCCCAGCGTACCGATGGTGCGTGCCAGTTCGCCTTCGAGAGCACGCTGATAGTTGATCTGTTCCGCAAACTGGCTGATACCAAATGCCTGATCGTCCATCAGCTCGAAGCCGACGCCGCTAGCCTCGGGCAGACCCTGTTCGGCCAGCTTCAGACGAATCGGACGGACCTGATCGGCAGGGACCAGCAGCGCCTGGCCGCCCTCGCTGAATTCGTAGGGCACGCCCATGGCATCGAGCTGGTTGATGATCCGGCCGCCATCGGCGTCTGTCAGTGTCGAATAGAGAACGCGATATTCCGGGCTGCGAGCCCACAGCAGCAGCGCGATCACGATCGCCACGGCAGCGGCGCCGGCGATGATCAGCGGGATGCGCGGATTCGTCTGCAGCTTGCTCAACCAGTCGCGGCCGCCAGCGGTCGTCCCCGAATCGGCTTGCCGATTCGAAGCCCGGGCGGAGGCGTTGCCTGAACCTTGGGTGTCGTTGGGCGACGCGGCCGTGCTCATGTCGGGCTCCGATCAAGGCACGCGGTACGATCCAACGACCTGAGGTGTTCCATCGAGAGGGCGCGACCCATCGGGGCGCGATCCGTCAACCTGGTACGACTAGACAACATAGCAGTAGTCTGCTCCCTGCAACGCGTCTGCTCATCCGTGACTCGACCCGCTCGGAGCGTCCGTCCGATGCGGCCAAGACCGGGGCGTAAATTTGATGGCAGCCATTATGTGTCGCTCTGTTAACCGTGAAGGTAGGAAAAGCCGGTGTTTTCACACGCATTTACCGCGATAGTGATTGGCTGGCTATTGATAGGCTGCGAGCGTCGAATCCATCGGCAGCTTTTTTGAGCGCGTTCGCTATCGATAAAGAGCCGCTGCTGCAGTGAGTCGCTACTGCAAAGAGCCGCTGCCTAGAACCGCGGCTGCGAATAGCTGTCGTCGCAGATAGAGAATCGTCTTGTCGTCAAACCGTCACACAGGGAAAACTCCATGAGTGCTCCAGCCATCCAGGCGGCGCTTCAACAGATGCAGGCGTTGTCGGCCCAGGCCAGCGGTCAGAGCGCGAGCCCGTTGGCCCCGACCGCCGAGACCGGCGGTAGCTTCGCTGGTGAGCTTCAGGCATCGCTCGGTCGAATCAACCAGATGCAGCAGACCGCCAATCAACAGGCGATGTCGTTCCAGGCCGGCGATCCGAACGTGGCGTTGAACGACGTGATGATCGACATGCAGAAGGCGAGCGTGAGCTTCGATATGGGCGTGCAGGTGCGTAACCGCCTTGTGACCGCCTATAAGGAAGTCATGGGGCTGCAGGTCTAAAACCGCGTTCCGATCCTGCCGGCGCTTCGATGCGGCCTGCCGTCTTGACTGACGGCAGGCCTTTGCCGTCGTTCAGGCGACGTGCTGGCGATGCCGGCGCCAGGTGTCCACCGAGTAGAAGCCGAGCCCGATCCAGATCAGCACGAAGGTGATCAACTGGGAGGCGGAAATCGGCTCACCGAACACCCACAGCGCCAGCAGGAATTGCAGGGTGGGGTTGAGATACATCAGAAAGCCGACGGTGGAGAGCGTCAATCGCCGCGCGGCGCCGGCAAAGGCGAGCAGCGGCAGGGTGGTGATGACCCCGCTGACGATCATCAGTGCGGTGGTCCCGGCACCGTCTCCAAAGTGGGACTGGCCATGCCAGCTCAGCCACACCAATGCCACCAGGCTCAACGGCAGCAGCAGACTCGTTTCAACCAGCAGGGCCGAGAGCGCATCCAGCGCCACGCGTTTGCGCAGCAGGCCGTAGGTGCCGAACGTCATCGCGAGCACCAGGCTGATCCAGGGCAATCGCCCCAGCATCACCAGCTGCAGCACGACGGCTGCCAGCGCCAGCCCGATCGCCAGCATCTGCCAGCGGCTCAGCCGTTCACGCAGCACCAGCATTCCCAGCGCCACGTTGACCAGCGGTGTCATGAAGTAGCCCAGACTCGCCTGGAGGACGTGGTGTGTTTCCACGGCATAGATATAAAGCCCCCAGTTCAGCGCAATGAGCAGCGCGCAACCCAGACTCCAGGCCAGTCCGCGAGCCAGTTCCCGGGAGCTTCGAAAGCTCCGGCGCAGTGCCGGCCAGCGCCCCATCAGCGTGACCACGATAAGCAAAAAGGCACAGGACCACAGAATTCGCTGCACCAGGACTTCGAATGCCGGTACGCCGTCGAACAGCGAGAAGAACAGCGGGAAGCATCCCCACATGGCGTAGGCGGCAACGCCGAACATGACGCCGCGACGCGCCTCGCTTGGTGTTGGCGACGATGCGGCAGGCGCCGTATCGGTCGTCGGTACTCGAGAAGTCTCCGTAGAAGAACCAGCCATGTTCGACGCTCCGTGTCGTGAACCCGTAATCTATCACGACCCGTATCTCTCGGCCGCCGCGCCTGATGACGCTGGTCCGAAGTTTGCCCGCGGGCGGTGTGCAATACGATTCGAACGAGGAATTCCATGACTGAACTACGCGTGAGTCTGGTGCAGAGCGAGCTGCACTGGGAGGATCCGGCAGGCAATCGTCGCCTGCTGGATAGCCGTATGGGAACGCTGGACGGCAGCCAGACCGATGTCATCGTGCTACCGGAGATGTTTGCCACCGGATTCACCATGAATGCCGAACTCATGGCCGAGCCCTCCGATTCGAGCCCGACGCTCGAGTGGATGCGCCGCCAGGCACGCGAGCGGTATTGCATCGTGACCGGGAGTCTGGCGATCGCCGAAGGCGGTAACTGCTACAACCGGCTGGTGTGGATGACGCCGGAAGGGCGGGCAACGGTTTACGACAAGCGCCACCTGTTCCGGATGGGCGACGAGCCGAAACACTACGCCGCGGGCTCGCGACGTCAGATCGTCGAGGTCAAGGGCATGCGTGTCATGCTGTCGGTCTGCTACGACCTGCGGTTCCCGGTCTGGCTACGTCAGCAGCCGACTGCCGAGCAGCCATTCGAATACGATGTGTTGCTGTGCGTTGCCAACTGGCCGGCCCCACGTCGCCACGCCTGGCGGACCCTACTAAAGGCCCGTGCGATCGAGAATCTGAGCTATGTCGTCGGGGTCAATCGTGTCGGCGAAGATGGCAATGGCTTGCCCTACGCCGGAGATTCGATGGTCGTGGACTTCAAGGGCGAGCCGCTGGCCGATCATCCGGTAGACGAGGGATTCGTGGAGACGGTAACGCTGTCGGGATCGGCACTGTCATCGTTTCGCGATAAATTCCCCGCCTGGAGAGACGCAGATGGCTTTGCGTTGGCCGATTCCGATGACGACCTGCATGAGTAAGGATGGGCCATGATTCGAACCTTTCGCCTCGATCAGAACGATTTCAGAGAGCTTAGTGAAGGCCCCATCGACGCACGTTTATGGGAAGCCAACTGGATCGATGCCTACGATCTCGACAACGAAGACCGCGCGGCACTGGAACCCTTTCTCGCGGACGAGTTGCCCGCCAATACCGATATCGAAGAGATCGAATCCTCGGCGCGCTTTTTTACCGATACCGACGGGCTGCACGTTCACTCACTGTTTCTGGCACGCAACGAAGGCAAGCATCAGACCAATACGGTGGTTTTCATCCTGCAACCCCAGCGACTGCTGTCGCTGCGCGAGGACGATCTCGCCGATTTTCGACTGTTCCGGCTAAGAGCGCGGCGCGGTCAGGTCAAGGCGGCCTCGCCGCAATCGCTGATCGTGACGCTGTTCGAACAGAAGGTGGAAAACCTGGCCGACGGCATCGAGGACATGCACCGCGACCTCGAACAGGTCAGCCACATGGTACTGGAGATCGAGGATGCCGATCTGGAGGAGGCGATCGACCAGTTGGCCAAGGTCGAGGATATCGTCGGCAAGATACGCCTGTGTCTGATGGACACGCAGCGCTCGCTCTATTTCCTCATCCGGCATCTGCGTTATTATGGCGAGCTGCAGGAGCAGGCCAAGGAGGCGCTGCAGGATGTCGAGGTGCTGATGTCCCACAGCACCTTCCTGTCCGACAAGGTCAACTTCCTGATGGATACCACCCAGGGTTTCATCAACATCGAGCAGAACCAGATCATCAAGAGCTTCTCCATCGCCTCGGTCGTGTTCCTGCCGCCGACGATGATCGCCAGTATCTACGGGATGAACTTCGACGTGATGCCGGAACTTACCTGGAGCTTCGGCTATCCGATGGCGATCGGCTTGATGGCGTTGTCGGGCATTTCACCTTATCTCTATTTCAAATACCGCGGATGGCTGTGAGCCTGCCGCGAGCCAGGGGTTTTCAAATTCATGCGGTTGGATCGATTTCTTAGCGAAGCCACGGAGCTCACGCGCAGCCAGGCCAAGCGTGCGCTGCGCCAGTTCGAAGTCAGCGTAGACGGCGAAGTCACGCGAGATGCCTCGTATCAGGTATCCGACGATCAGGTGGTGCGATGGCAGGGCGACACCCTGGAGCGGGTCGGTTGGCGCTATCTGATGTTGCACAAGCCGGTCGGCGTCGAGTGTTCGTTGCGACCGACGCATCATCCTTCCGTGCTCAGTCTGATCGATATCCCGCAGATCGAGCGGGTGCATCCGGTAGGGCGGCTGGATCTCGACACCTCAGGCCTGCTGCTGATCAGCGACGATGGCAAGTGGACGCACCGCGTGACGTCGCCGAACCGCGCCTGCGTGAAGCGCTATCGGGCGACGTTGGGTGAACCGCTGGCAGCGGGCGAGGCAGAGCGTATTGCGGAGCGGTTTGCCGAGGGCGTCGAGTTGAACGGTGACGACCGGCCGACCCGGCCGGCAACCTTCGAGGCCGTCAGCGACACCGAAGTGCTGATCGGTGTCACCGAGGGGCGTTACCACCTGGTCCGGCGTATGCTCACCGCGGTGGGGCATACGGTCGAGGCACTGCATCGCGAAGCGATCGGCCCGCTGGAGCTCGATCCCGATCTCCAGCCGGGGGAGTGCCGGTATCTGCGCCCGGAAGAAATTGCCGCGTTCTAAGGACGATCGCCGGACTTCGGGCCAACAATGTTGCCGTTGACCACTTCTCTATCTATTGCGAGTCAACGTTTATACCGTTATCTTTCTTCAAAATTTAAAGGTAACGCAACTTCTTAAAAGCAGTCATCAGACCAGTGACGAAGCGTCGATCAACGCTCGGGTATAAGCCGAGCGGGGCGCTTCGAGCAGTGTTTCGCACTGGCCCTCTTCGACGACCTTGCCCTCTTTCAGTACCAGTATCCGATGGGCCATCGCGCGCACCACAGCGAGATCGTGGCTGATGAACAGGTAGCTGAGGCCATGCCTGGCCTGGACGCTGCGCAGCAGTTCGATCAGCTGCTTCTGTACGGTGCGATCCAGCGCCGATGTCGGTTCATCGAGTACCAGTAGCCGGGGTTTGAGAATCAAGGCGCGAGCGATGGCGATGCGCTGGCGCTGGCCGCCCGAGAACTCGTGCGGGTAGCGGTGGCCGCAATCCGGCGGCAAGTCGACTTCCCGTAGCGCCTCTGCGACCCGTTTAGTCACGCTCGACGCGTCGAGTTCGGGGTGATGAAAGCGCAGCCCTTCGCTGATGATATCGGCGACCGGCATGCGCGGGGACAGCGAACCGTAGGGGTCCTGAAATACGATCTGGAAACCGCGTCGCTGGCGCCGGAGCGCGTTACCGCTCAGTGAATCCAGGCGCAGGCCGTCAAAATGGATCTCGCCACTGGCCGGTAGCAGGCGAATCAGGGCAGCCGCCAGCGTGCTCTTGCCGGAACCGGATTCACCCACCACGCCGAGTGTTTCTCCCTCACGCAGTTGAAGCGACAGAGGCTCGACCGCGACGAAAGCGGGCGGCCGGGGGCGCAGAAACGGCTTGGGCCGGGCAAAGGTGATGCCCACATCGTTGGCGCTCAGCAGCGTCGCGGCATTCTCTGGCACGGGCAGCGGCCGGCCGGCGGGTATCGCGTCGATCAGCTGACGCGTGTAGGCGTTCTGTGGTGTGTCGAAAACATCGGTTGTCGGCCCGGCTTCCACGCATTCGCCGTGACGCATGACCACCACGCGATCGGCGTGACGCCGCACCAGGTTGAGATCGTGGCTGATCAGCAGTAGACCCATACCGTAGCGATCACGCAGATCGTCCAGAAGTGCCAGAATCTCCTGCTGAACCGTCACGTCCAGCGCGGTGGTGGGTTCATCGGCGATCAGTAGCTGCGGATCGTTGGCGATCGCCATGGCGATCATCACCCGCTGGCGCTGCCCGCCGGAAAGCTGGTGGGGCCAGGCCGCAATCAGCTCATCGACCCGGGGCAGCTTGACCTGCGTCAGCAGTTCGCGGATGCGGCCCTTGGCGGCCTGACCTCGCAGCCCCTGGTGCAGTCGCAGGGTTTCTCCCAACTGCTTGCCAACGCTGTGCAGCGGATTCAACGACGTCATCGGTTCCTGAAAGACGAAGCCGATCCGGCCGCCGCGTAGCGCGTTCCACTGGCGCGGCGAGAATTCGCCGAGGTCGCGGCCGTCGAAACGCCGCTGGCCCTCGATATCGGCCCCTGCGGGCAGCAATCCCAACGCCCCCAGCGCGCTGACCGACTTGCCCGAGCCGGATTCGCCGACCACGGCCACCGTCTCGCCGCGATCGACGTGAAGATCCAGCGAGTCGACCGCGACGTGGCTTCCGAAGCGGACGGTGAGACGACGAAGTTCGAAGAGTCGGTGGTCGCTCATGGGAGACTTTCCTGACGCGGTCGGTTTGCCGGGGCTTGGGGCCCGGCGGCAGGGGGATTCGGAATCCGGGTCGCTGTGAGAATATGGCGCGGATCGAAAGCGTCGCGAAGTCCTTCGCCGATGAACACCAGCAGCGACAGCATCAGGCTCAAGGTGATGAAGGCGGTAACGCCGAGCCACGGCGCTTGAAGATTGTTCTTGCCTTGGGCGACCAGTTCACCCAGAGAGGGCGAGCCCGGCGGCAGACCGAACCCCAGAAAGTCCAGCGCCGTCAGGGTGGTGATGGCGCCGGTAAACAGAAACGGAATGAACGTCAGCGTGGCGACCATCGCGTTGGGCAGCACGTGCCGACGCATGATCAGGCGCGAGGGCAAGCCCATGGCGCGAGCGGCTCTGACGTACTCCAGATTGCGGGCACGCAGAAATTCCGCGCGCACGATATCCACCAGACCCAGCCACGAAAACAGCAGCATGATGCCCAGCAGCCACCAGATGTTGGGCTCGACCAGGCTGGCGAGAATGATCAGCAGGAATAGCACCGGCAACCCGGACCAGATCTCGATCACGCGTTGGCCGATCAGGTCGACCTTGCCGCCGAAATAACCCTGCATGCCGCCGATCACGACGCCCAGAAAAATCGAGCCTATGGTGAGCGCGAGGGCGAAAGCGACCGATAGCCGGAATCCGTAGAGGACACGGGCAAACACGTCACGGCCTTGGTCATCGGTCCCCAGCCAGTGGCGGCTGCCGGGCGGCGAGGGCACCGGCCCGCGCACGTCGCGATCGAGCGTCTGATAGGAAAACGGCACCGGTGGCCACAGCATCCAGCCGTTGCTGGCGATCTGCTCGAAAACCACGGGATCGCGATAGTCCGCCGTCGTCGGCAGGAAACCGTCGAATTCGGTTTCCGGATAATCCACCAGCAGCGGCACGTACCAGTGGCCGTCGTACTGCATCACGATCGGCTTGTCGTTGGCGATGAGCTCGGCGCCCAGGCTGACGATGAACAGCAGTCCGAAGATCCACAGCGACCAGACGGCGCGGCGGTTGCCACGGAAGACCTGCAGGCGTCTCTGGGTGATCGGCGACAGATGCCGGCGGCGGCTCGATGTCATCAGGACTCCCGGGTGCCGAAATCGATGCGAGGGTCGACCCACACATAGGTCAGATCCGAGACCAGCTTGAGCACCAGCCCGATCAACGTGTAGAGATAGAGCGTGCCGAAGATCAGCGGATAGTCGCGCTGCATGACCGCCTCGAATCCGAGCAGGCCCAGGCCGTTGAGGGAGAAGATCACCTCGATCAGCAGCGAGCCGGTGAACAGGATGCCGATCAGCGCCGCCGGCATCCCGGCGATGATGATCAGCATGGCATTACGGAAGACGTGGCCGTACAGTACGCGGCGCTCCGAGGCGCCCTTGGCTCTTGCCGTCAGCACGTACTGCTTGTGGATTTCGTCGAGGAAGCTGTTCTTGGTGAGCATGGTCAACGTGGCGAAACTGCCGATGGCCGAGGCGAGGACCGGCAGCGTGATATGCCAGAAATAGTCTTGGATCTTGCCGAGCAGCGACAGCTCGCTGAAGTTGGACGACGTCAGCCCGCGCAGCGGGAACCAGTTCCAGTAGCTGCCGCCGGCGAACACCACGATCAGCAGGATGGCGAACAGGAACCCGGGAATCGCGTAGCCGACCACCACCGCGCCCGACGACCAAACGTCGAAAGCGCTGCCGTGGCGCAGCGCCTTGCGAATGCCCAGCGGAATCGAAATGAGATAGACCAGCAGCGTGGTCCAAAGCCCCAGCGAGATCGACACCGGCAGTCGATCCAATATCAGATCGATCACCGGCTGGCCGCGGAACAGACTGTCGCCGAGATCGAACGTCGCGTAGTCCTTGAGCATCAGCCCGAAGCGTTCCCAGGCCGGCTTGTCGAAGCCGTACTCCTCAGTCAACTGCTGTCGCAGCTGTTCGTCGACGCCATGGAGTCGCTGCGCGCTGCCGCTGCTGTTGCCACCACCATTGCTACCGTCACCGCCGCCGCTTTCGAGACCGGTGCTGGCGTTGCTGTTCAAGCCTTCGAAACGCGCCATCATCTGATCGATGGGCCCGCCCGGGGCGGCCTGGACGATGATGAAGTTGAGCAGCAGAATTCCCAGCAGCGTCGGGATCATCAGCAGCAGGCGGCGAACGATATAGCTGGCCATGATCGACAATCACTCCTGGCCGCGCTGACGCGCGGTGACGGCTCGAGCGCGGTCGGGGTCGACCCACCACACCGTGAAATCGGGAGTGTAGCGCGGGAACGGTCTGGGGTAGTCGAACTTGTCCCAGACCGCGACGCGGGTGCCGTCGAAGTTCCACTGCGGAACCACGTAGAAACCCCATCGAAGAACGCGATCGAGCGCCCGCGAGGCGATGTCCAGGTCGTCGCGGCTGTCGGCCTGAATCAATCGATCGACCAGCGCGTCCACCACCGGGTCATGCACGCCCGCCAGGTTGCGGCTCTGTGGCACATCGGCATAGTCGCTGGTCCAGAAGTCCCGCTGCTCGTTGCCGGGGTTGGCCGACTGCGGGAAGCTGCCGACGATCATGTCGAACTGGAATCCGCGCAGGCGATCGAGATACTGGTTGACGTCGACCACGCGAATCTCGCTCTGGATGCCGAGCCGTTCGAGATTGCGCACGAACGGCTGGGTAATCCGCTCCCACTGACTGTCGTAGAGCAGAAATTCCAGCGTGAACGGCTGGCCGGTGGCGAGGTTGACGAGTTTGCCGTCGCGCACGTCGTAACCGGCTTCGCGGAGCAGATCGAGCGCCTCGCGCAGCCGTGGCCGCAAAGACTCCGGCTGGGGGACTGGAAGCGGCTGGTCGAATACCGCGTCGGGCAGTTGGTCTCGATAGGGCGCGAGCAGTTTCAGCTCGGCGCCGTCCGGCAAGGCCTTGGCGGCCATCTCCGAGTTCTGGAAGTAGCTATTAGTACGTTGATAGGCGCCGTAGAACAGGTGCTGGTTGATCCAGTCGAAATCAAACACCAGGCCCAGCGCGCGGCGAACCTTGGGATCCGAAAGCTTGTCGCGTCGCGTGTTGAAGACGTAGCCCTGCATTCCCGCCGGCTGGCCATCGGGAACGATGACTCGCTGGATCGCTCCGTCCTCGACGGCCGGGGTATCGTAGGCGGTCGCCCAGTTCTTGGCGCTGCTCTCGATGCGCATGTCCAGTGCGCCGGCAAGAAAGGCCTCCAGTGCCACGGACTGGTCGCGGAAGTAGTCGTAGATCAGCCGATCGATATTGTAGCGCCCGCGATTGAGCGGCAGGTCGCGGCCCCAGTAGTCGTCGACCCGACGATAGACGATGCGCCGACCGGGATCGATTTCAGCGATCTCGTAGGGGCCGGATCCCATCAGCTTGTCGAGCGTCGGTTTGGTGAAGTCCCGGTCCTGCCAGTAGTGCTCGGGTAATACCGGAAGCTGACCCAGGATCAATGGCAGCTCCCGCGATTGATTGTTCGAGAACTCGAAGCGCACGGTGCGCTCGCCGAGCGCCGAGACCGATTCGACGCTGGCGTAGTAGGCCCGATAGAACGGCGAACCCTTGTCGCGCAGCAGGCGAAAACTGAACACGACGTCCCTGGCGGTTACCGGCTTCCCGTCGTGAAAGCGCGCTTCAGGCCGGATATCGATTTCCATCCAGTGGCGGTCGGGATCGAGACGAATACCGCCGGCCAGCAATCCGTACATGGTGAACGGCTCGTCGGCGCTGGATTCCATCAGCGTATCGTAGATCTGGTTGAGGCCGTCGGCGGGCGTGCCCTGAATGATGAACGGGTTGGTGGAGTCGAAACTGCCGTTGGCGGCCCGGCGCAGCGTGCCGCCCTTGGGCGCGGCGGGGTTGGCGTAGGGCAGATGGTCGAAGTCCGCGGGCAAGCCCGGGTCGTCGTAGAGGGCGATGGCGTGAACGGTCGGCACGTCGCCGGTTTTTTCCACGGCGCTTTGTTCGGCGGTGGTTTTTTTCTCGACGCTTGTTCCATCAGCGCTTTTTCCTTCAGCGATTTTTCCCTCAGAATCATACTGCTGGGCGAGCGCGGCTGCTGGCAACACGATGGCCAGCGCCAGCGTGACCGTCGCCAGTAACCCTCGAAATCCAGCCATCGTCGACATCCTTTCCTCACGTGTCGCGGATCTTGTACGGATGCCAGCAAGGGCATCAGGCGCTATGACATCAGGCGCTATGACATCAGGCATGCCGACATCCAGGCGCGGCCACACTTCGACACGTTGTACCGGCAACGGCCGTGATTTCAAAGCGCTATTTCCCGACGCCGTCGGCGCTTGACCTCCAAGCTCTATCGACCAGCATTGCTGTTTTGCGCGATTGCCGTGGCCGGAACCGTCAGGGTCTGTCCGACGCGGATGGTGCTGCCCTCGAGGCCGTTTTCACGACGGATCTCGGCAACGCTGGCACCGAAGCGCGCAGCAATGGCGGAGAGGGTGTCGCCGCGTCTGACGACGTAGCGGTCGAGTACCGTGCGTTCGGCGGCGGGTAGCGTTGCCAGGTTGGCGAGAAACCGCTGCTTGACCGCGACGGGCACAAGGATCGTGGCATCGCCGCGAGGGCGCGTGGATGCCCGCTTGAATCCCGGGTTGAGCTGGCGAAGCGTCTGGGGATCGACCCCGGCGAGATCGGCCGCCATCGACAGTGTCAGCGGGCCGTCGGTGGGGACCTGGGCAAACTGGACGCTATCGGGTATTTCCGGTAACACCACACCGTACTGTTCCGGCTCCGCGATCACTTCGGACAGCGCCAGCAGGCGCGGGATGTAAGCCATGGTTTCGGCGGGCAGACGCAGGTGCCAGTAATCGATCGGGTCGCCGCGATTGGCGGCGGCCTCTCTGGCCGCATTCACCGTGCCGGCGCCAGCGTTGTAAGCCGCCAGTGCCAGCAACAGGTCGCCATCGTACCAGCGGTCGGCCTGCTGCCGGATATAGCTCATCGCGGCGCCAGTGGCGGCCACGACATCGTGTCGACCGTCATACCAGGCGGTGCGCGATAGGCCCATGGCGTCGCCGGTGGCGGGCATGAATTGCCAGAGACCGGCGGCACCGCCGGGGTTGGTGGCGGTAGGGTCGTAGCCGCTCTCGATGAACGGCAACAGGGCGATCTCGCCGGGCAGATCACGAGACCGCAGTTGCAGGGTAACCCAGCGCAGCCAGGGCCGGGCCTGGGCCGCCACGCGCTCGACGTGCTGTGGGTGTTCCCGATACCACTCGAGCCACTCGGCGACTCGGGGGTTGGCCGTCTCGTGAGAAAGACGAAATGCCTCGCGCAGGCGAAGCCAGGCGTCCGGCGAACGATGCTTCTGCAGTTTCAGCGATGACCAGAAGGTGCGCTGGGGCGCACTGGCCTGGGCATCGGCGCCGCTGCCCGCGATGGCAGTCACGGGCAGCGCGGAGAGTAGCAGGCTGCCTGCCAGGCCAACGAAAACCTGGCAGCGCCTCGATCGGGAAATCATGTGTTCGACAATCCTTGATGACGCTGTCGCACAACCGGATAAGGCGAACAGCGAGTAACCTCGTCTTTCATCGCAATGCTAAAAATGATCTTTCCACGCCCGCAGGGTGGCAAAAGCCTCCATACCGTTATCGGCAGCACCGCGCTGACGTAAAGTCTCGAGCAGCCCAGGCTCGTCGATGCGCAGGAACGGGTTGATCTGGCGCTCACGGACCAGCGTGGTCGGTAACGTCGGGCGGTCCAGGTCGCGGGCCGTGCGACACTCGTCCCGGTAGGCATCACGGGCCGCATTGTCGGGTTCGGCCGCTGCAGCGAAGGCGAGGTTGGCGAGCGTGTATTCATGGGCGGCAAACACCAGCGTGTCTTCCGGCAGGGACTGGATCTTGGCCAGTGATTCGTACATCTGCTCTGGCGAGCCCTCGAACAGGCGCCCGCAGCCACCGGAGAACAGCGTATCGCCGGAGAACAGCAGGCCCGGTGTCCCGGGAGCGTAGAAGGCGATATGATCCAGCGTGTGGCCGGGTACGGCAAACACCTCGAAGCGTCGACCGAGGACGCGGCATTCGTCGCCTTCGCCGACGCGATGGTCGATACCGGCAATGGCGTCGTTGGCGGGACCGTAGACCTTGGGAGAGTAACGCTCGATCAGCTCGGCAAGCCCGGCGGTGTGATCCTGGTGATGGTGAGTGATCAGGATGGTGTCCAGGGCCAGGTTTTCCTGCTCGAGCCAGGCGATAACCGGCGCGGCGTCGCCGGGATCGACGACGATGACGCTATCCTGATTGTCCTGGCGCAATACCCAGATATAGTTGTCCTGCAACGCGGGAATCGGTTTCACGGTCAACATATGGCATCCTTCTGCGGCGGCTTCGTCCAGGGAGTTCTACGTGCGGGTTGCGGCGTCGACGGCGAATATCGCTCGATCCGCGCGACCCATCGCTCAGATCCAGGCATTGCCCGGAGGTTCCCCAGGCCGTCTGGAAAAGACCTTACTAAAATGACCTTTTTAGTACAGGAACCGTCGTCGAACCCGACGAGCCACCGTTTAAAAAGCGATAACCTTGGGGAGTAAAGTCGGTCGTGTCAATCTCGCCCACCGATCCGGGTTTGCAGGCAATCGTCCGCGAAGGGCGTCGATTCTGGGAATCGGCGCCCGGCCTCTCGCTGTGGCGGGCGGAGCGTGCATGCCTGGGGCCGCACTGCGAGCATCATCGAGGGATCGTCAGCCTGCAACTGGGCATGGCGCCGTTGATGAGCGACATGTGCCCGATCCGCCATGCGCTGGACTGGGCCCCGACGCCCGACCTCGTTCGTGGTGCCAACAGCCTCGTCTGCCTTCCCGATCGTCTTCCGCTCGCCGATGACAGCCTCGATCTGGTGGTGCTGCACCATCTGCTCGAAGCCGTCGAGCATCCGCATCACGTCCTGCAGGAAGCCGCACGCGTTACCCGCGCCGACGGGCGTCTGCTGGTGTTCGGCTGGCATCCGTTCGGTCCCAGTGGTCTGCGTCCGCGGCAGCGGCCCGCGCCGTGGCAGCAGCAGTGGCGTACTCCCGGCCGCCTGCGCGACTGGCTGGCGTTTGTCGACTTCGAGATCGAGCGGGTAGACTACTGCGGCTTCCGACTGCCCGGTCGCGCCAGCGGAAGTGAGCGGCTCGAGACGCTGGGCCGGCGCTACAATCTGCCGCTGGCTTCGGCTTACCTGATGGTGGCCCGGCGTCGCAGCATTCCGGTCCAGCCGATCAAGGTGCGGGAGCGGGTGCTCGGTGGCAACAAGTCCGGTGCCTGGCTAGGGCTCGCCAAGGAGACGGCGCACGCCCGTGGTCGGCGTGACGAAGAGTCTCGCCGCGTCGCTGGCCCCGGGCCCTTGCCCAGCCGGGTCGCGCTCGAGGCCGCCGACAGCGATCAGCGAACGGCGACGTCGAGTGACGGCTTCAATGGCGTCATCGATGCCAATGCCAGTGCCAGTGCCGTGACCCGCACTCGTGTCTCCCAGACGACCGCCTGACATCAAAGTCCGACTTCACAGAGAGTTTACGTCTTGCCTGCTCCAAAACCCGATTCGACGATGCCCGCCGTGACGATCTATACCGACGGCGGTTGCCGTGGCAATCCCGGCCCCGGCGGCTGGGGTGCGTTGCTGGTTTCCGGCCACCATGAGAAGCCCTTGAAAGGGGGCGAGGCCGAAACCACCAACAACCGCATGGAGCTGATGGCGGCGATCCAGGCGTTACGGGCGCTGGATCGGTCCTGCCGGGTTGCGCTCTGGACCGACTCCCAGTATGTCCGCAAAGGCATCACGGAGTGGATCCATGGTTGGCAGAAGCGGGGCTGGAAAACCGCGGCCAAGCAGCCGGTGAAAAACGCCGAACTGTGGCGGGAACTGCTCGCCGAGACCCAGCGCCATGCCATCGAGTGGCATTGGGTGAAGGGCCACAGTGGCCATCAGGGCAACGAGGCCGCCGACCGCCTGGTCAACGAGGCGATCGATGAAGTCGTCGCGGCGCGGCGGTCTTCAGTCCGTTGAGCGCGCCTCGACAGCAATTTTTCCCGTACAACGAGTGACGGCCGCCAGGCACTGAGGCTACGGGCACTGGGTTCACCGGCACTAGGTCTACAGGCACTGAGCCTCCGGACATTCAAGCCGCCGGACACAAGCGAGGATAACGGTATGCGTCAAATCGTCATGGACACGGAAACCACCGGTATCGATCCGCGGGAAGGCCATCGCATCATCGAGATCGGCGGCATCGAGCTGGTCAATCGCCGGTTCACCGGACGGACCTATCACCAGTACGTCAACCCGCAACGGGATATCGAAGCGGAAGCCGTCGAGATTCACGGTATTACCAGCGAACGGGTCGCCAACGAGCCCGTCTTCGCGCAGATCGCCGACGACCTGTGGGAGTTCATGCGCGGCGCGCAGCTGGTGATCCACAATGCCCCGTTCGACGTCGGCTTCTTCGATCATGAGTTCAAGTTGCTGAACGCGGCCCGCGGGGAGCCGATGCTGGGGCCGGTGGCCGAGCACTGCAGCATTCTGGACACGTTGAAGATGGCGCGGCAGATGCACCCGGGGCAGCGCAACAGCCTCGACGCGCTGTGCAAGCGCTACGACATCGACAACGGCCAGCGTGTGCTCCACGGCGCGCTGCTGGACTCCGAAATCCTGGCCGAAGTCTATCTCGCCATGACCGGGGGCCAGACCGCGCTGTCGCTGGCCGGCAACGACACCAGCGAGAATCGGGAGTCCGGCGGCGCCAGCGGCAGGCGTCAGGTCGAGCGCAACGGCTCGACGCTGGCCGTGGTCCAGCCGAGCGCAGCCGAGTGGGAAGCGCATCAGCAGCGCCTCGAGCAGATTCGCCAGGCGGCGGGTCAGTGCCACTGGGATGCCTTGGCTCTGCCGGAGACCCCACGCTGATGTTACAACGCGAGATGCCGCCGGCGGATGCCAAGGGCGGCTGGCTGCTGCGCATGAGCGACAACGGCGTGGCGTCGGATGCCGGCAACATGCTGATCCGCTGCGAACGCTGGCCGGAACGGGCGCTGCCGCTGGGTTACTGGCTGGGTGAGCCCGTGGCCGTGGTGGTCGAGGCGGGGCGCGACGATTGGCCGGCGTTCCGCGACTGGCTTGCGCAGGTACCGGCCGCGCAGAGCGAGCTGTTGGCAACGGCACTCCAGGTCACACGCTGGGAGCGGGATCATCGCTTCTGTGGCCGTTGCGGCCACGCCACACGGCGGCTCGTTCACGAGTTCGCGATGCAGTGCGATAATTGCGGTCTACGCGGCTATCCGCGTATCTCGCCATGCATCATCACGCTGGTGACCCACGGCAAGGACATGCTGCTGGCGCGCAGCCCTCGATTCCCGCCTCAGCGCTACTCGACGCTGGCCGGTTTCATCGAGCCGGGCGAGGCGGTGGAGGCTGCGGTCAGGCGAGAAGTGATGGAAGAGGTGGGTGTCGATGTCGGTCGCGTCAGCTTCTTCAAGAGTCAGTCGTGGCCGTTCCCGCACTCGCTGATGATGGGATTCTTCGCCGAAGCCGCCAGTCGACGCATCCGCATCGATGGGGAAGAGATCGTCGATGCGGCCTGGTTTCGCCCGCAGAAGCTGCCGCAGCTTCCGCCGGTCTACTCGATCTCGCGCCAGTTGATCGACACTCACTGCGAATCGGTGGCGGTGCGCTGATCGGGCCGACTCAGGCCTTGGATTTGCCGAACAGCTTGGGTAGCCGGCTGGCAAGGCCGATGTCGCCCTTGACCTTGACCTTGCCCGTCAGCAACGCCTGCATGGTATTGAGTTCTTTCCTCACCAGCGCCAGCAAGGTCTGCGTGTCGCTGATGATGGTGACGCTAGGGTCCGGATGACGGCCGGGTTGGATATCGAGCACGCCGTGATCGATCGACATGTGGTAGTCGTCGACGTCGTCGAGATCGAATTGATAGATGGCCGACACCGACTCGGCAGCCTCGGCGTCGAAGCGCGCGCGGAGCTTGGCAATCAGTTGCTGGTCTTCCATGAGGGTCTCTCCGGTCACAAAACGCTAAGCAAATCATTGCCCATATTTTCATGCAAGTCTCGTGCAAGCGCATGCTGGCCTCAATCAGGCGCCAGACGATCGTCGGGGCGAAAACGAGTTTGGCGTGGACGCGACTCGGATAGAACGAAGGCCTGGAAACGGGTATTTCTCAGTGCAAGGAGCGTGAAGTGATCGAATGGCTGGCCGACTATGGCCTTTTTCTGGCGAAGACCGCCACTCTGGTGATCGCCCTTGGGGTGATCCTGACATTGATCGCCCACGGGCGACGAAAAGGGCAGAGCGGCGGTGGGGCGACGTTGAAGGTCGTCGAGCTCGATGAGCGCTTTCAGCGTCGGCGCCGACAGCTGCGTCTGGCGGCTGAGCCCAAGGCGAGCCGGCGCCAGCTCGCCAAGCGGCTCAAGAAATCCGGCAAGCAGGCTGACAAGCAGTCCGCCAAGGAACGCGCGGATGCCAATACCGAGCGAGTCTGGGTGCTGGATTTCAATGGTGACCTCAAGGCGTCCGGCACACCCGCGCTGGCCGAGCTGGTATCGCTGCTGCTCGAGGAGATTCGGTCAGGCGACGAGGTCGTGCTGCGGCTGCAGTCGGGCGGCGGGCTGGTCCACAGTTACGGATTGGCGGCGGCCCAGCTGGATCGTCTTCGCGACGCCGGGGCCCGACTGACGGTATGCGTCGACAAGGTCGCGGCCAGCGGCGGCTACATGATGGCATGCTGCGCCAATCAGCTGATCGCGGCGCCCTTTGCCGTGATCGGGTCGATTGGGGTCGTGGCCCAGATACCCAACGTCCATCGTCTGCTCAAGAAGCACGATGTCGACGTGGAACTGCTGACAGCCGGGCGCTACAAGCGCACGCTGACCGTACTGGGCGAGAACAGCGAAGAAGGGCGAGCCAAGTTTCTCGAGGATCTGGCCTCGACTCATGACCTGTTCAAGCATTACGTCGGGGAGCGACGCCCCGGGCTGGATGTCGAGTCCGCCGCGACCGGCGAGATCTGGTATGGCAGCCAGGCGCTGGCCGCCGGCCTGGTCGATGCCGTGGGCACCAGCGACGCCTATCTGCTGGAGAAGCAGCGCCAGCGAGCTCGGGTATTGAAGGTATCGCTGGAGACCCGCACCGGCCTGATCGGCAGGCTGGGCAAAGGCGTGGACAGCCGTCTGGAAAAAGGCGTCGACGGCGTGCTCCAGCGCGTCGACGATCTGCGCTGGCAGCGCCGCTAGTATCGCTTCGCTATGGGTGTCAGCCGATGTCCAGCTCGCCGAGCGTCTGAATCAGGCGCTCGGCAGCATTGCCCTGGAGTGAATAGTAGATCACCTGCGAGCTGCGACGTGTCGATACCAGACGCTCCTGGCGTAGCACCGCCAGATGCTGTGACAGCGCTGATTGACTCAGCGTCATCTCCTGGTTGATCTGGGTAACCGAACGCTCGCCACGCATCAACAGGCACAAGATGCGCAACCGGCTTTCGTTGGCGATAGCCTTGAGCGTGGCCGTGGCAGGGCCGATCTGGTGATCGCCGAGCGGGGTAACTGTGGTCGTCATAAAAAATTCCGCATTCGCGTTGGCGGGTTGCCAACACTGAACCGGCGGTTCAGTCTCGCGTCATATTAGCTTAATGTAACTTATTGTTACAATAGTTTTTTAACCCGTGACAATCGGTAGTTTTTCTGGCCGTTGATCTTCCCAATCTCTATAATATGCGCCCGCTATTCGCGGGGGACGCCATCACGGCGTCACAACCACGTCATCCAGAGGGTTCCCTTACCCCTCGGCCACGCTCCGGTAGACACACGCTTCATGGGTCAGAAGCGCCGGCAAACGAAAAAGGTTCTCCATGTTGACACTCGACAGTCGCCAACTCCGGCTCGCCCTGTTCTGGCTGGTCAGTTTTCACGTGCTGGTGATCACCGCCAGTAACTATCTGGTTCAGCTACCCTTTACGCTCTGGGGTTTACATACCACCTGGGGTGCTTTCAGTTTCCCCTTCATCTTTCTGGCCACCGATCTGACGGTCAGGCTATTCGGCAAGTCATCGGCGCGGCGCATCATCGCCAGCGTGATGTTGCCAGCGTTGCTGGTTTCCTATGGCGTATCGGTGCTGTTCCAGCAGGGCCGCTTCCAGGGCTTCGAGGCGTTGGCGCAGTGGAATCTGTTTGTCGGCCGGATTGCGCTGGCCAGTTTCATGGCCTATGTGCTTGGTCAGCTGCTCGACATTCACGTCTTCGATCGGATGCGCCGTCTTCGCGCCTGGTGGGTCGCGCCGACGTTCTCCACCATCCTGGGGAATCTGGCGGATACCTTCGCCTTCTTTGCGATCGCTTTCTGGCAGGGCCCGGATCCCTTCATGCGGCAGCACTGGGTCGAAATCGCCTGGTTCGACTACGCCGTCAAACTAACGATCAGCCTGGTTTTCTTCCTGCCGTTATATGGCGTGCTGCTGGCCTATCTGGGGCGGCGTCTGCTGACGCAGCGCGACCAGTTGAATCTGCCGGGCATATCACGCCAGCGGAGTTGAGGGTGTCGTGACACGACGGATCGGCGTTGCGGCGCAGGCTTTGTTATTCTGCTCCAACGGTGTTAGGCAGATTATCAGGAGAGACGACGTTGCAACTTCATTGTATCGATACCGGTGAGCCGGAGAACGCCCGGACCGCGCTTCCGCTAGTCGTGCTGCACGGCCTGTTCGGCAGCGCCGACAACTGGCGTTCCCATATCAAACAGTGGCAGAGCGAGCGTCGCGTGATCGCGGTCGATCTACGCAATCATGGTCGCTCGCCGCATGTCGACGGCATGCGCTATGCGTCGATGGCGGCCGATGTGATCGCGCTGCTGGATACGCTCGAGATCGACAGGATCGACCTGTTGGGCCATTCGATGGGCGGCAAGGTCGCGATGACGCTGGCACGCCTGCATCCGGCGCGGGTGGCTCACCTGGTCGTCGCCGATATCGCCCCGGTGGTCTATGCCCATGGTCACGACGACATTTTCACCGCCATGCGTCGGGTCGAGGCGGCCGAGCCGGCCTCCCGGCGCGATGCCGGCAGGCTGATGGAAGAGGCGATAGCCAGTGCGCCCACGCGGCAGTTTCTGGCCACCAATCTGGTGAGCGACGACGACGGCGTGATGCGCTGGCGCGTAGGGCTCGACGAAATCAGTGCCGGCTACGAAGATATCGTCGCCGCCCCCGATGGGGACGCACCCTTCGAAGGGCCGACACTGTTGATCCGTGGTGGCGCGTCGCCCTACGTGCGAGACGATTATCGCGACGCGGTCGAGGCGGTTCTGCCCGGCGCAGAGTGGCAGACGCTGGACGGCGCCGGCCACTGGTTGCACGCCGAACAGCCGGAAGCCTTTCGCGAAGCGGTGAATCGCTTCATCGACGCGCCGTAGCTCGTCATATCAGTCGATCACGCGTCGTATCACTCGATCTCGCATCGGGTATCAGTCGATCTCGCCATCGATCGGGATGGCCTCGATCGCCGGGCTCGGCGCGGCAATGAAGCGATTGAGAATGCGGTAGGTATCGATGTCGAAGCCGCGAGTATCGGGCAGCACGTCGAGCTCCTCGAGCCGGGCGACACTGCCTTGATAGTGCCAGTGATCGACGATATGCAGCCCGGCCTCGCCATAGCGATTGGTTTCACGGAAGGCGACCCGGCCGGGCCAGGGCCAGTTCTCGATGCGCAGCCGCTCCATGGCGTCACGCGCTCGCGAGGCGTGGTCGTCAAGGGTCTCCCCACCGCAGCAGGCGCCACGGCAGCGCCCGATCTGATAGCCGAAGCAGCGCCCGCTGCCCGCTTCGAGCCCCAGCACCCGCAGGCAGAGCGATTCCTCGGTGGCGATGTCGCGTAATGTCATCTGCGCATCGCGGCGATTGCGGAACAGGCCGTAGAACTGAGTTCGTGCCGTCACCACCCACTGGCCGTCGGTCAGCGCCGGCCGGGCATCGCCCTCGGGCCAGTTCCAGCTCACCATGCGGACGCGTTTGCGCAACTGGCGGTTGTAGAGCGGCACCCAGCGTTTGATCAAGTCGGCCTCGAGCAGTTGCGCGCCGAGATCGCCGCTGGTCCGAAGCCAGGCGATACGTTGGGTCTGGTCGATCATCTGGGCATGCCGCCGGCTGGCCGGCTGCTGGACATGACTGCGGATGCGGCTGCGGATATCGACACTCTTGCCGACATAGAGCGGTAAATCGTTGAGACCGAAAAAGACGTAGACACCCGGCCGGGCGGGAAGCGCGGCCAGGTCGTCGAGCGAGACGCTGGGCAGCGTCTCGACCGGATCCTGCTGCGGGTCGTAGCGCCAGGCTTCGGGGCGCGACGGTTCGGGGCGCGAGGAATCGCCGTCGGTTGAATTCGAACTCATGTCATCCACCGGAATGCGTGTCACTGGGAGGCGTTGAGATCCACCGCGAGACGAGAAACCGGACTCTGCGCCTTGATCTGCCCTCGCTCGAGCAGGAAGGCTTCGAAGTCGCGATAGCGTTTGGTATCGAGCGCCGAGGGACGCAGCGCGAAGCGCGGCAGGGTGGCTTTCCACGCCGCGGCGTTCAGCGGCGTATCCAGCGACGGATCATAGCCGATGAAGCTCTGCCAGGCGTCGTCAGGATGGTTGATGATCCAGGAGGTCGCCTCGCCGATAGCATCCATGAAGCGTCGATCGGCGTCGCGATGCTGATCGAGCGTGTCGCGATTGGCGACGAAGATCAGCTCGTCGTAGTCGGGGATCCCCTGCTCCTCGATATAGAACGCCTTGCCTTCGACGCCTTCCTGTTTCATCTGCGCCAGCTCGAAATTGCGGAACGCGCCGGTCACTGCATCCACTTTCTCGCTGATCAGGGCAGGTGTCAGCGAGAAGTTGACGTTGACCATCTCGACATCCTTCAGGCTCAGGCCGTTGTGCTCGAGCATCGCCGCAAGCAGCACTTCCTCGACGCCGCCCACCGAGTAGCCGATCTTCTTGCCCGCAAGCTGGGAGATATCGTCGATTCCGCTGTCCGCGCGCACCAGCAGCGCGTTCAACGGCGTCGCGATCAGCGTACCGACCCGGACGACGGGTAGCCCCTGGTCGACCTGCAGATGCAGCTGAGGTTGATAGCTGACCGCAAGGTCGATACGTCCGGCTGCGACCAGCTTGGGCGGAACGCTGGGGTCGGCGGGAGACTGGATATCGACGTCCAGCCCGCGTTTCTCGAACAGTCCGCGCTGCTTGGCAATGATGATCGGGGCGTGGACCGGATTGACGTACCAGTCGAGCATCACGCTCAAAGGGATCATCTGCGGTGGCGCCAGGTCGTCGTCATTGTCCTGCGCCAGTGCCGGCGAGGCTGATGCCAGCCCAAACAATGCCAGGCCGACCAGAGTCAGACCGAACAGTCCCAGGTTCATGGCCAGCCTGCGGTACCAAGGCGTCGAGCGTGAAGTCATCATTCCGGATTCCCTCGTTGGGTCGAATGGATGGTCTTAGGTGTTCGTCTTGGGTGATGCGTTCAGGCGAAGGCCTGAAGGCAAGGCACTGTCGTCTGCGCCAGATGTCATATCGGCTTCAGTCATCGGTCGTTATCCGGTCCTGCTGCCACGGCATCGCCAGTCTCAATGCGGCATCGACGCCGAAGTAGAGCAGCACGGCGAACGCGACCAGCACGACCAGGGCGGCAAACATCAGATCGATCTGCAGCCGGGCATTGGCGTTCAGCATCAGGTAGCCAAGCCCCTGACTCGAGCCCACCCATTCGCCGATCACGGCGCCGATCGGCGCGGCGCTGGCTGCCATTCGCAGTCCGGAGGCCAGCGACGGCAATGCGGCCGGCAGCTGAACCTTCAACAGCCGCTGACGCCGGCTCAACCCGAACGTCCGGGCCAGATCCAGCCACCCCTGGGGCGTCTGGCGCAGGCCATCGTAGCCGGTCGAGGCCACCGGAAAGTAGATGATGACCATGGCCATCAGGATCTTGGGGCCGATGCCATAGCCGAGCCACAGCATCAGGATCGGCGCCAGCGCGAACAGCGGAATGGCCTGACTGATCAGCAGTAGTGGCAGCAGCGTTCGGCGTAGCGCCCGGAATCGAGCCAGTGCCAATGCGGTGGCCAGCCCCAGCAGGATGCCGCCGATCAGTCCGGCCACGATCTCGATGGCGGTGATGCCGGCGTGATGGGCCAGCAGTCCGCGCTGCTCGATCAGGGCGCGGCCGACGGCCATCGGCGAGGGCAGAATATAGCGGGGCACGCCGGTCAGCGTCAGAATGAGCTGCCACACCGCGACGAGCACGACGAGCGCCAGCAGCGGGCGCATCCAGCGATCCCAGCCGCGACGGTCAGTCATGATCGGACTCCCGCAGCTGGGTTACCAGTTCGGCCTGACGACGCTGCAGTTCGCTGTCGTCGAGCGGGCGAGGGCGAGAGCCTTCGGGCACCCCAATCGATACCAGCCGAGCCGGCTCTCCCTTGAGGATCAGAATCCGATCGGCCAACCGCAACGCTTCCAGCGGATCGTGAGTGACCATGATCACGGTGCGATTGGCCAGCAGCCGACTGGCGAGTTCGTGAAGTTCCAGCCGCGTGATGGCATCCACCGCAGAGAAGGGCTCGTCCATCAGCACCACGCTGGCGTTCTCGAACAGGGTGCGGGCGAGGGCGACGCGTTGACGTTGCCCGCCGGAGAGTTCGTCGGGCCACTGCTCGGCCTTGTCGGCAAGACCGACCTGTTCCAACAGCTGCCCGGCGCGCTGGCGATCAGCGGAGGTAGGACGCCCTCGCCAATGGGCGCTGAGCATCACGTTGCCTGCCACGCGCTGCCAGGGCACGAGCAGATCCTGTTGCGCCATCCAGGCCAGCCGACCCGTCAGCGGCGAACCGTCGCTGGTTTCGAGATCGATGTGATGGTTGTCAGGCAGTTTCAGGCTGGCGATCATGCGCAGTAACGAGCTCTTGCCGCTGCCGCTACGGCCGAGCAGGCAGGTCCAGCTGCTTGCATCGAAGCAGGCCTGAAGGTCGTGAAACAGCGGGCGATCACCGAAGGTCAGCGAAGCCTGCCGGACGAGGAGTCCGGGTGGTGGCATGACAACTCCCGTTGAGGGGAACCGGAAGAAGACATGCGAGAACTGCTGGCATTTCCTCCGCCGGTACTAGCCGGTTCAGGTTCCAGGGTTGTGCATGGCTGTTTACAATCGCGTTCTCGATGGCTCGATCGCGCCTGCAGCCAATTTCACTCTCAGCCCGCGTGACGGGCACCCCTATCCAGTGCCCCGAATTGTACGCCGACCAGCGCCGCCTGCCCACCGGCGATGGCAGCGCTCCTGCAAGGATGATGTTCATTGACGGCATTCGACGACTCGCCCCACGCCTCCCCCGAACTGACGCGACGGGTATCGGTATTGACCGGCAAGTCACTGACGCCGCTGGCGCTTCGCTGGCCGGACAGCGCCAACTGGCTGTGGCGCAGTGAGGAGCTGTCGCCACAACTTTTCAAGCTGGCGAGAAGGTCGCCGACGACCGACCCGTTCTGGCGAGGTCTTCAGCGGCTGTTCGGGTTTGACCGCTGGCAGTCTGCGGAAGCCTTGACCCAACTACCGGGCATGCTGCCGCCGCGACTCCCGCTGGCTCCGCTGCCGATGACCTATCTGGGGCGATTGCAGGGCGCACCGCTCTGGAGCCTGCCCTGGCGGCGGGCCGAACCGCCGCCAATGGGCGTGGCGCTGGCGCAGCATCTGGGCCATCAGCTGGGAATCCTGCATCATGAGGGGCTGCCGGGGTTCGGCCATCCCGCGGGCGACGTGTCGCCGCTATCGCGTTGGCCGGAACGGGCCGGGCGCTTCCTCGAACATCATCCCCAGCGTGACTGGGTGGGTGAGGCGCCGATCTTTCCGGTGCCCACGCGGGCCGTCTGGTCGCTGCCCGACCTGCGTAGCGATCAGTTCCTGGCGGGGGCGACGGACTGGCTCTGGAGTGACTGGGAAGCCCTGGTGTGGGCGCCGCTGGAATTCGATCTGTGTCTGCTCGAACTGATTCTCGCCACCGCGGGCCAGCGTGACGCGTTCGTCACCGCGTATCGCCGCTATCAGCCCCTGCCCGCGCTCGGCGCGTATCGTGCCGGTATGCGGGCGTTGGCGCTGGCGTTATCGCTGCATGGCGAAGACGGAAAAAACTGGGTATACGCTCACCCTCAATGGCTAAAAGATTAAATTCACAGCACTTTTCAGCGCCGCAAGCTTTCGCGGACGTGGCATACTGTGGCTTGAATCTTGCCCTTTCAACCTGACCAACGGGCTCAGTCTTGGACTCGATCAATAGCCTTTTTCTCGTCTGCGGGGCACTGATAGCCCTCAGCATCCTGGCCAGTCGCGTTTCGTCGCGAATCGGCGTACCGCTGCTCGTCATCTTTCTGGGTCTCGGCATGCTCGCCGGGGAGGAGGGTGTGCTCGGCCTGCAGTTCGACGATTATTCCCAGGCGTTTCTGATCGGCCATCTCGCGTTGGCGATGATCCTGCTCGATGGCGGCCTTCGCACACGGTTCAGGACGTTTCGCGTGGGCCTCAAGCCCGCGCTCTCGCTGGCGACCATCGGTGTCTTCCTGACCAGCGGCATTGTCGGCCTGCTGGCGATGTGGTTACTCGATCTGAGCCTGGTCGAAGGTTTGCTGGTGGGCGCGATCGTCGGCTCGACCGATGCCGCGGCGGTGTTCTCGATGCTCAAGGGTCAGGGCGTCAATCTCAACGAGCGGGTAGGGGCGACGCTCGAGATCGAGTCCGGCACCAACGATCCGATGGCGATCTTCCTGACCATCACGCTGGCCGAGCTGTTGACGGGAGCCGTCGGTGGGGTCTGGGATACGCTGATGCACTTCATTCTCCAGTTCGGCCTGGGTCTCGCGGTCGGACTGGGTGGGGGCTGGGTGTCGGCCAAACTGCTGCGCTGGCTGGACCTGGCGCCGGGTCTCTATTCTCTGTTGGCCCTGGCCCTGGGATTCTGCATTTTCGGCGCGACCAGTGCCGCCGGTGGCAGCGGGTTCCTGGCCATCTACCTGACGGGCCTGATGATCGGCAACCAGCCGGGCCGCCATCTCAACCATATTCTGCCGGTGCATGACGGGCTGGCGTGGCTCAGCCAGATCGGTCTGTTCCTGGTGCTGGGGTTGCTGGTGACGCCGTCCGAGATGATCGACTACGCCATCCCCAGCGCGATTCTGGCAGTGGCGTTGATCGTGCTGGCGCGTCCCGTCGCGGTGATGGTCTCGCTGCTGCCGTTCTTCAATTTTCGTTGGCGCGAACTCTTTTTCATCTCCTGGGTCGGGCTTCGCGGCGCGGTACCCATCGTGCTGGCGATCTTCCCCGTCATCAGCGGTGTCGAAAACGCCTCGCTCTATTTCAACGTGGCGTTCTTCGTCGTGTTGATTTCGCTTCTGCTTCAGGGGTCGACGCTGGCACGCGTCGCGGTCTGGATGCGCGTCGTGCTGCCGGAGAGCACCACACCGGATCGGCGAGGGCAGTTGGGCGTATTGCCCGAAAACGACTACGAGATGTTCATCTACAAGGTCGAGAACGAATCGCTCGATGACGTGCCGATTCGCCTATTGCGTCTACCGTCAGGCACGTTGATCTCCGCGATTTTCCGCCAGCACGCGATGCTGCACCCCAAGGGGAGTACTCGCCTTCGTCTGCGCGACGTCATCTGTCTGATCGGGCGAACCGGTGATCTGCCCTCCCTCAACCGCCTGTTCAATGGCGAAGCCAAACTCAAGCGAGAGCGTGCTTTCTTCGGCACGTTCACGCTGGATGGCGAGGCACTGATGCAGGAAGTGGCCAACGCCTACGGCTTGACCTTGAGCCCTGGCGAGCAGGAGATGACGCTTGGGGAGTTCGTGGCGCTTCGCGTCGGAGGCCATCCCGTGGTCGGGGATGACGTCGATTGGCACGGATTTCACTGGGTCGTCAACGAAATGGAAGGCAATCGCGTGACCCGGGTCGGCTTGCGTCTCTACCACTGAGCCGAGAGTGAAGACAGCGAAGAGGTGCTGGGCTCAATTTAGCGGCAGCCCAGGAAAAGGCCCGAGGCGTACTACTCGACTTCAGCCTCGTCGGTGGGGTTGTCCAGTCGCTTGCCGGTCTCGCGGGATGTCATCCGGTTCATGCTGTCGGCACGTTTCTGAGCCTGGGAGACATCGGCAAAATGTCCGAGGCTGCCACCGGTATCGCCATCATAGACCTCGTAGCAAACCTCGGCCGGATTACCCGGTTTGTGAGTCTTTCTGATCTCGACAAACGGTTCTGACATGATGGAATCCTCCTGAAAAGGGGTCGGCTATCAGGTTAGCCGAGTGGCCCGTGTTGTACAGCGGCGCGGCGGTTGTCGCCAAGGCGATGATTCGCCGACGGTACTGTCACTTAATGTCACTTGATGAACAGCTCCATGAATGACGCATGACCGCTCAATCTGGATCCAGATCCCACTGCAAACCGAATTGAAGGCCGTTGATGGCCTCGTCGATGAGGCCGTTGTTGCGGCCGCCATTGCTATCGTCCGCTTGCTCTCTCGCCACCTGCGTCTGAGGATCCGGCCACCCACGCCTGGCCATGCATAGCTGATACTCGGGTTCACCGCTGATCTGATGTGTCTGACGCTCGCAGGTATTACTGTCCTGCAGGAAATTCGTGGCCGTCAGCCGCGGCTTAGCCGACACACAGCCTGCCAGAAGAAGGGGAGCGATGAGAAAAATTAACGCGCGGTACATTGGCTACATCACTGAAGACTAGGTTCAGGGTAGCACCGTTCATGCCCGCATCCGCATCGTCAATCAAAAAAAGCCTAGATCCACCCGCCATTTACGATATCCGACAAGACCGGTGCGTGAAAAAAATGCCTTGTGGCCGCACGAGTGACCCCACGGATGGCTTCACGAAGCGAGGCCCGAAGTAGACGAGCACCAGTTGAGCAGGATGTCGTGACGAGTGATGTGTATGACATGAATTCTGTCGCTGTCATCGAACTGCTCGACGAGCCGTTCCCATACATTCACGGGCTCGCCTTCGCCTCGACTGATCGTCACCTGATGGCGACGATTGGCGTGCGCCACCGAGATAAGCTTTTCCACACGGCGTCTGAGTCTGGCTTCAGGCGTTGGAAAGGAAATGACCATCGAAGGCTCCGCAATGACTGTTTATCCATACAGTATCTAGCAGAATAGACCCGAAAACAATCTCGATGCCGAAATGATGCCGGCACGGCGCGACGGCTGGCCCAGCTTGCCGCCGTCAGGCTCGAAAGCGGCATCGCTCGAGAGAATTACTGTGGATGACTCTCCATGTAAGACTCGAGCGCAGACATGGTGGTCTGCATATCGTCACAGAAAGACTGGGACGGCTCGAAGTCAGCGCCGCTAGCCAGCTTCTTCATCTCTTCATCGTGATTGGAAACCTGACCATTCTCCCGCAGGCCCCGCGCCATGCTGGTCAGATCCTGCTGGGTCTGCTGCGGATTGTCGCTGCTGGAAATGTAGTCATCGATCTGTTGCGTCTGCTCGCTGACATGCTTCATCAGGCTATCCGAGGTGCATTCGAGATCGTCTGCGAGCGCCTGAGTCGAAGCGAATACAGCGCCGATCACAGCGGCATAAGCAATATTTCTTATGTAATTCAATGGAGTATCCATTTTTAAAGCGTTGGCTATCCACTATGACAGCTTTGGCTTCTGGAGCCTAGGCCGTGAAGGAGCCCCAGCGATAGAAGCAATAGCCACACCGACTTTGAGATCTACGTCGCTCGGCGATAACTACCAATATGCGGGAGTCGCATCGATTGAGCAGCGTGAAGACCAATAATCCGACGCGAAAAAAAGCTACCCGCCGGAAAAGCTTGGCTGGTCTTGATTGGCTTGTGGCGCTATAGAAAATGCATTGGGCTGCCCACGGCAGAGGCGCTGCCTCGGCTACAATGGAAAGTTGTAGGCGATGCTGACCCACATGGCGGAACGGGCTCGAGCGTCGAGCTCTTTATATTTTCGGCTCAGGTAACGCAGGAGCGCTCGAGTCGGGTGTGGCGATGAAGTCCTCCCAGATTCGATGTGTACGTTCCTTCGTCAAATCGACGTAGCAGCGCCTTGCGGCTGAATCCCTCAGGCTACCTGTGCCATAGGAGTCGTAAACGTGCCTGCAATAGGTGCTGACGTACTCTTTCCAAGCAGCGCTCTCCTCAGAAAGATCTATTTTTTTGACTCCGTCGGGAAACTGCTCATGGCCTTGATCGAGTGACGCCTGAGCTACCTTCAGATAACGATGTAGTTCTTCGTCGACCTCTTTCGCGACACTTGTCAGGCATTCGTTCATATCGGCCGTTGAGGTTCCACTGGTGCATGGCCATCCATCATTATCTGCTTGGGCGACGGAGCAAGACATCAACGACAACAGCAGACAGCTCGTCGAGAAGCAAAGCGGGAAGTGAGTAGGGCGAGTCATTGTAGTTTTCCTTGAACGGGATTCGCTTAGATTGATATAGAGTGCCGGGCTCGGAAAGCGCTATTTCGCCACCCGTGCTGCCTGACCGAAGTACGGCTTGTCTTCGACGACGGGCTCAAAGTCTCGGTTGCGAAGCTCGGTCGCGACGATGCTCTATATTACTGAAATGCAGGATTTCTCAGTCTGAGCCAGCTTGCAAGCCGCGAGAGATACTGGCGAATACGCGTGGGTCGAGGATCGGGAGGAAGAAGAGGGCGGTTTGACAGGCTCAGAAAGGAAAAAGCCCCGCAGCACAGATGCTTACGAGGCTTCCCAGATGTAGCGTGGCGGCGGGACAGGGATTCGAACCCTGGGTAGGCTATTAACCTACGCCGGTTTTCAAGACCGGTGCATTCAACCGCTCTGCCATCCCTCCGGCTTACGGCGTGGAATACTACCAGCTGATCCGAATACGTCAACAGGTTCTTTAGCTTTCAACAACTTATTTCGCCTCGAGCCGGTCGTATAACGCTTGTCAGGGGAACTTTGCAAGGGCATTGTGGTCCATGGGTGAGTTTCAACAGAACTGAGGGGACTACAATGGATTTTCGAACGTCGCACGACATCACAGATCGTCGATCGAGCGCGGTCAGCACCAATAAGGTGTTGCGTAACACCTACATGTTGCTGGCCATGACGCTGCTATTCTCTGCCGTGACCGCCGGCGCCGCCATGGCAATGGGCGTCACGCAGCTCAACATTTTCGTATTCTTCATCGGGGCTTACGGCCTGATGTTCCTGGTTCACAAGACTGCTAACTCCGGCGCGGGCATCGCAGCGATATTTGCCTTCACCGGGTTCATGGGTTTCACGTTGGGGCCGATCATCGACCTCTATCTGTCGATTCCCAACGGCGCACAGCTGGTGATGACGGCGCTGGGCATGACGGCCGCGACGTTCCTGGGCCTGTCTGCCGTTGCGCTGATCACGCGCAAGGACTTCAGCTTCCTGGGCAACTTTATGATGGCAGGCGCCATCGTGCTGGTACTGGCCATGGTCGCGGCAATGGTCTTCAACATCCCCGGCCTGGCTCTGGCGGTATCAGCCGGTTTCGTGTTGTTCTCGTCAGCGGCGATCCTGTACCAGACCAGCGAGATCGTGAACCGTGCGGGTGAGACGAACTACATTCTGGCGACCGTCACGCTCTACGTGTCGATCTACAATCTGTTCCTCAGCCTGCTGTCGATTCTCGGCGTCATGTCTCGCGACTAGCGATCATGGTGTGACATAGGCTGTCTCGGGGCCCCACTACGGTGGGGCCCCGTCGTTTGATACCATGTCATCGGTTCGACCTTCTATGACCGATCGGATGAACGGGAGCCGCGGTGTCATGCTGAATTACGCGTTGCTGGTCCATGGCGCGCCCTATAGCCACCAGGCGGCGCTGTCGGCGTTGCGTTTTGCGGATACCGTCGTCACGAGCGGGCACCGGCTGGCAAGCGTGTTTTTCTACCACGACGGTGTGCACAATGCCTCGGCATTGATGTCGCCGCCGCAGGACGAAGTCCATCTGGCCGAGGGCTGGCAGCGGCTGCACCAGAATTATGGTACCCAGCTGCTGGTCTGCATTGCAGCTGGTCTGCGGCGTGGCCTGTTGAGTGCCGACGAAGCCAGCCGTCATGGTCTGGCCGCGCACAATGTCGAAGCGCCGTTCGAACTGACCGGCATTGGCCAACTGGTCGATGCCATGCTCAACAACGATCGACTGATCACGTTTGCCCCATGACGAGTGTTCACGTTTCCGACATCGAGCCGCAGGACGTATTGATCGTGCTGCGTCATCCGCCCCACGGCAGCCATTGGCTACGCGAAGGGATCGACGTGGCGCTGGTCGCTGCGGCGTTCGGCCAGCGTGTGGGTCTGCTGTTTCAGGGCGATGGCGTCTATGCGCTGCTGGAAGGTCAGCAGAGCGGCGCGCTGGGCCAGAAGGGTACCCATCCACAGCTGGCGATGCTGGAGATGTACGATATCGATTCGTTATGGGTCAGCGCAGCGGCGCTCTCGGAACGCGGCCTGTCGGTAGACGAGTTGATGTTGCCGGTGAAGCCCCTGGGCGCCGAAGCGGTGGCCGAACTGATGCAGGTCCAACCCCATACACTGATTTTCTGAGTCCGGAACGCATCCCATGCTGCTGCATCTGCTTAACCGATCTCCGCAGTCGACGGCCGTCTATCGAGACCTGGGCGAGGCTTTCGGCGTGAATGATCAGCTACTCTTGATCGAAGATGCCTGCTACGCAGCGCTGCCCGCTGCCAGCGGCGTGCTCGCGGCATTCGGGGGGCGGATTTCGGTACTCGAGGAAGATCTGGTATCTCGCGGCCTGGCGGGGCGAGTGAGCCCGGACATTACCGTGGTGGATATGAAAGGGTTCCTGGCCTTGACGGAAACCCATGAACGCTGTGTGAGCTGGTTCTGATGGCAAAGACGACGGCAAGAACCTTGATGGTGGAAGGCCAGCCCATCGCGCTGGACCCGGAGGGCTATCTGGTATCGCTCGACGACTGGTCGGAGCGCGTTGCCGAAGCATTGGCGGCGGAAGACGGTCGAGAGCTGACTTCCGAGCATTGGGAAGTGATCGAGGTGTTGCGTGACTTCTACCAACGCTTCGAGGCGGCACCAGCCATGCGCCCGCTGGTCAAGGCGGTGAAGCAGTCGCTGGGCGCGGAGAAGGGCAGCTCGATCTATCTGATGAAACTCTTTCCCGAAAGCCCGGCCAAGGTCGGCGCTCGGTTGGCCGGTCTGCCCAAGCCGACCAACTGTCTCTAGTTCGTGATCTTCCTGGAATTCCGACGATGAATTTTCTCGCTCACGCCTGGCTCTCCCGCCACGGCAGCGATGACTTTCTCTACGGCAATCTGATTGCCGATGGTGTCAAAGGGGCGCATCTCGAATCCTGGCCGACGGCAGTGGCTGCCGGCATCCGCCACCACCGCCGGGTCGATGCCGGCATCGATCATCACGCCGAAGTTCTGCAGTTGTTGCAGATGGCGCCGAAAGCGCAGCGGCGTTATACCGGTATCGCGCTGGATCTGGTATGGGATCATTTTCTGGCTAGCCGCCACCCGGATGCAGCGCTGGTCGAACGCTGCTATCGGGTACTGGGCGAGCGCGAAGCGCCTGCGCGTCTGGCAGGGATGGTGCCGGCGATGATCGAGGGTGATTGGTTGCAGCGCTACGCGGACTTCGACTTCACCTGCCGCGCCATCGCCGGTATCGGCCAGCGCTTGCGTGGCCCCAATCAGCTCGCGGCGCTGACGCCCTGGTTGCGTGACGAGTACGCCAATCTCGAAGCCGCCTTCGTCACGCTATGGCCGGAGATGCAGCACCGCTTCAGCGAATGACGCGATGCCGACGCCGCCTGCAGTCCGCAGGGATCGTCATCTGGCTTTCATTATCCACGCTTCGTCATCCAGGCTCCGTCACCGGAGCCACAGACAGTCGACGCGGTCGCCGGGGCGGATATGGCTGTCGGCCGGAATCACCGCGAACGCATTGGTCGCGGCGCAGGAAGTCAGTACCGCCGAGCTCTGTTCGGGATAGACGCTTGCGACGATACGCTCGCCGTGGAATTCGAGATTGGCGCGCATGTAATGGCGCCGCCCCTGGGTAAGGGCTTCGAACTGCGCTTCAGCGCTAACCACCGGAAGCGACTCCCTGTCACGACAACCCTGGAGCCGCCCAAGCAGCGGCCGGAGATAAAGCCAGGCGCCGACGTAACTCGATACCGGATTGCCGGGCAGGCCCACCAGCCGCGCGTTGCCGATCGTTCCCAGCGCCAGCGGCTTGCCCGGGCGCATTGCCAGACGCCACAGCGAGAGTTCGCCGAGCTGCTCGAGCGCCGGCTTGACGTGATCCTCCTCGCCGACACTGACCCCGCCCGTGGTCACGATGACATCGGCCTGGGCCGAGGCTTCCCGCAGTCGCGCCAGCGTGGTGTCGAAATCGTCCGCCACCTTGACCTGGCTGACCAGGTCACCGCCGAAGTGGCGGATCAGCGTGGCCAGCATCGGGCCATTGCTGTTGTAGATCTGGCCGCGAGCCAGCGCCTGCCCGGGTTCGATAATCTCGTCTCCGGTCAGCAGCAGTGCCACTTTCGGGCGTCGAACTACGTTCACCGTCGACAACCCTTGCCCCGCCAGCAATCCCAACGCCGCGGCGCCGAGGCGAGTGCCTGCCGCAAGAAGCGGGGTACCGGCGCTGACGTCGAGCCCTCGTAGACGCACGTTCTGGCCGGGCTGGGTAGCCGGAATCATCGCCATGTCCCCGTCCAGCTCGACGTTTTCCTGAATCGCCACGCAGTCCGCGCCGGGCGGAATTTCGCTACCCGTGAAAATGCGGGCGCAGGTGCCGGGGGCGAGCGGCTGTGCGGGGTGGCCGGCAGGAATGCGTTGGGAGATCGGCAGACGCCGGCCGCTATCTTCGCTGGCCAGCGCGTAGCCATCCATGGCGCTGTTGTCGGCCGGCGGCACGTCGATGGTGGCCAGCACGTCTTCCGCCAGCACGCGATCATCGGCATCGACACAGTTGATGATTTCGCCTTCGAGACGCTCGACACCATGGAGCAGCGCTTCCAGCGCCTGCTCGACGCTCTGGAGTCCATCCGTGGGGCCTTTGGCGCTCGATTGTCCGGTCGTGGATCGCTCAGCCATGAAGTTGCGTGCCTCGCTCGGGGATGACCAGGTTGGCGAAGTTGCACGGCCGGTGACGGCTATCCAGCTGCTCTTCGAGGATACGCTCCCAGCCGGTGCGGCAGGCGCCGGTCGAACCCGGCAGGCAGAAGATCACGGTGGCGTTGGCAAGCCCGCCCAGACAGCGGCTCTGAACGGTGGAGCTGCCGATCTCCTCGAACGAGAGCTGGCGAAAGAGTTCGCCAAATCCCTCGATGTGCTTGTCGAGCAACGGCGCAACCGCTTCCGGGGTGGAGTCGCGGCCGGTGAAACCGGTGCCGCCGGTGGTCAGCACCACCTGCACGCCAGCATCGGCGATCCAGGCCGCCACCACCGCGCGGATCTGGTAGATGTCGTCCGGCACGATGCGCTTCTCGACCAGACTATGGCCAGCGCCTTCCAGGCGTTCGACGAGTGTCTGGCCGGAACGGTCACTGCTTTCGTCACGCGTGTCCGAGATCGTCAGCACCGCGATCGACAGCGGGATCATGGCCGATTCGCTCATGATTCCCCCTTGCCGTCTTCAGTTGCCGCCTTGCGCGCTTGACGGGCTTCCAGCGCGGCGAGCTGCTCGTCGCTGGCCGGCGCCTGATAGTGCGCCTTCCATTCGGAGTAGGGCATGCCGTAGACATACTCGCGCGCCGTTTCGTAATCCAGTTCGGTTCCGCGCTTCTCGGCCGCAGTGACCAGCCATTTGGAGAGACAGTTGCGACAGAAATCGGCCAGGATCATCAGGTCGATGTTCTGGACGTCCTTGTTGTCATCCAGATGGCGAAGCAGGCGCCGGAAGGCGGCGGCTTCGAGTTCGGTACGGGTCTGTTCATCGAGGTGATGCATAACGGGCT
The DNA here is from genome assembly GCF_001937155.1 of Salinicola sp. MH3R3-1. NCBI lineage: Bacteria > Pseudomonadati > Pseudomonadota > Gammaproteobacteria > Oceanospirillales > Halomonadaceae > Salinicola > Salinicola sp. MH3R3-1. Next base: position 61,628 of record NZ_MSDP01000015.1, on the reverse strand, counting down.
CCTGTCGTCTCGGAGGTGAAAGGTTCGATACCCGCGTCGATGCCGAGCGTTCGAGGCAATCGCGTGATATGGGAATAGTCGACGAATCGTGAGAATAGCCGATGAATCGCTACTCGCCGTCGCCGGGAGTGCAGACCGAGAGCACCACGGCATCGGCATCGCTGGTGGAGACCAGGGCATGGCCCATGTCGCTGTCGAAATAGAGCGAATCTCCGGCGGTCATCGCCAGCGGCTCGTAGAATTCGGAATAGATCAGAATCTCTCCCTCGAGAATCATCAGAAATTCCTCGCCATCATGGCGAACCCACTCCTGAAACTCCTCGAAACGACGCGCGCGCACGATCGTCTTGAACGGGATCATCCGCTTCTGCGCCAGCTGATACGACAGCAGCTCGTGTTCATAGGTCGGCGTGGGATGCTGCTTGCCATCGCCGCGGGGCGTGAGATCGCGACGTCCGCTAGATTGACGCTTGGGCTTGGTGGGCTTGAGCAGTTGGGGCAGATCGATGCCCAACCCGGCAATCAGTTTCTGAACGGCGGTGAACGTCGGCGAAATCTGATTGTTCTCGATCTTGGACAGCGTCGAACGCGCCAGGCCGGTACGGGTGCTGACATCGCCGAGCGTCCACTGATTCGAAAGCCGTATCTCCTTGAGCCGCTCACCCAGACGCAGGGGTTCGACGAAGGCTTTGCGACCGGCGGCGATACGCAGCGCGGCATCCTGATCGTTACTGGCGGCCATGAAACTCTCTGTCAGGAGCGTGAAAAGTCGTTGACGGCATGAGGGCGAAGAATATCACAGCCAGTCGCTCGGGCTCTGCGCCGAAACCGACCTGACGGCGTGTCAGGGCGAATACGGTTGCCCCAGCAGCGCGGTCAGGTGAGCTTCGACGCTCACAGGCAAGGTCTTCAAGTGATAACCGCCTTCCAGCACCGAGACCAGCCTGCCGCCGGCATGTCGACGCGCGATATCCATGGCCAGTGTGGTGACCCAGTAGAAATCCTCGTGATCGAGAGTCAATTGCCCCAGTGGATCGTCACGATGGGCATCGAAGCCGCTGGAGAGCAGCACCAGCTGAGGGCGATGTCGTTCCAGCGCCGGTAGCCATTCGCGTTCGACCGCGTTTTTGAAACCGAGGCTGCCGGTGCCGGCCGCCAACGGCGTATTGACGATGTTGGGCCAGTCTCCCGTCAGATAGCGCCAGGGGTAGAAGGCTTCCTGATAGCTGCTGCAGATCAGGATCGCCGGATCGTCGTGAAAAATGTCCAGCGTGCCGTTGCCCTGATGGACATCGAAATCGAGGATGGCGATACGCTCGATACCGTGGACGGCACGAGCGTGGGCCGCCGCCACCGCGACATTGTTGTAGAAGCAGAAACCCATCGCCAGCGACCGTTCGGCGTGATGGCCGGGGGGGCGCACGGCACAGAAGACATTGTCGGCGCGATTGCCGCAGACCAGATCGACGCCTCGTACGGCAGCGCCGGCGCCCAGCGCCGCGGCGTCCAGCGAATGCGGGCCCATCCGCGTGTCGCTATCGAGCTGATGGAGGCCGCTTTGCGGTCGCTGTGCGTCCAGCGCACTGAGGTAGTCTGGCGCATGTACGCGTTCCAGCTGGAGCCGCGTTGCCGGGCCGGGCTCGGACTGCATGGTCTGCTGGAGCAGGCCGCTCAGCATCAGCCTGGCGCGGATGGCCTCGAGACGCATTGGCGACTCCGGATGATGAGAGCCCATGTCATGCAGCGCGATATCGGGATGCGTGAGATACGAAGTGATCATTGAGACTCGCCGGCCGGTTCGAGGTGGCTTCATTCTGAGCCAGAGCAGCGGCTGCGTCACACCGTCACGTGTCGACTTTGGTCTATGAGCTGAACCTCAACGGTCTGACCGTGTAGGGTTGAAACCCTCATAGCCGATGTCGAGAGGTCCACCGTGGCCACGCAGTTCTTGCGCCGATTCTTTGCTCCCCGCTCGCTGGTAGTGGTCGGAGCCTCCCCCAAACCCGAATCCATCGGGGGGATGGTGCTGCAGAATTTGCTCCAGGCGGGTTTTCCCGGCCCGCTGTGGGTGGTCAACCCGCGGGGCTACAAGGAGGTGCATGGCGTGACCTGCTTTCGACGCATCGCCGATCTCCCCGAGACGCCGGATCTGGCCGTGGTCTGTTCACCGCTGGAAAGCGTGCCCGAGGTGCTGGAGCGATTGGGTGACAGGCAGGTCCGCGCGGCGCTGATCGTCTCGGGCGGGGTGTCGCTCGACCCCGATTCGAAAGCCGGCGCGGCACTGCGTCGACGCTTGCAGAGAGCGACGCTGCGTTCCGGCATGCGCGTACTCGGCCCTGAATGTCTGGGTGTCGCCGTTCCGTCCGTGAAGCTCAATGCGACCTATGCCAGTCAGCCGATCAGCGATGGCACCGTCGCCTATCTGGGTCAGTCGGGCATGCTGGGCAATGCGATGATCGATTGGGCCGCCGGGCGTGAAGTCGGCTTTTCACACCTGGTGACGCTGGGCGACAGCCTCGACGTTCAACTGCCGGATGTCATCGACTATCTCAATCAATCCGGACGTTGCCGAGCCCTGCTGCTGCATCTGGAAGACGTCCGCAACGCGCGCCACTTCATGACGGCACTGCGCGAGTCCTCACGCAACCGGCTGGTGCTGGCGATCAAGAGCGGGCGCACTGCCGAGGCAACACTGAATCCGGTCCCGGCGACGGCCGGGATCGACCGACGTGACGCGATCGTCGATACGGCACTGGCCCGGGCGGGCGTGGTGCGGGTCGCGGATTCCGACGAGCTGTTCGACGCGTTGGAGACGCTATCGCGATTCAAGCCCCCCAAAGGTGATCGTCTGGCGATCGTCTCCAACGGCGTGGGCCCGGCGCTGCTGGCGATCGACAAGCTGATCGACGGCGGCGGTCTGCTGGCCGAGCTCAGCGAGACATCCGCCCAGGCGTTGGTTGCCCAGAAGCTGGATGTCAGCCGGCCCGGGCGCAATCCGGTCGATCTGGGGGGCAGGGCCACCCCGGATCACTATCTGCGCGCGCTGGAGATCGTGACCCGCGATCCCGGCGTCGACGCGGTGTTGGTGCTGCATGCACCGACACGTCTGGCACCGTCGCTGGCAACGGCCAACGCGCTGGTCGAGGCCCGCCAGCGTTTCCGCCATCGCCTGCTGGTGAGCTGGATGGGGCTGAAGGAGGCGCTCGATGCCCGCGCGGCCTGCAACCGAGCCGGCATTCCCAGCTACGTGTCGCCGGAAAAGGCCGTGAGAGCGTTCCTCCATCTGGTGCGCTACCGGCAGGTCCAGCGACTGCTGCAGGAAACGCCGCCGTCGTTACCGTTCGACTCCGATGCCGAAGTGCGCCGGCGCTGCCACGCACTCGTCGACGACGCCCTGGTGCGCCAGCGGGATCGGCTGACGCATCAGGAGACCGGCGAGATTCTGAGCGCCTACGGTATCGAGTGCGCGCCCAGCGAATACGTATTCGATCTAGAACAGGCGGAGCGCGCCACCGAGCGGCTGCCAGGACCCTGGGCGGTCAAGATCGTCCATCGAGACAACTGCGAGCCGTTTCGCGACGGCGGGGAGTCGCGCCGGCCGGCAACCTCGCTGATTCAGGATCTGGAGCAGCCGGGTCGCGTGGTGGACGCCGTGGTGCGGCTGGAGTCGCAGATCAGCGAAATGCTGCCGGACAGCCCGATCTACAGCTACTGCCTGCAGACCATGCAGCGCGGCAAGGGCTCGCTCCAGCTCTGCGCCGGGATCACCCGGGATGCGGAGTTCGGCCCGGTCATCGTCTTCGGCAGCGGGGGCTACAAGATCGACGTCATGGCCGATCGACAGACGGCGCTGCCGCCGCTCAATCTGCGTCTGGCGCAGGAGTTGATCGATCGCACCCGGGCCGGCCGACTGATTCGTGAACACAGTCACGACCCGCAGGACGCCGTGGCCTGGGTTTCGCGGTTACTGGTCAAGTTATCTCAGATGGCGTCGGATCTGCCACGACTCAAAGGCCTGGAGATCAATCCGCTGCTGCTCAATCAGGAAGGGTTGATGGCGGTGGATTTCGCGCTCGACCTGGGGGAACCGTCGACGCAGGCGATCATGCCGTATCCGGAACAGCTGCGGGAGACGGTAGTGCTGAAAGGGATGGAAGTCGACATCCGCCCGATCCGGGGTGAAGACGCGCCGTTGATCACCCATTTCCACACTTTTCTTTCCGAACAGAGCATCCGCTACCGCTATTTCCACCACAAGGCGGTGCTGTCGACCCGGGATCTGGCCCAGCTGAGCCAGATCAATTACGACCGCCAGATGGCGTTCATCGCGGTGCGGCGTCGTGAAGCGGTCGACCAAACAGAGGCCCCGAGTACCAAGGCGGACGACAATGCGCCAGCCGGCGAGGAGATGCTTGGCGTCGTGCGGGTCTGGAACGATCCCGACAACATACGCACCGAGTTCTCGATCATTGTCAGGGACGATCTTCATGGCGTTGGCCTGGGGCGCCGCCTGATGCAGAAGATGATCGACTACAGCCGACAGGTGGGGACCCTGGCGATGGTGGGGACGATTCTGAGCGACAACCTGCCGATGCGGCGTCTGCTGGCCGGACTGGGATTCGAGCTGCGCACCAATGTCGAGGAGGGCGTGCTCGAAGCCACGCTGCGGCTGAACGATCCCCAGAGCGAATGGCAGCGTCACCGTCTGGAGACGGCGCTGGATTGAACGTGAACGAGGGAGAAGAAGGGGTGATGGAAGTTGAACGCCCATTCAATTATAGGATATTGTCGTTTGAAGGGTTATCGATAAAACCGTATGATGCGAAACCTAATAACACTAACAGATACCGTTCGACACGCGTCTTAACGACGTCGTAGAGGACTTCTTCTGCTTTGCCAACCTAGGCCTGACATGACCGACACACAGCAAACCAAGATTCAAGTGCGAAACTTGAGCAAGGTGTTCGGCGACGACACCAAGAAAGCGCTCAAGCTGCGTGACGAGGGTCTCAATCGTGCCCAGATCCTCGAGAAAACCGGGCAGACGCTCGGTCTCTCCAACATCAACTTCGACGTCCGCGAAGGTGAGCTTCTGGTCATCATGGGGCTTTCCGGTTCCGGAAAGTCGACATTGATCCGTTGCTTGAACCGGCTGATCGAACCGACCGAAGGCGACATCATCATCGGCGGGGAAAATATCCCTCAGCTGAGCGACAAAGCCCTGCTGCACTGCCGTCGTCGGCATTTTTCGATGGTGTTCCAGAACTTCGCACTGTTCCCGCACCGCACGGTGCAGATGAACGCCGAATACGGACTCGAGATTCGCGGAATCGCCAAGGCCGAACGGGCCGAGAAAGCCAGGAACTCGCTCAAGCAGGTCGGACTCGACGGCTGGGAGCATGCTTACCCCAGCCAGCTTTCCGGCGGCATGCAGCAGCGTGTCGGGCTGGCCCGAGCGCTGGCCAACGACTCCAGCGTGCTGTTGATGGACGAGGCCTTCTCCGCGCTCGACCCGCTGATCCGGCGGGACATGCAGCAGGAGCTGATCGAGCTGCAGCACCGCATGAAGAAGACCACGATTTTCATCACCCACGATCTCGACGAAGCGCTCAATATCGGCGACCGCATCATTCTGCTGCGGGATGGCGAAATCGTGCAGATCGGCACGCCGGAAGAGGTGCTGACCAACCCCGCCGATGACTATGTGGCGCGTTTCACCGAAGGCGTCGATCGGTCCCGCGTCGTCACGGCCCGTCGGGTGATGCGCCCGGTTCGTGCCACGGCCCGTCATGATGACGGCCCGCGTACGGTGCTGCGCAAGATGAGCGAGAACTCGCTGGATTCGATCTACGTCACCGATCGCGAGCGCAAGTTGCTGGGGATTCTGGAGGCGGAAAGCGTCGAGGAAGCCGCCAAGGCCGGTAAGGATACGATTCGTGATCTGGTGGTGACGGATTTCCCTCACGTGGGCCCGGAAGAACCGCTGGCTACGCTGTATCCGATGTTCAAGGGCAAGAGTTTTCCCGTGGCGGTCATCGATGACGAGCAGCGGCTGCTCGGCGTGGTGGTCAAGGGTGCCGTACTCGAACAACTGGCGCAGACGGGAGAACACTGATGGATTTCGATATTCCAAGAATTCCGCTGGGCGACTGGATCGAGAGCGGACTCGACTTTCTGACCACCGAGTTTTCCGGCGTGACCCGGGCGATTTCCCGGGGGACGCAGGCCGGCATCAATTTGCTCAACGACGGTTTGATGTGGTTGCCTGAATGGGCGCTGATCTTGCTGGTCGCGCTGCTGTGCTGGAAAGTCGGCGGTCGTCGTCTGGCGATCGGCGCCTTGCTGGGCTTGGGCCTGATCTGGAATCTGGGTCTCTGGGATCCGATGATCCAGACGCTGACGCTGGTGGTCATCGCCACTTTGATCGCCATCGTGATCGCGCTGCCGCTGGGAATTCTGGCAGCGATATCCGATCGCTTCTATAGGGTGATCATGCCCATTCTCGATTTCATGCAGACGATGCCGGCGTTCGTCTACCTGATCCCGGCCATTCCGTTTTTCGGCATCGGCTCGGTATCCGGCATCTTCGCCACGGTGATCTTCTCGATGCCGCCAGCGATCCGCTTTACCACTCTCGGGATTCGGCAGGTGCCGAAAGACCTGATCGAGGCGGCGGATGCCTATGGCTCCACGCGTAGCCAGAAGCTGGTCAAGGTTCAGTTGCCACTGTCGTTGCCGACACTGATGGGCGGTATCAACCAGACTATCATGCTGGCGCTGTCGATGGTTGTCATCGCGGCGATGATCGGCGCCAACGGCCTGGGTAGCGAAGTATGGCGCGCGATCCAGCGCTTGCGCCCCGGCGAGGGTTTCGAAGCCGGTATCGCGGTCGTGATCATGGCGATGTTGCTGGACCGCCTGACGCAGTCTTTCAGCGGTAAAAAGAAAACGAAATAAGCATAAAGCAGCGTCAGATTCTCAAAGGCCAGAGTCCCGAAAGTCAGAGTCCCGAAAGCCAGAGTTTGAAGTGTTAGAGATTGAAGAGCAGGAGTCCGATGCTGCCAGCGTTTCGCCGGCAGCATCGGTAGCGGTACGCAAACCACAAGAAGGGGAAAGTCGATGACACGTAACGTAATGTCGCAAGCCGTTCGCTATGGCGCCTTGATGATGGCCGCCGGCATCAGCATGACCGCCGGTGTCGCTCAGGCCCAGGACGACAAGGGAACCATCAAGCTGGCCTACGTCGAATGGGCATCCGAAGTCGCTTCTACCAACGTGATTCGCGCCGTACTCGAAGAACAGGGGTACGACGTCGAAATGAACTCTCTGGGTGCCGCCGTGATGTGGCAGGCCGTGGGAACCGGCGATGCCGACGCCATCGTGGCTGCCTGGCTGCCGACGACACACGGCGACTATCTCAAGAAAGTTCAGGATGATGTCGAAGATCTCGGGCCCAACCTGGAAGGGACCAAGCTTGGGCTGGTCGTACCGGAATACACCGATATCGACTCGATCGATCAACTGAACGATCACGCCGATGAATTCGACGGCAAGATTGTGGGGATCGATCCGGGCGCGGGCCTGATGTCACAGACCGAAGATGCCATCGACGAGTACGGCATCGACAAGCTGCAGCTGCAGTCGAGCAGCGGTGCCGCCATGACTTCGGCGCTGGCCGATGCGGTCAAGAATCACGAGGACATCGTGGTGACCGGCTGGACGCCGCACTGGATGTTCGCGCGCTGGGATCTCAAGTATCTCGACGATCCGAAGAAGGCCTATGGCGATGCCGAGCACATCAGCACCGTCGTGCATAAGGGCCTGAAGGACGAGATGCCGCAAGCCTATGCAATTCTCGACAATTTCAACTGGACGCCGGATCAGATGGGCGAAGTCATGCTCATGAACCAGAAAGACGGTTCGGATCCTTACGAGAACGCCAAGAAGTGGGTCGACGAGCATCCCGATGTCGTCGCCGAATGGACTGACGGTACTGCCGACTAACGCAGCCCCGCGTCAATGCCAAAAGAACGCCCGGTCATGATGACCGGGCGTTTTGCGTTCTGGGCTTGGAAATCTCAGTTCGGGAAACCGTAGCCTCTGAGATCACTGCCTCAGAGATCTCAGTTCAGGAAGCCACAGGCTAGGAAAACTCAGTCTGAGAAGCCACAGACTGGCACGTCGAGCAGGTTTCCCGAAGGCCATCACGGCGCCAGACGGGTGCGATGCCATTCGGTGGCCTGGCTGTCTCGACGGGTGTAGCGCACGCGATCATGCAGCCGGCTGCGCTGCCCCTGCCAGAACTCGATCGTCTGCGGCACGAGCAGATATCCGCCCCAGTGCGGCGGCCGCTCGACCGGCTGGTCGGTGTAGACCTGCTCGAAGCGTGCCAGGCGTTCTTGCATCCAGTCCCGGTTGGGAATCTCGACGCTCTGCTGCGAAACCCAGGCGGCCAGCTGGCTCTTGCGAGGGCGGCTGGAGAAATAGTCGTCAGACTGCTGAACATCTACCTTTTCGACGCTGCCCTCGACCCTGACCTGTCGTTGCAAAGCGGGCCACCAGAATACGACCGCGGCATTGGGCACGTGGGCGAGCTCATTGCCTTTCTGGCTCTGATAATTGGTATAGAAGCGGAAACCCTGCGGGTCGAAACCTTTCAGCAACACCACACGGGCGTGGGGATGCCCCTCGCTGTCGACCGTCGCCAGGGTCATGGCGTTGGCGTCCAACCCTTCACTTTCGATGGCCTGGTTCAGCCAATCCTCGAACAGGGGAAGTGGCGTGTCGGGAGTATTTTCCGGCGCCAGGGCTTCGCCTTCGTAATCCCGTCGCATACCGGCGAGGTCGCTCATCAGTGATTCTCCATGCGTACGCTATGAATGGTGACCATTGTAGCCTGACCGAGCACGGTGATGATGCCCCCGGCTCTTAGTCATTAGGCTCATCCCCTGATTTGGTCTCTGGTATCGGTTTCTGGCTCCGCTCATCACCTTGGCCCGGCGTATCGCTGCACCGGGTCGACGTGGCATTAGCCAAGGGCCGCGTGAAGCGCCAGCACTAGCCCGCAACAGCACCAGCCGAGAACGGCATAGGGTAGATTCCAGCGCAGCATGTCGCGCACGGCAATCTGGTAGCGCACGCAGATGGCCAGGTTGCTGCCGGACAGTGGGCTGCTGCCGGTTCCCAGCGCCCAGCACATCAGAAACAGCATGCCGAGCAGGGTGGGATCGGGATGCAGCGGGGCGATCAGCGGCGCCAGCGTCGCGATGCCGATCAGCGGATGAATACCGGAAAAGGAGATCACCACGATCACGCCCAGCGCAAACCAGGCCTGCCAGTGGCCGAAATGATCGATCGGCAGATCGAGCCCGTCAGGCAGGCTGGCCAACAGGGCGGCTAGCCCCGTCGAGATGACGCCGGCACCCAGAAACAGGGCGAACTGGGGTGCCAGCCGCTGGAGTCCATGGGTGAACTGGTGGCGCATCCGGTCACGTCGATGATCGCGTGGCATCAGCAGAAACGAGAACACTGGCGCGACGATGGCGATGATCAGCGGAATGGAGAGATCGGGTCGCCACAGATGCAATGCGATGACCACGACGGCCAGTATACAAGGCATCAGCAGCGCACTTTTCCCGATCGGGTAGCCGACGAAAGGGGCATGCAATCGCCAGATGTCGATCCAGTTGAGCGCGAGCAGCAGAGCCGCCGCCAACAGCCCCCACGGGAGCAGGCTCAGATAGTCGAGCCCCGGGGCGTAGGTCAGGGCGACGCCCATGGCGACGAAGAAAGGGGACCAGGCGGCAGCGGCGGTGAAACCACGCCCGACGATGAGCGCCTGCGAGCGGGTCAGCTTGCCGTCGCGCTGCATCCGCTCGCCAAACAGGAAGACCACCGACAGATTGATCGCAGCACCGAATAGGTGTGCGCCCAGCATCGTGCCGAGCATGCTGCCCGAGCGCTGATCGTCGCTATCGGTCGGCGGCGTTGCCATGGTCAGAAAGCTGACCCCGGCAAACATCATCAGCAGTGACTGGTTGATGGTCAGGGCATGCAGCAGGGGATAGGGTGTGCCGCGTATCAGCGCTACCGCCCATAGCAGCAGGCCGACGCCGAACAGGGTGCCGGCCTGGCGACGCGAGGTTCGTGGCAGCTCGCGGAATAGCCTAAGCGTGGCCAGCCAAGCCAGTATTGCCGCCGGCCAGATCGGCCAATCCAACAGATTGCTGGCCACGCTGAGTACCAGCATAGCCAGAATCAGTACGCTGGATGGTCTCACGAGGTGGGACGATCGATCCGGCCGCGCAAGCGAACGTACCGATAGGCCATGATCGACAGGCCGGCGGCGGCCAGAATCTCGGCGCCGACCAGCACCGAGCCCCCGCCCTTGGCAACGATCATGATCCCCTGAACGACATAGAGAACGCCTAGCGCCGTCAGCCAGATATGGCCACGACGCCGCTGCATCAGCAGCGTCGGCAGGAACAGCACTAGCGGCAGAATTCGAACCAGTATCGCGGCCGCCTGGGCGTGCTGCTGCACGTAGTGCCAGATGCCACTGACCACCAGCAGGGCCAGCAACGCGGCATAGGCGATCCATACCCCCCGGCGAGCGGCGTTCAGGGCGGTGGCGTCAGCGGTCGGGGACGATGACAAAGTCATGAACGCGCATCCCGCATCGACTCGAGCGCCAGCGAGAGTTCGGCCAGGCGGCGCCCCTGGGCCATGGCCAGCGCGCGCTCATCGGCATCGACTTCACGGTCCGCATTGGGTCCCGCCAGATGACTGGTGCCGTAGGGCGTTCCGCCGCTCTGAGTGCTCAGCAGGGCGGTCTCGCTATAGGGAACGCCGGCGTAGACCATGCCGTGATGCAGCAGCGGTATGAGCATGGTCAACAGGGTGCTTTCCTGGCCACCGTGCAGACTGGCCGTCGATGTGAAAGCGGTAGCCGGTCGGTCGACCAGCACGCCGTTCATCCACAGGCCACTGGTGGTATCGAGAAAATACTTGAGCGGTGCCGCCATGTTGCCGAATCGAGTCGGGCTGCCCAGCGCCAGACCCGCGCAGTGGCGTAGATCGTCTTCGTCGACGTAAATGGCGCCTTCGTCTGGCACTTCCGGCGCGGTCGCTTCGCAGACCGGAGAAACCGGCGGGACGGTCCGGAGTCGGGCCTCGATGCCCGAGACGCTCTCGATGCCTGCAGCCAGCTGCTCCGCCAGGGTTTTCGTCGCGCCCTGACGTGAATAGTAGAGAACGAGAACGTAAGGGACGGCAGAGCCGCGGTTGGCGGTACGATCAGTCATGAAATTCCCTCGGGCGCACGGGTGGTGTCGGTACTGAAACGTTAGATCAGCTGGAGAACGGCCTGGGGTGGGCGCCCGACTACGGCATACTCGCCGTCGTCGGCGATCGGCCGCTGCATCAGGCGCGGATGCTCGACGATGGCATCGATGATTTGCGCGCGTGTGGGCTCGTCGATGCCCCGCATCTGCCACTCCGTCTCTTCACGGCGAAGTATCTGATCGGCATCGTCGCCCAGACGCAGTGCCAGCCCCTCCAGCTCTTCGCGGGAAAGCGGATCGTTCAGATAGCGGCGTTCGATGACTTCGACGCCGCGGGACTCCAGCAGGGCAAGCGCTTCGCGGGACTTCGAGCAACGCGAATTGTGGTACAGCGTCAGCGTAGGCATCGGTGAGGCATAACCTTGTTCTGTCAGCACGAAATCTATTCGCGCGGGCTTGTCAGCACGCCATCTGTCGTCACGGCATCTATCAGCGTGGGCCATTTCAACAAGGGCCATCTCAATACCGGCCATGCTAGCGCGACGTTATCGGACCCGCATTGTAGCGGTTATGGCGACACAGCCTCAATCACGGCTGCGCCGCGGCGGCGCGGGCCTGTTCCGGTATGCGCCGATAGACCCAGGCGATGGTGCCGTCTTCGAGCTTGACGCTCTCCCGGGTATAGCGAATTCCCAGTCGTTCGTAACGATCCAGGGCTTTCAGGGCATCGGGACTGACCGTCAGCACTTCCCCCGGCACCTCGGCGTCCGCCTGCGGCAGAATGTCGAGATCCTGCCGGCGGTATCCCTTCAACGTGGCATCGCGCGTGTCAGCCGGCGTTCCCATGATGACCCAGCGCAACCAGTCATAGCGCAAAGTGCCGTAGACGAATACGTCCTGCTCCGGCACCCGGTCGTCAATGACCGCGGTTTCCGCGGGCTGGTAGCCGTAGGGGCTTATGAAGGTATACCAGAAATATCCGCCGCCAATGGCGATCGCCGTGATCAGCAGGACGAAAAACCCGATGAGAAGACGTCTTGTCATGAAAGACCCTGATCTAGGTGGAGAAGCTGGGTAGGCGTGTCGAAAGACGTTTCGAGAGACGATTCAAGAGACGTTTCAAGAAGCACTGCCGCCAGCATACACAATGTGCAGACGGCGCAGCGCTGGAGAAGAAACGATACGCCGTTGATCGAGCTCCCGAACCCCGTGCTAGCATTTGAAGTAGAAGCACCAATGAGGTATCGACGGAGGAAAGCCATCATGAGTCACGCGACCAACGACCACCAGGCATTCCGTGATGCTTTGGGTAACGATGTGCAGCCTCTTAGAAAAGGGCGCGACAAGGCCGCGCTCGCCCGGGCTCAAGCGTCGCCGTCTGAGGCCCAGCTGGCGCGTCGTGCCAGTGCGCAGCAGGCCGGTGACGACCAGCGAGACTTCCTGTCCGACGAGTTCGTCGACCTGTTAGGCGCTCACGATCCGATCGAGTTCCGCCGCGACGGCATCCAGATTGGGGTGCTCGAAAGGCTGCGTCACGGTGGCTATGCCGCCGAAGCACGTCTGCATCTTCTTCGCATGCCGGTGATCGAATGCCGTCGTGCGGTGTTCGGCTTCCTCCGCGACACCTACGAGCACGATCTGCGCAGCGTTCTCATCGTGCACGGACGTTCGCGGGATGACGATGGCCGGTCCAACGTGGTGCGTTCCTATCTCAACCACTGGTTGAAACAGTTCGAACAGGTTCAGGCGTTCTGTTCGGCGCCGGCCCATCAAGGCGGTCTGGGCGCGACCTTCGTGATGCTGCGCAAGTCCGAACGGGCGCGGGCCAACAATCGTGAGCGTCAACAGAAACGCCGTGGTTGATGCGGTTAGCAGGACCGATTCGACTAAACGCAATGACCCCGGCCAGGGCCGGGGTCATTGGGAGATACGGGTAAGACCTTCGCTGATCTATCGTTCTTTCAGGCGTCGAGCAAAGAGCGGTTCGCTCAGATCCACGGCCGGCTGATAGCTGACGGTGAAAGCCTTGAGCGCCTTCAGGGCCGGCTCGAGTTCCTGGTCCTCACGCAGTGCCAGCGCATCGAAGCCGCAGCGGCTCATGTAGTAGAGCTGATCGATCAGGACGTCGCCGATGGCGCGCACTTCGCCGGCGTATCCGAAACGTTCCCGCAGCAGTCGCGCCAGCGTATAGCCTCGGCCATCGGTAAAGGCGGGGAAGTCGATCGCGATCAGGGCCGTCCGTTCCAGCTCGGCGACCAGTTCCGGTGTCAACTCGGTGTCGCTTGACAGCCACGGGGCCAGGTCGTCCTGATTCGCATGCTGCTGCCACAAGGCGAGCGGCACGATAGCGGGGCGGCTCTCGGGCAGGCTTTCCGCGTCGCGGAAGAGCACCCAGGTGTCGGCGGCCGGTTTGCCAAGCTTGATCAGCGCACTCGTGGCAGTGACGGCTTCCTGGGCGTGTTGATGGGCTTCTTGAAGCTCCTGTTCAGGCTGCATAGACACGCTCCTTGAAAGCCTGATGGCCGACACGGCGGTAGGTATCGAGGAAGCGCTCTTCATCCAGACGCTTCTCGACGTAGACCTGCAGTACCTTGTCGATGACGTCGGGAACGTCTTCACGGTAGAAGGAGGGGCCCAGGATCTTGCCTAGCGAGACATCGTCGTCGGCGTTGCCGCCCAGCGATATCTGGTAGTACTCCTCGCCTTTCTTGTCGACACCGAGAATGCCGATGTTGCCGACATGGTGATGACCGCAGGCGTTCATGCAGCCGGAGATATTGAGATCGATCGGGCCGAGGTCGTAGAGAAAATCGAGATCCTCGAAGCGCTCCTGAATCGCCTGGGCGATGGGGATCGACACCGCGTTGGCCAGCGAACAGAAATCCCCGCCCGGGCAGCAGATGATGTCGTTCAACGTACCCACGGTGGGGTTGGCCATGCCCAGCGCGTCCAACTGCTGCCATAGCGCTTCGATCTCGTCGACGGGGACGTCCGACAGCACCAGATTCTGCTCGTGAGTGACGCGCAGTTCACCGAAACCGAAGGTTTCCGCGAGATCGGCCACGGCATCCATCTGATCGGCGGTAATATCGCCCGGCGCCGCTTCGCGTCGTTTCAACGACAGGGTGACCGCCTTGTAGCCCGGTACCTTGTGATCCATGACGTTGTTGGTCACGAAGCGGGCGAAGGCGCGGTTGTCATGCCGCAGCTGATCGAACGCGACGATCGCGGACTCGGCCACCGGACGACGCGCCGGCTCGGGGAAGTGGGTCTTGGCTTCATCCACCGCGTCGTCGTTCAACGTCTGCGGGCCATCCTTGAGATGGGCCCATTCGGCCTCGACGCGGCGGGCGAATTCTTCGACGCCCAGCGCCTTGACCAGGATCTTGATTCGCGCCTTGAACTTGTTGTCGCGACGACCGAACTGGTTATAGACGCGAACGATGGCTTCGAGATAGGTCAGCAGGTGCTGCCAGGGCAGGTCGGCACGGACCACTTCGCCGATCATCGGCGTACGCCCCATGCCGCCGCCGGCGAGCACGCGGAAGCGCAGCTCGCCGGCGTCGTTCAGGAACAGTCGCAGGCCGATGTCGTGGACATGAATCGCTGCGCGGTCATGGGTGGCGCCGGTCACCGCAATCTTGAACTTGCGCGGCAGATAGGCAAATTCAGGGTGCAGCGTGGACCACTGCCGAATCAGCTCGCACCAGGGGCGTGGATCGACCACTTCATCCTTGGCGATACCCGCGAACTGGTCGCTGGTGGTGTTGCGAATGCAATTGCCGCTGGTCTGGATCGCGTGCATCTGAACCTTGGCCAGATCCGCCAGGATATCGGGGACGTCTTCCTGCGCCGGCCAGTTGAGCTGCAGATTCTGGCGGGTGGTGAAGTGGCCGTAGCCGCGATCGTAGCGGCGAGTGATCGTCGCCAACGCATGGAGCTGATGGCTGCTCAACATGCCGTAAGGGATAGCGATCCGCAGCATCGGCGCATGGCGCTGAATGTACAGACCATTCTGCAAACGAACCGGACGAAACTCCTCTTCACCGAGCTTGCCGGCGAGATAGCGGTCCATCTGGTCACGGAACTGCGCAACGCGCTCGTCGACGAGCGTCTGGTCATAGGAATCGTAGCGATACATCGGGCCTGATCCTGCTAGTCATGGATTGCCAATGAGTGCACCTTACCGCGGGCGCTTTATTCTACAAAAGAATAAATACTCATAATTTGTTGCTTTATCGTTATTACGGACTGGTCGTCACGACGCCAGCGCAGAGCTCGAATCCCGTTCGTTGTCACCGGCCTGGGAAGCATCCGGATCGTAGGAGAGCACGGGCGATAGCCACCGCTCCAGCTCTGCCAGCGGCATCGACTTGCGCTGTGCCAGCCCCTCGACCTGATCACGACCGATCTTGCCGGTGGAAAAATATTTCGATTCCGGATGGGCGAAGTACCAGCCCGAAACCGCCGCCGCCGGCCACATGGCAAAACTTTCGGTCAGCGTGATGCCGGTGTTTTCGGTGGCGGCAAGGAGACGGAACAGGGTGGCCTTTTCGGTGTGATCCGGGCACGCCGGATAGCCGGGCGCAGGGCGGATGCCCTGATATTTCTCGGCGATCAGGGCGTCATTGTCCAGTGTTTCCTCCGGCACGTAGCCCCAGAACTCCTTGCGCACGCGCGCGTGCAGCCGCTCGGCAAACGCTTCCGCCAGACGGTCCGACAGCGCCTGCACCAGAATCGCGTTGTAGTCGTCGCCGGCCGCTTCGTAACGCTTGGCCAGTTCGTCGGCGCCGTGGCCGGAGGTCACCGCGAATCCGCCGATCCAGTCGAGCTTGTCGCTGGGTTCTCCGTTCTCTCGATAGCGCGGCGCGATGAAGTCGGCCAGGCTGTGACAGATGCCGTCGCGACCCTTGGTGCTCTGCTGGCGAATGTGATGAAGGCGCTCGATCACGGTCTCGCGGCTCTCGTCGGCATAGACCTCGATCACGTCGTCGTCGACGCTGTTGGCGGGCCACAGACCGATCACGCCACGGGCCTGGATGTGACGCTCGTCGATCAGCTTGCGCAGCATGACCTGGGCATCGCGGAACAGGTTGCGAGCGGCTTCGCCGACCACCTCGTCTTCGAGAATTCGGGGATACTTGCCCGACAGCTGCCAGGTCATGAAGAACGGCGTCCAGTCGATGACGTCGACCAGTTCCTCGAGGTCGTAGTCCTCGAACACGGTGAGCCCGGGCTGGATCGGCTTGACCGGCTCGAAGTGCTCCCAGTCGATCTTGAAGCGTCGCTCTCTGGCAGCGGCGTAACCGATGTCCGAGGCCTTGGGACGACGCTTGGCGTTGCGCTCGCGGACCTGATCGTATTCGTGTTGGATATCGGCAAAGTAGCCCGGCTTCTGCGCCGGCGAGAGCAGGCGGCTGGCAACGCCCACGGCGCGAGAGGCGTCGCTGACGTAGATCACCGGCTCGTCATACTGCGGCGCGATCTTGACTGCCGTGTGGGCTTTCGAGGTGGTGGCGCCGCCGATCAGCAGCGGCAGCTGAAAACCCTGGCGCTTCATCTCCTTGGCGACGTGGACCATCTCGTCGAGCGACGGCGTGATCAGACCGGATAGGCCGATGATGTCGGCGTTCTCCTCGCGGGCAGTCTTGAGGATCTTCTCGGCGGGCACCATCACCCCGAGATCGACCACGTCGTAGTTGTTGCACTGCAGTACCACGCCGACGATGTTCTTGCCGATGTCATGAACGTCACCCTTGACGGTCGCCATGATGATCTTGCCCTTGGACTGCACCTCGCCGGACTTTTCCGCTTCGATGTAGGGAATCAGATAGGCAACTGCCTGCTTCATGACCCGCGCCGACTTGACCACCTGGGGCAGGAACATCTTGCCGGCGCCGAACAGGTCGCCGACCACGTTCATGCCGTCCATCAGCGGGCCTTCGATCACCTCGATCGGGCGTTCGGCCGCGGCTCTGGCTTCTTCCGCGTCCGCCTCGATGTAAGCGGTAATGCCCTTGACCAGGGCGTGTTCGATCCGCTTGTTGACTTCCCAGCTGCGCCATTCCAGGTCTTCTTTCCTGGCGGTGCCTCCGCCGTCGCCTCGATACTGTTCGGCGACCTCCAGCAGTCGTTCGGTGCCATCGTCACGGCGATTGAGCACCACGTCCTCGACGGCTTCGCGCAGCTCGCTCGGCAGATCATCGTAGACGGCCAGTTGGCCGGCGTTGACGATGCCCATCGACATGCCGGCCTTGATGGCGTGGTAGAGGAACACCGAGTGGATCGCTTCGCGCACGGCGTTGTTGCCACGAAACGAGAACGACACGTTGGAAACGCCGCCGGAGATCATCGCGTGGGGCAAATTCTCGTGAATCCACTGCGTCGCCTCGATGAAATCGACGGCGTAGTTGTTGTGTTCCTCGATCCCGGTGGCGATGGCGAAGATATTGGGATCGAAGATGATGTCTTCGGCGGGGAAACCGATATCGTCGACCAGCAGCCGATAGGCGCGCTGGCAGATTTCGGTCTTGCGCGCGAAGGTATCGGCCTGACCCTGCTCGTCGAACGCCATCACCACGATGGCGGCACCGTGGCGACGGCACTCGTTGGCCTGATGGCGAAACGACGCTTCGCCTTCTTTCAGTGAGATCGAGTTGACGATCGCCTTGCCCTGGATGCACTTGAGGCCGGCCTCGATAATCGACCATTTCGAGGAGTCGACCATGATCGGTACGCGGGCAATGTCGGGTTCGCCGGCGATCAGGTTGAGGAAGCGCACCATCGCTTCCTCGGACTCCAGCATGCCTTCATCCATGTTGATGTCGATCACCTGGGCGCCGTTCTCGACCTGTTCCAGCGCCACTTCCAGGGCGGTAGTGTAGTCCTCTTCCTGAATCAGGCGCTTGAAGCGCGCCGAGCCGGTCACGTTGGTGCGCTCGCCGACATTGACGAACAGCGAGTCCGCTTCGATGTTGAACGGCTCGAGACCGGAGAGTCGGCAGGCGGCGGGGCGCTCGGGGATGGCGCGCGGCGCCACGCCCTCGACAGCGCGCTTGACGGCTGCAATGTGCTCCGGCGTGGTACCGCAGCAGCCACCGATGACGTTGATCAGGCCGCTCTGGGCGAATTCACCCACGATCGCCGCCATCTCTTCCGCGGTCTGGTCGTATTCACCGAATTCGTTGGGCAAGCCCGCATTGGGGTGGGCGGACACGAAAGTGTCGGCCTTGGCGGCAAGTTCCTGCAGGTAGGGTCTGAGTTCTTCGGCACCCAGCGCACAGTTGAGGCCCACCGAGAGCGGCTGGGCGTGACGCACGGCGTTCCAGAATGCTTCGGTGGTCTGGCCGGACAGCGTGCGTCCGGAGGCGTCGGTGATGGTGCCGGAGATCATCACCGGCAAGCGCTCGCCGCGTGACTCGAACAGCGCCTCAAGGGCGTAGATGGCCGCCTTGGCGTTGAGCGTGTCGAAGATCGTCTCGATCAGGATCAGATCGGCGCCGCCGTCGATCAGCGCCGTGGCGGCCTCGATATAGTTGTCGCGCAGTTGGTCGAACGTGACGTTGCGGCGGGCGGGGTCGTTGACGTCCGGCGACAGCGACGCGGTGCGCGAGGTCGGGCCCAATACGCCGGCGACATAGCGCGGCACGCCGGTCTCCTCGGCGACGGCGTCGCAGACCTCGCGCGCCAGCCGTGCCGCCTCACGGTTGAGCTCGACGGTCAGCGACTCCATGCCGTAGTCGGACTGGGAGAGCCGGGTGCTGTTGAAGGTGTTGGTTTCGACGATGTCGGCACCGGCCTCGAGATAGGCGCGATGGATCGATTCGACGATATCCGGTCGCGTCAGCGTCAACAGGTCGTTGTTGCCCTTGAGCTCACTGGGCCAGTCGGCGAAGCGCTGACCGCGGAAGTCCGCCTCCTCGAGGCGATGATCCTGCAGCATCGTCCCCATGCCGCCATCGAGAATCACGATGCGCTCGCCCAGCGTCTTGGTCAGCGTCTGACTAGACGAATCCGGCGAAGAAGCGGGGATAATGGCAGTCATGGCGACGACTCTCCAGAAGCAGGGGAACGGATCGCGTCCCGTCCGAGACGCCGAGGGGCCGCATGGTATCAGAAAGGCACGGGTGGCGGGACTCGGGCGATAGACCGCGGCCGGCATCAATAAGCCTGACTAAATCACTCGGGATTGTTTTGATGCCCGCTTTTTCCTACCATAATGGTACATCTCAAGCAGAGTTCGCAGTCCCATGAGCCAACCGATTCAGATCACCGAAAGCGGCCAGGAATATCTGGCCGATCTACTGGCCAAGCAGGGTGTCGACGATATCGCCGTGCGGGTCTTCATCACCCAGCCCGGTACGCCATACGCCGAGACCTGCCTTGCCTATTGCCGTCCGGGAGAAGAAGAGCCGACCGACGAACGACTCGAGCTGGAAAGATTCAGCGTCTATCTCGACAAGAACAGCGTGCCGTTTCTGGAAGAGGCCGTTGTCGATTTCAACCCGGATCGCATGGGCGGCCAGCTGACGATCAAGGCGCCTAACGCCAAGATGCCGAAGGTCAATGCCGACAGCCCGCTGGAAGACCAGGTCAACTACATCCTCTACAGCGAGATCAATCCGGGGCTGGCGTCGCATGGCGGCGAGATCCGGCTGATCCAGCTGACCGAGGAGCAGATTGCCGTGCTGCAGTTCGGCGGTGGTTGCCAGGGCTGTGCGGCCGTCGATCTGACGCTGAAGGAAGGGGTCGAGAAGACATTGATGGAGCGGATCCCCGAGCTGGCCGGCATTCGCGACGTGACCGATCACACCGACACCACCAACGCGTACTATTGAGCAACCAACGCGTGCCTCTGACCAGCCGCCGCGTCCGCCTGACCATCTCACGCGCCACCGGCGCGACTGCTTACCGGTCGCGTCATGGCCTCGCCAGTCATGGGTCAGTCTCGCGGCTGCATTCAGCTTTGGCTGCCGCGGCCGATACGCTGAATTAGCGCCGGGCGTTCCAGCTCGGCAGGGTATCGTTGCGGAGAGATGCGGATGCGTTCGACGACAACAGGGCGGGCGGGCCGTTATTTCGTGGCATGTCTGTTGATGTGCTGGGGAAGTGCTAGCTGGGCTGGCGCGCCGATCGTGATCGGCACCGGCGACGCTTCCGGCGTCTATCTGACGGTCGGCCAAGCCATCTGTCGTCTCTATCAGCAGTCCACCGGTTCGGACTGTGAGGCACTGTCGACCGGGGGCTCGCTCTACAACGCCAACGGCGTGCGGACCCGTGACTTCGATTTCGGCATTGTCCAGTCGGACATCCAGTACGCCGCGCTGCAGGGCACCGCAGAGTTCTACGACAGCGGCCCCAGCCCCGAGCTGAGAGCGCTGTTCTCATTGCACGCAGAGGCTTTCACGGTCGTCGCCACGTCGCCCGGGATCCGCCGGTTCGATGACCTGATGGGCAAGCGAGTCAACGTCGGCAACCCCGGGTCCGGCCATCGTGCCACGCTGGATGCTTTGCTGAAGGTCAAGGGTGAGACGGAAAGCGTCTTTACACTGGCTAGCGAGCTGAAGCCGGAAGACATGACCCGGGTGATGTGCAGCGGCAAGCTGGATGCGTTTTTCTACGTCGTCGGTCATCCCTCGAGAGCGATCGACAACGCGACGCGACGTTGCGGCGCACATCTGGTCGAGGTATCGGGGCCGGACGTCGCCAGGCTGATTGCCGAAACGCCTTACTACAGCGTTACCGTGATCCCCGGCGGCACCTACGCCAATACGCCGGACGACACGACCACTTTCGGCGTTAGGGCGACACTGATGACGCGGGCGGATGTGAGTGAAGAGAGCGTCTATCAGCTGGTCAAGAGCGTGTTCGAGCACCTGGATGGCTTTCGTCGCTCGCACCCTTCATTGGCAAGATTGACGCCGAGGGGCATGATCGACAATGGCTTGACCGCGCCCCTTCACCCGGGAGCGCGACGCTATTACGAGGAAGCGGGGCTGTTGCCACCCGACACTCATTGACCGACGACCACTGACCAACGACCGACGCCCTCTGGAAAGGGCCTCGCCTCAACTCGCCGTGGGCGGCAGAGCGGCGCGAGACAGTCGATCGTGGAGTTCTCGGTTGGCCGCGCGTAGGTTCTTGAGCTCGCTCTCGAGGCGCTGGCGCTCCTGCTGGATGGATTTGACCCGATCGTCGCTGACGCGTTTTTCGCTCTCGGCCTGCTCCATGTGCACCTTGTCGGCGCGCAGGGATTCCTGCAGCTGCCCATACTGGCGGCGCTGTTCGGAGAGGTCGTGCTGCAAGCGTTCGCAGCGCTGATCGAGTGACGCCAGACGTTGCTCGTACTGTTTTTCCTGCTTCAGGCGCTCCTGCCGTGCATCCTCCAGCAAGCCCATGAGGCGAGCCTCGGCGGACTCATGACGCTTTTCTTCCTGGGCGAGCTTGGCCTGGTTAGCCTGATGCTGCTTGGCGATCGCGTCGCGGTGCTGCTTCTCGGCCTGTTCCAGGCTGGACTGGTGGCGCTGGCAGGTCTGCTCGAGCTGAAGAATCCGCTTTTGCTGCTGACTTTGGGTAGAGTGCAACGACTGCAGCTCGGCCTGGAGATGGGCAGCTTCGGTGGTCTTGCTCTCGAGGCGTTCCTGAACGCGCAGCATATGGTCATTGAGCGCCTGTAGCCGCTGCTCGGCGTTTTCACTCTGGCGTTGAGCCTGCTGGCCGATTTCGTCGGCTTCACGGATCTGGTCGTCCGCCTCCTGCCGATAGATCGCCAGTTTTTCGTAGGCCGCCTGCTGCGCCTTGTCCCAGATATCCGCCACCCAGGTGTCGAGACCTTCGGGACGCTCGAGGTTGCGCGGAATGGACTGCACCGAGCCGCCGCTCTGGCGGAGACGCCATTCTCGAAGGTGATCGCTGATCGTGGTGTAGCTGCCCGTGCCGAGAAGCTCACGAATTTTCTGGACGCTGACCGTTTCGCCACGCTGTTGCAGCGTGTCGATGGCGCGGCAGACGTCGTCGTAACGAATACCATTACGTGCCATGTCGATTTCCCTTGCGTTGCTGATGATGCCGGAGCTTCTGATGGCTCCTGAGAGATAGCATAGGCGATTTACGTAAACTGTATACGTAAAAATGACTATGTAATGGGAGAGGGCGCATCTCTGGGGATTCGATCGTCCAAGCCCTATAATGACGACATTCATCACAGGAGGCGCTATGAGTATCCGCGAGGCCCAGGCCGAATTGCAGGACGAGTTTTCGATGTTCGACAACTGGATGGATCGGTACCAGTACATCATCGATATGGGCCGCCAACTCCCGGAATACCCGGAGGGAGACAAGATCGTGGCTTACAAGATTGAAGGCTGCCAATCCAATGTCTGGCTGCGATCCACGCAAGAGGCGGGGCGGCTGCACTTCCGGGCGACTTCCGATGCCGCCATCGTCAGCGGTCTGATCGCCATTCTGATGCGACTCTACGATGATCGTGAGCCGCAGGAAATTCTCGACGGCGAGCCCGAATTTCTCACCGAGCTGGGACTCGACAAGCATCTGTCCCCAACCCGCAGCAATGGCTTGCATGCCATGATCGAGCGAATCTATGCCATCGCGCGTGAAGCGCGAACCGAACAGAAACTTCACTGATCGCGATCGTGGCCAACCCTCAGTGGCGGCGATCGGGTGCGTCTTGATCGTCGCCAGCGTGACTGCCCGCGTCGTCATCAATGCCGTTGTCGGACTGGCAATGACAGCCGCTGGGTTCGGGAACGGGATCGACACCGCCGGCATGAAACGGGTGGCATTTCGACAGTCGGCGAATAGCCAACCAGCCACCACGCCATGGCCCATATAGACGGATGGCTTCCAGCGCATAACTGGAGCAGGTGGGCCAGAAACGACAGCGCGGGCCGAGCAGGGGGCTGATTCCGTAGCGGTAGATCTGGATCAGCGCGGTCAGCAGCCAGGTGGCGAGCTTGGCGATCACGGCGGGCCTCAGCGCTTCCCGGCGTAGAGTTGGTCGGGAGAAATCAACGGCTCCCGGTCGATCTCGGCAACGGTAGGTGTCAGCCTGAGATAGAAGCAGCTGCGGCGACCGGTATGGCAGGCCGGTCCGGACTGATCGACCTTGAGCAACACGGTGTCGCCGTCGCAGTCGAAACGCGCCTCGACCAACTGTTGCTGCTGACCCGAGGTTTCCCCTTTGCGCCAAAAGGCCTGGCGTGAGCGAGACCAATAGCACACGCGTCCGGTCGATAGCGTCTCTTCCAAAGCCGCACGGTTCATCCAGGCCATCATCAACACTTCGCCGCTATCATGCTGCTGTGCAATGGCGGGAATCAGGCCGTCATCGTTCCACTTGGCGGCCGACAGCAAGTCATCCATCGCTACCTGAGCGCCAGATGCCGAGCGTTCGAGATCGTGAAAAAGTCCGGACATGAGGTTTTCCGTTAGGCGTGTTCGATCGTTGCGCGATCAGGCTTTCTCGAGACAGGCATCACAGGCACCCAGCAGCTCGATAGTCTGTCGCTGGATCGTGAATCCGCGTTCGCGGGCCGTGCGGGATAGCATTTCTCCCACGGCTTCCTGATGCAGCTCTTCGACGCGGCCGCAGTGACGACAGATCAGCAGCTGAAATCGATGCACATGCTCGGGGCATGGACAGGCGATATAGGCGTTGAGTGACTCGATGCGATGAACCAGACCTTGCTCGATCAAAAAATCCAGGGCGCGATAGACCGTCGGCGGTCTGGCCGCGGCATGTTCGTCCGAAAGGCGATCGAGCAGATCGTAGGCTTTGAGGCCGCCGGGCGTTCCGGAGATCATCTCCAGCACGCGTCGGCGAATCGGCGTGAATCGAACGCCGCGTTCCTGACACTGTTGGTCTGCCTGCTTGAGGAGTACATCCGAATCGTGCATCGATATTCCCGGGCAAGTATCGAGAGCGGCATATTCTACGCGCTAGCGTCGACGGGAGCCACCGGAGGCCGCCAGGGTTTGAGCGAGTGAACGAGAGAGGCGTAACAAGTTGGTGGAGTATCCCGAGCAGATTCACGCCCAGCATCATGTATTTAACATAATATATATTATGCGAAGTAGGGCCTGGCACCTGGGAGCAGCACCGGACACGTCCGCTTCAGGATTTTCAGCAACCGGTTTCTCACCGTCGCGGATTCGTGCATCTACGCGCGGCCGGAATCCGTACATCTCTCATGCGTACATCACCATGGAGTTGCGCTACGCTTAAGCTGAAATGACGGCGATCAGACCGCGACGGTCTGCGACATATCGCCACATTGATGACGAGTTTGGCGTCATCGTCTGATGATAAGCCAATTTTTCGGTACACTACCGACCGCGAAATCCCTACTTCGTTGGCGACGTCCGATGCTCGGTGCGCCACTGCGCGTCTTGTCAGAGTTGTCAGCCCTGGCTAGCAGCGTATGATGCAGGCCGCTAACCGATTGTTGCAGGGCCGAAAAGCTTTCCTCCACTGGGGTCGTGAGATGAGAAAAAGGAACTCCCTCAAGTATTTGAGTGTGATGACGTGGTTAACCGCGCCATTGTTGTTGAGTGGTTGTGGATCCGCCTTGATGGACCCGACCGGCCAGGTCGGCCAGGGTCTTAAATCGCTGATCATTACGGCCTTTGGCTTGATGTTGATCGTGGTCATTCCGGTCATCGTGATGACCATTCTGTTTGCGTGGAAATATCGCGGGACCAACCTCGCGGCCAAGTACACGCCGAACTGGGAACATTCGAACATCATCGAGATATTCGTGTGGGCCATTCCGTGCGTCATCATCTTTTTCCTTGCCATCCTGACATGGCAGACGTCGCACTCTTACGACCCGCACAAGCCGATCGCCAGTGAAGACGAAACCATGACCATCGATGCGATTTCGCTCGACTGGAAATGGCTGTTCGTCTATCCCGACGAAGGCATCGCGACGGTCAATGAGCTGACCATCCCGGTAGATACGCCGATTCATTTCCGCGTGACCTCGGGCACCGTCATGAATTCGTTCATGGTTCCCACCCTGGGCAGCCAGATCTACGCCATGGCCGGAATGGACAACGACGTGTATCTGGAAGGCAATGAGACGGGCTCCTTCCGTGGTCGTTCGACGCATTACAGCGGTGAAGGTTTCTCCGAAATGCTGTTCGACACCAATGTGGCGACGGAATCGGACTATCAGGCGTGGGTCGACAAGGTCAAACAGTCTCCCAAGAGCATGATGTTCCCGGAGAACTATGACCAGATCGCCAAGCCCTCGATTGCCAATCCAGTAGAATACTTTTCGCAGGTCTCGCCGGATTTCTACGGCGATCTGATCAAAAGTTACAAAGCGGGTCATGGGGGTACGGACAACCATGGCGAGCACAACGAAGCACGGGAGTCTTCAATGCCCATGAGTGCGCAGGCAGCGGAGTAACGTCATGTTTGGAAAACTCAGTTTAGATTCGATTCCCTTCCATGAGCCGATCATCATGGTCACCGCGGCGGCCATCGGCATCATTGGTGCGCTGGTCGTCGGTTTGATTACCTATTACGGCAAATGGGGCTATCTCTGGACCGATTGGGTGACGTCCATCGATCACAAGAAGATCGGTGTAATGTATTTTCTCGTTGCCCTGGTCATGCTCGTTCGCGGTTTCGCCGATGCGATCATGATGCGGACTCAGCAGGCTCTGGCCGCTGGTGGCGCCGAAGGGTACTTGCCGCCCCACCACTTCGATCAGATCTTCACCGCTCACGGTGTCATCATGATCTTCTTCGTCGCCATGCCCATGGTCATCGGTCTGATGAACCTGGTCGTGCCGCTGCAGATCGGCGCCCGTGACGTGGCCTTCCCGTTCATGAACAACCTGAGTTTCTGGCTGTTCGCGGTGGGCATGATTCTGGTGAACATGTCGCTGGTCATCGGTGAGTTCGCCAAGACCGGCTGGCTGGCCTACGCGCCATTATCGGAATTGCAATACAGTCCGGATGTCGGCGTCGATTACTGGATATGGGCATTGCAGCTCTCAGGTATCGGGACCACGCTGACGGGGATCAACTTCTTCGTCACCATCCTGAAAATGCGCACCAAAGGCATGTCCCTGTTCCGCATGCCGATCTTCACCTGGACCGCGCTCTGCACCAACGTGCTGATCATTCTGTCGTTCCCGATCCTGACCGTGACCATTGCCCTGCTGACCCTGGATCGCTATCTGGGCATGCACTTCTTCACCAATGATATGGGCGGCAGCCAGATGATGTACGTCAACCTCATCTGGGCCTGGGGCCACCCGGAAGTCTATATCTTGATCTTGCCGGCATTCGGCGTCTTCTCCGAGGTCATCGCGACCTTTACCAAGAAGCGTCTGTTCGGCTACAAGACCATGGTCTGGGCCACGGCGGCGATCACCGTATTGTCGTTCATCGTATGGCTGCACCACTTCTTCACCATGGGTGCGGGAGCCAACGTCAATGCCTTCTTCGGCATCATGACGATGATCATCGCGATTCCGACCGGGGTGAAGATATTCAACTGGCTGTTCACCATGTATCGCGGGCGCATCCAGTTCACGACGCCGGTACTCTGGACGATCGGTTTCATCATCACCTTTACCCTGGGCGGTATGACCGGTGTCATGCTGGCCGTACCGGGCGCCAACTTCGTGCTGCACAACAGTCTGTTCGTCATCGCTCACTTCCATAACGTCATCATCGGCGGCGTGGTGTTCGGGATGATGGCCGGCTTCACGTACTGGTTCCCGAAAGCCTTCGGCTTCACGCTGAGTGAAAAATGGGGCAAGCGCTCCTTCTGGTGCTGGCTGATCGGCTTCTACGTCGCGTTCATGCCGCTGTACGCGCTGAGCTTCTTCGGTGCCATGCGCCGGATGCAGTCCTATGAACAGACCGAGTGGCAGCCGCTGATGATCGTGGCCTGGTTTGGCGCGGTGATCATCGCCTGCGGTATTGCCTGCATCGTGATCCAGCTCGTCGTCAGTATTCGCGATCGCGAGAAGAACCGTGATCTGACCGGCGATCCGTGGGATGGGCGTACGCTGGAGTGGTCCACCTCCTCTCCGCCCCCGAACTACAACTTCGCCTACCTGCCCGATGTCGCGTCCATCGACAGCTACTGGGAGATGAAGCAGCAGCCGGGTGGCTTCAAGCGCGAGCTGGCGACCAAGTTCGAGGACATTCACATGCCCAAGAACACGGCCGAGGGTCCGATCATGTCGCTGTTCGCCCTTTTCTTCGGTTTCGCGCTGATCTGGCACATCTGGTGGCTGGTAGGCGTGGGCGCCATTGGCATGTTCGTGACGTTCATGTTCCGTATCTTCAATAACGATACCGACTACCACGTCAGCGCTGCCGAGGTCGAAAGGACCGAGCGTGAATACCACAAACGGTTGGAGATGCAGGCTTAATCATGGCAACCGACACAATCAAGCAACATGACGCTCATGCCCACGACGGGCATGAGCACCACGACGCAGGCGCAATGAAGGTCTTCGGGTTCTGGATCTACCTGATGAGCGACCTGGTGATCTTCGGCTCGCTGTTCGCGACCTTCGGCGTGCTGGCCACGGCGACCGCCGGCGGCCCGACGTCCCAGGAGATCTTCGAACTGCCCTTCGTGCTGGTCGAGACCTTCCTGCTGTTGATCAGTAGTTTCACCTTCGGTCTGGCGGTACTGGCGCAGAATGCCGGTGACCGCGGCGCGGTTCTGAAATGGCTGGCAGTGACGTTTCTACTGGGCGCCGGCTTCATCTCGATGGAAATCTACGAATTCCATCATCTGATCGCCGAAGGTGCCGGTCCGGACCGCAGCGCGTTCCTGTCTGCATTCTTTACCCTGGTCGGGACGCACGGCCTGCACGTGACATTCGGTCTGATCTGGATCGCGATCATGTTCTTCCAGATCTCCAAGCGCGGACTCGACAGCGTGACCATGCCGCGGATGCTGTGCCTCAGTCTGTTCTGGCACTTCCTGGACATCGTCTGGATCTGCGTCTTCTCCTTCGTCTACCTGATAGGAGCCATGTGACATGAGCGATATTCACACCTCGCACGACGGCGCCAGTCACGGCAGCTACAAGTCATACATTATCGGGCTCGCGCTTTCGATCGTGTTGACGCTGATTTCATTCGGCGTCGTCATGACCGGCAGCTTCGGCATCCCGGCAATGATGATCACGGTTGTCGTTACCGCCATCATCCAGGTGCTCGTGCAGCTGATTCTCTTCATGCACTTGAATACCAAGTCCGAAGGCGGCTGGAACGTGATTTCCTTCGTCTTCACTATCGGTATTCTGACGCTGATCGTCGGCGGTTCTCTGTGGATCATGCACAACATCCACATCAACATGATGCTGGGCTAACCTGCAAATGGCCTTGAAGCCCTATTTGGCGCTGACCAAGCCCGGCATCATCTTCGGCAATCTCGTGACAGTCATCGGCGGCTATTTTCTGGCCGCCGGTGGCCGTTTCGATCTGTGGTTGTTCCTGGCAACGGTACTCGGCACGTCGTTGGTCGTCGCGTCCGGCTGCGTTTTCAATAACGTGATCGACCGCGATATCGATGGCCACATGGCGCGTACCCAGTCTCGTGCCATGGTGACCGGCGAGATTTCGATTCCGATCGCCCTGCTGCTGGGCTGTCTGATGGGCGTTGTCGGCTTCGGTCTGCTGGCGTGGATGACCACGCCCATGGCCACAGGATTCGCGGCATTCGGTTTCGCCATCTATGTCGGTGCCTACAGCCTCTATCTCAAACGGAATTCGGTCTACAGCACGCTGATCGGTAGTCTGTCCGGGGCATCGCCGCCGGTCATCGGCTACTGTGCGGTAACGGGGACGTTCGATCTGGGTGCCCTGCTGTTGCTGATCATCTTCAGCATGTGGCAGATGCCCCACTCCTACGCCATCGCCATTTTTCGGTTCGACGACTACGCCTCGGCATCGATACCGGTGCTTCCGGTGAAATGCGGTATCGCCGTCGCGAAGCGACATATCGTTATCTACACGGTGCTGTTCGTGATCGCCTCGGTCATGCTGTCGGTCGCCGGCTATACGGGATGGGCTTACGCCATCGTTGCCGTTGCCGTCGGCGGTTACTGGCTCAGTATTACGCTCAGAGGCTTCCGGACCACCAATAACGAAGCCTGGGCCCGCAAGGTCTTCGGCATCTCGATCATGGTGGTGACGGCGTTGAGCGTGATGATGTCCGTGGACAGCCGTCTACCGATGGCAGAGCCGCTGGTGTCGCTAGCGTTGGGTTGAACGACGCCTAGAAACGAAAAAAGACCGCCTTTCGGCGGTCTTTTTTTTGTCAGCGTCATAGGCTGGTAGCGCCCCGTTGACGCTGGCACTTCACTCGGGTCGAATCAGTCGTCCGCCGGCGCGTAGGAGCCGTCTTCACGATGGATCTCGCGACCGGTCAATGCCGGGCTGAAGACGCAGGCGACGGTCATGCCCTTCTCCTTGCCGCGCAGCCAATGCTCGTCGTGCTGGTCCAGCAGGTACATGTCGCCTGCCTTGATGGTATGAATCTTGCCATCGGCGATGGTTTCCACTTCCCCTTCACCCTCGTAGCAGAATACCGCTTCGATGTGATTCTTGTAGTGAATGTGGGTTTCCGTGCCCGGATGAATTCGGGTGATGTTGAACGAAAAGCCACAGTTATCCTCGGCCAGCATCAAGCGGGTGCTGTCCCAGTTGCCGTTCTCGGCTTCCACGAAACGGTCGGTTTTCATGCACTCTTGAAGATTACGTACGATCATCGATCACAACTCCTGGTAAGTGATACAGGGAATGAAAAGCAGCCCCTGAGGGCCGCTTTTCCGGGTCAGTGTCGCGTTTAAGCCAGAGCTTCCCGAGTGCTGCGCTCCAGAATGTCCAGACCTTCGAGTAGGTCTTCATCGCTGATCACCAGCGGGCAGAGGCACTTGATGACCTGACCGCCCTGGCCGGCAGTTTCGATGATCAAGCCGTTCTCGAAGGCCTTGGCGGTAATCTTGTCCGCCACCTCGCCGTCGCGAACGTCGATGCCACGCATCAGCCCGCGGCCGCGCTCGCTTGCCGGATAGCCCATCTCGGTCAGCGAAGCGGCAATTCTGGCAAAGCGCTCCTGGACGATGCGGCCCTTGCGCTGCACCTCGAGCTCGAACTGGTCGTCGCTCCAGAAATGCTTGAGCGCGGCAGTAGCCGTCACGAAGGCCATGTTGAAGCCGCGGAAGGTGCCGTTGTATTGGCCCGGCTTCCACTTGTCCAGCTCGGGGCGCATCAGCACGTGGGCAAACGGCAGGCCATAGGCGGACAGCGATTTCGAATTGGTCACGATGTCGGGCACGATATTGGCGTGCTCGAAGCTGAAGAACTTGCCGGTACGACCACAGCCCGCCTGAATGTCGTCGACGATCAGCAGGATGTCGTGCGCGCGGCAGATGCCCTCGAGCCGCTTGAGCCAATCCAGCCCGGCGGGGTTGATACCGCCCTCGCCCTGCACCGTCTCGACGATGACACCGGCCGGCACATCGAGGCCGCCGGATTTGTCGCCCAGCAGCTTCTCGAAATAGTCGAGCGTGTCGACGCCTTCGCCGAGGTAGCCGTCGAACGGCAGGAAGCTGGCCCCCTGGGTGGGAATGCCCCCGGTGGCTTCGCGGAACTTGCGGTTACCGGTCGTCGCCAGCGCGCCCATGGTCACGCCGTGGAAACCGTTGGTGAAAGTAACGATGTTGTGGCGTCCCTTGGCGACCCGGGCCAAGCGAATGGCCGCTTCGGTGGCGTTGGTGCCGGTCGGGCCGGGCAAATGAACCTTGTAGTCCAGTCCGCGCGGCTTGAAGATCAATTCTTCCAGCGCCTCGAGATAGTCGCGCTTGGCCGTCGACCACATGTCCAGGCCATGAACGATGCCATTGGAGGTAATGTACTCGACCAACGCTTCCTGCAGCTTGGGATGGTTGTGGCCGTAGTTGAGCGTGCCGGCACCGGCCAGAAAGTCGATGTATTCGCGGCCGTCCTCGTCGGTCAGCCGGGCACCCTGGGCCTTGCCGAAGACGACCGGAAACGAGCGGGAATAGGTCCGGACTTCTGATTCCATGCGTTCGAAAATCTGGGTCTGCATACAACCTCCTCAGTGGATGGATATCGATAGTGAAGTGATTGACTTGGGACAGTCGCAGTGAATACGTAAACGATCAGGCGGAAAAGCCGAGCGAGAAAACGGCGCGCAACGTCAGATGCGTCAGCCCTGAATGCGCTGCGGATCGAACGGGCCGATGCGGACGAGATTCTCCGGATCGTGTTCGCCCCCCAGCTGATCGGTAGAGAAATATTCGCGACTGATGAGCGGCGCCTGCCACCGATCGGCCAACCGACGAAACAGCCCCCACGAGGCCTGGTTGTCAGGTGTGATGGTGGTTTCCAGGTGATTCAATCCCGACAGCTCCGATCGCGTCAGCACGGCTTCTACCAGACGACGTGCCAGGCCGGTACCGCGAGCCTTTTCTCCCACGGCCACCTGCCATAGAAAATAGATGTCGGGAGCTGCAGCCTTGACGTAACCCGAGACGAAGCCGACGATTTCGCCGTCCTCGGTGGTCGCGACAGCGCAACTGTCACGGAACTGCGTTGCCAGTAGCAGATAAGCGTAGCCGGAATTGACATCGAGCGGTGGGCACGCCTTGACCAACTCGTAGATACCCCAGCCATCTTCCGTGGTGGGCTTGCGAATGAAGAGAGGCATGTCAGGCTTGCCGACGACGGCATCAGCCACGGTAGGCCTTGCCAGATCTGCCGAGGGCGTAAATGCCGGGTTGGGGTTGGTCATCGTCATCGTCGCTATGGCGAATTTGGGATTCAGAATAACAGTGAGTCAGCCAACCTTCAAACGACAGGTTATTTAGCCGCGCATATTCAATAAATAATATTTATATGCTGGCGGGCTTGCGACTGCCTCGATACCCGAAGTCTAGACGACGAGCGAAGGTCCGTGAGGAAAAGTAGTCGGGGAAATCCCGGGAAGCGATGAGGTACGGGGCTTCGATGTAGCAGCGACGCCAAGAGAGCGGGCTTGTGGCGACCTGCCGCCGTTGCTGCATGACCGGCGCCTGCCGATTGACGAAATGCGATGAACCGAAGCGATAGCCGCCCTGCCCGGCGGCCAATTTGAGGTTCAGCGATCGGCAATGATCAGCGTCGCGTCACGCTGCGCATGGTGACGAACTCTTCCGCGGCGGTGGGATGAATACCCACCGTGGCATCGAAATCGCTCTTGGTCAGCCGAGCGCGCACGGCGATCGCGATTCCCTGAATGGTCTCGCCTGCGTCGTCGCCCACCATATGAGCACCGACGACACGATCGCTTTCATCATCAACCACTAGCTTCATCAGGCAACGCTCGTCGCTGCCGGATAGCGTGTGCTTCATCGGACGGAAATCCGCGCTGTAGATGCGCACTGCCTCGAAACGCTCCCGCGCCTCTTCTTCGGATAGGCCGACGGTGCCGATGTTGGGGTGACAGAACACGGCCGTCGCGATGTTCTGATAGTCGAGCGGTGCTGGCGTCTTGCCGCCCACGTTCTGGGTGAAGTGGTGCTGGACCAGGTGCATTGCCTCGGCGAGCGCAACCGGGGTCAATTCGGGGCCGCCGGTCACGTCACCCAGGCCGAGGATCGAGGGCACCGAGGATTCGTAGCGTTCGTTGACCTTGAGCGTACCGTCGGTGTTGAGCTCGACGCCCAGCGCCTCCAGTCCCAGCCCTTCCAGGTGGGGCCGACGGCCGGTGGCGGCGAGTACGGCGTCCACTTCAAACTGCTCGCCGCTGGTCAACGTCACCTCGAGCCCGCTCTCTACCTTGCGAATGCGCTCGATATTGGTCTTGAAATGCAGGTCGACCCCTTTCTTGACCATTTCGTCGCGGGTGAACTCTCGCACTTCCCGATCGAAACCACGCAGGAATAGCTCCCCACGGTAGATCAGGCTCGTGTCCGCGCCGAGGCCGTTGAAGATGCTGGCGAACTCGACGGCGATGTAGCCACCGCCCAGCACCAGGAAGCGCTTGGGAAAGCTGTCGAGATCGAATACCTGGTTGGAGTTGATGGTGTGTTCACTGCCCTCGAACTCGGGCGTCCAGGGCCAGCCGCCCACCGCCACCAGTATCTTCTCGGCGGTGATGCGATCGCCGTTGATCTCGACGGCGTTGGCATCGACGACCTTGGCACGACCATTGATCAGCGTGACGCCGGCGCCATCCAGCAATCGACTGTAGATACCGTTAAGGCGCTTGATCTCCTCGATCTTGTTGTCGCGCAGTGTCGCCCAGTCAAACGTCGGTGCCTGCGGAATCGTCCAGCCAAATCCCGCGCTGTCCTCGAACGCGTCATGGAAATGCGCCGCATAGGAGTACAGCTTCTTCGGTACGCAGCCTACGTTGACGCAGGTGCCGCCGAGATAGCGGTCCTCGGCAACCGCGACTCTGGCGCCCGTCGCTGCGGCCGTTCGTGCGGCACGCACGCCGCCGGAACCGGCTCCTATCACGAAGAGATCGTAATCGTAATTCGCCACGGTGAAACTCCTTGAAACAAGATCTTGGGAACATAATGCCGCGATGATACCAGCCTCGGTCGTCTGTCGAAAAAGACCGTGCCTATGAGGGCGATATAAAAAAAGCTTTGGGGATAGGATGCTAGCGTTGGTGATGCCATCGGGTCCGTTGAGCCCCTCCTTCAGCACGCCTTCGCCATGCCTTCGAAAATCCCCTCGGATAGCCTAGAATCATCGCTTTGCCGGCGCGACAAGACGTCCGCCGATTCACGTATCTCAGGGTGCTGCCATGAGCGATATCAACACGCTACTCGAACAGAATCGACGCTGGGCCGACGGGGTTCAGCAGCGAGATCCGAACTTCTTCGCGCAGCTTTCTCAGCAGCAGAATCCCGACTATCTCTGGATCGGCTGCTCCGACAGCCGCGTGCCTGCCAATCAGATCGTCGATCTGCCGCCCGGCGAAGTATTCGTTCACCGCAATGTCGCCAACCTGATCTACCACAACGACATGAACGCGCTGTCGGTCGTCCAGTTCGCCGTCGACGTGCTCAAGGTCAAGCACATCATGGTCGTCGGACACTACGGCTGTGGCGGGGTCAAGGCGGCGATCACCGGGGGAGAACACGGCATCGTCGACTACTGGCTCAACAGCATCAGCGAGCTCTACCAGCAGCATCGCCCCACCCTCGAGTCACTGCCCTTGGAAGAGCAGATCGATCGGATGTGCGAACACAACGTTCGTCTGCAGGTGGCCAACCTGTGTCGTACCAAGATCATTCAGCGCGCCTGGGAGCGCAACCAGCCATTGTCGGTGCATGGCTGGGTCTACGGCCTCACCGATGGGCGCGTCAACGATCTCGGCTGCACGGTATCGCGCGCCGACGAGATGGGCGCCATCCGGATCCAGCCGACGTTCCCCGCCGAAAGCTGATCTCCCCTTCGCGTCTCGTCCTGTCAGCGCACGCCGATCATCGGCTGACGGGACGCTCGTCATTCACGGGTTGAATGCCGCGTTGCGCGATTTCGATTGGGCCCGTCGGACATCTATCAGTAAGGTAGTGGGATAACGGGCCTGCACAGCGGACTTTTAATGCGTCTCACCCTGTTTTCATCCGGCGCCCCGGCCTGCACGCGGCTCTGCGCTCTGATCGTGAGTCTATGGTTGCCCTTGTCGTGTTCGGCGCTGGCCGGCGACAAGCCGGCCGATAATGGCGTCGTCGACGATGATCAAGGCATCACGCTCAGAGTGGCTTACGACACCGCCCCGGTATCGCTGGATATCCACGAGCAGCTCTCCATTCGCATGCTCCAGCTGTCGCACCTGACTTTCGATCCGCTGGTGCGCTGGGATCGCGATCTCGAGCTCGAACCTCGCCTAGCGACCGGCTGGGAACGGATCGACGACACCACGATGCGCTTTCACCTGCGTCACGGCGTGACATTTCATAGTGGTAATGCTTTCACGGCCAAGGATGTCGTATGGACGTTGCAACGTCTCAGGCGCAGCCCGGACTTCCGTGCAATATTCGAACCGATCGAACGGGCCGAAGCGATCGACGATTTCACCGTCGATCTGCATACGCGCAAGCCCTACCCGCTGCTGCTCAACCTCGCCACTTATCTTTTCCCGATGGATAGCCGGTTCTACACCGGCACCTCGGCGGACGGACGCGACAAGGCCGAAATCGTCAAGAACGGCAATTCGTTTGCCTCGAATCACCTGTCCGGGACCGGACCGTTCGAGATCGAGAAGCGCCATCCCGGGATCAGGACCGAGTTCGAACGCTTTCCCGGCTACTGGGGTACCCAGTCGCCCGGCAACGTCGATCATCTAGTAATGACGCCGATCGCCGAGAATGCCACCCGGGTCGCTGCGCTGCGCGCCGGCGATGTCGATTTCATCTCGCCGGTGCCTTTCAACGCGATGCAGCGGCTTCGCCATGCCGATGGGATCCAACTGGTCTCCATGCCCGGCACCCGTATCACCATGCTGCAGCTCAACGAACGGCGGGTTCCGGCTTTCCGGGATAGTCGGGTACGTCGCGCGTTCACTTACGCCGTCGATCAGACGGCCATCGCCGAGCGCCTGCTGAAAGGCTTCGCGACGCCGGCGGCACAGATGTCGCCTGAGGGCTATGCGGGTCATGTGGCGACGCTGCAACCGCGTTACGATCTTGGCAAGGCGCGTGAACTGATGCGTGAAGCCGGCTACGCCAAGGGCTTTACGGTCACCCTGATGGCGCCCAACAACCGTTACGTGAATGACGCTCAGACGGCGCAGGTCGCGCTGGCGGTGGCTGCCATGCTGGCCAAGATCAACGTCACCGTCGAATTCGAGACGTTGCCCAAGAACCAGTACTGGGCCGAATACGACAAGCGCGCCGCGGACATGATGATGATGGGCTGGTACTCGGATACCGGCGATTCGGCCAATTTCTTCGAGTACCTCACGTTCTGCACCGATCCTGAGACCGGCGCCGGCCACTACAACGCCAGCGAGTACTGCAATCCGGCAATCGATGCGCTGGTCGAACGGGCGAACCTCACCATGCAGCCGGAGGCTCGCGCGCGCCTGCTGAAGCAGGCCGAGCAGTCGATTCACGATGACGCCCCCTTCATCCCCCTGTACTGGCAGAATCTTGCCTGGGCGGCGTCGGATCGCGTCGATATCGCGCCGGTGCTGAACGTGATCAACATGCCCTATCTGGGCGACGTGGTCGTTCACCCCCGATGATCATGTTTCTGATTCGACGACTGTGCCAGGCGATCATGGTGATGTTCGTCATCAGCGTGATCGGCTTCACCCTTCAGAGTGGCCTGGGCGATCCGGTGCGCCAGCTGCTGGGGCAGGCGGCGACGGACGCCGATATCATGGCGCTGCGTCAGTCGCTGGGATTGAACGACCCGCTATGGCTGCAGTATCTGCACTTCGCGGGTAACGCCCTGCGCCTGGATTTCGGCAACTCCTACTTCTTCCACGAGCCGGCGCTCGAGGTGATCGCACGCTACCTGCCGGCGACCCTCGAGCTGATCGCGACCAGCGCGGTGATCACGCTGCTGCTGGCGGCGCCGATGGGTGTCTACTGCGCGATTCGCCCGCGCAGCTGGCTATCGAGGACGCTGATGGGTCTCTCGGTGGTGGGCATTTCGGTACCCGTGTTCCTGACGGCCATGGTGCTGATCCAGCTCTTTTCGATCGGTATTCACGTGACGTTATTTCCCGAGGGGACCGGCTGGGGCAGCTGGCTCAATCAGGCGCTCTCCACCCAAGGCGGAATGCCCGCCTACGGACGGGGCAGCCC
The DNA here is from genome assembly GCF_001937155.1 of Salinicola sp. MH3R3-1. Classification (NCBI taxonomy): domain Bacteria; kingdom Pseudomonadati; phylum Pseudomonadota; class Gammaproteobacteria; order Oceanospirillales; family Halomonadaceae; genus Salinicola; species Salinicola sp. MH3R3-1. Next base: position 24,504 of record NZ_MSDP01000015.1, on the reverse strand, counting down.
GGTACACGTCTGGGGTGTCTGGAGCACCAATTTCGCCTCATGGCGAGGTTGGCTCTATCTACTGCTCCCCGCCCTGTCGCTGGCCTTCGTCATGCTGCCGCTGTTCGTGCGTCTGATCCGCGCCGAAATGCTGGAGGTGCTGGAGTCCGACTATGTGCGATATGCCCGGGCGCGAGGCATCCGGCCGTCACGCATCTACTTTCTGCACGCGCTGAAAAACACGCTGCTACCGGTGATCACCCTGGGCGGCGTTCAGATCGGCACGCTGGCGGCTTACACCCTGCTGACGGAAACCGTCTTTCAATGGCCTGGCGCCGGGCTGATGTTTCTCGACGCGATCGAACGCGCCGATATGCCGCTGATCGTCGCCTACCTGATGGTAATCGGCGCCATCTTCGTGGTCATCAATACCCTCGTCGATCTACTCTATCGCGTGTTGAACCCGCGCATCACGATCAGCGGGAGGCCGGCATGAAGCAGAACCGACTCGGGACTGAGACGCGCTGGCGACGCTTTGGCGACTCCTACTTCGTCTATCGATTGGGCCGCGACCGCCTGGCCCAGCTCTGTCTGGCGTTGTTCGTGCTGATGATGGCAAGCATCCTGGCAGCGCCCTGGATCGCCCCGAGCAATCCCTACGACCTGGCCCAGATCGATCTGCTCGACTCCGAACTGCCGCCGTTCTGGCTCGCGGGGAGCGAGCCCGGCTTTCCGCTGGGGACTGACGCCCAGGGCCGGGATCTGCTGTCGACCATCCTCTACGGTGCCCGGGTATCGATCGCGATCGGCCTGGGCGCGGTGATGCTCCAGGCGATACTGGGCACGGCGCTGGGACTGCTTGCCGGCTATCGCGGCGGTGTCATCGACACCCTGCTGATGCGTCTGGCCGATATCCAGCTGTCGTTTTCGACGCTGATGATGGCCATCATTATCGGGGCGGTCGTCAAGACAGCGTTTGGCGGCGCGTTCTACGGCGACTACGGCGTGGTGATACTGATTCTGGTCATCGGTTTGAGCGAATGGCCCCAGTACGCGCGTACCGTCAGGGCCAAGGTGCTGGTGGAAAAGCACAAGGATTACGTCGATGCCGCTCGCGTGCTGGGTTATTCGGGGCGTCGCATCATGTTGCGACACATTCTGCCCAATACTCTGACACCAATTCTGGTGATCTCCACGGTGCAGATCGCCAACGCCATCATGGCCGAAGCGGCGCTCTCGTTCCTGGGCCTGGGCATGCCGGAAACCCAGCCGTCGCTCGGCTCGCTGATCAAGTCCGGGTTCGACTACCTGCAGTCCGGCTCCTGGTGGATCACGCTGCTGCCGGGGTTGTTCCTGGTGGCATTCGTGCTGGTGGTCAATCTGCTGGGAGACTGGCTGCGCGATACGCTCAATCCGCGCCTGCCTGAAGGACCACTATGAGGGCCAATCCCATGGCACTGCTGGAAGTCGAACATCTCGATGTCCGCTTCCCGCTACGGCGGGGGGAAATACGCGCGGTTCGTGACTTGAGCTTCTCGCTCCAGCGAGGCGAGCGGCTGGGCATCGTCGGCGAGTCCGGCGCCGGCAAGTCGGTGCTCGCTTTCAGCCTGCTGAAATTGCTCTCGCGCCCCGGACGTATCGTGGCCGGCAAGGTCCGTTTCGAAGGGCGCGAGTTGACCTCGCTGTCCGAAAGGCAGTTCCGACGACTGCGCGGCAATCGCCTGGCGATGATATTCCAGGACCCATTGACCACGCTCAACCCGGTATTGACCATTGGTCAGCAGATGATCGAAAGCCTCAAGGCGCACCGACGACTCTCGACTCGCCGGGCCAGGATCGTCGCCATCGACAAGCTGCGTCAGGTCCAGGTGTCGTCACCCGAACGCCGTCTCGAGCAGTATCCGCATCAGCTCTCCGGCGGACTCTGTCAGCGCGTGGTCATTGCCATCGCCCTGCTGCTGGAGCCGGATATCATCATCGCCGACGAGCCCACCACGGCGCTCGACGTCACGATTCAGGCCGAGATCATCACCCTGCTCAAGCGGCTGTGCGATGAACACGACGTCGGGTTGATCGTGATCTCCCACGATCTGGGCGTCATCGGCCAGCTGACACAACGGACGCTGGTGATGTACGCCGGGCGTATCGTCGAGCAGGGTCCGACCCGCGAGATCATCAACGACGCGCAGCACCCGTACACTCAGGGCCTGATCAATGCCCTGCCGCAGATGACACTGCCGAGACAGCGCCTGCATCAGATCCCCGGTTCGATGCCGACGCTCTCCGAGGTGCCCAGCGGTTGCGCCTTTCATCCCCGCTGCGCCTATCGCATCACGCCCGAAGGAGTGCCGCGCCGAGACTGTATCGAAAACGTACCCGAGCCCGTTCGCTCCGGGGAGTGTCAGGTGGCCTGCCATTGGGTCGCCGAGTTGATCGCCCGCGAGCCGGCCGAGGAGCGCGCGACATGACCCAGCCCACACTGGAGACGCTGGGTCGCGCTGCCGACACGCCGGAGCCGCTGGTCAGCGTTCGGCAGCTGCGCAAGCGCTTCGCCCTGCATCCGGAACGCCTCCTGCCGTGGCGATTCGACAGGCGTCAGCGTGGCTGGCGGCGAGAGCGAATTTATGCCGTCAACGGGGTCGATCTCGATATCCAGCGTGGCGACGCGCTCTGCGTGGTGGGGGAATCGGGCTGTGGCAAGTCGACGCTGGCACGCCTGATCATGGGCTTGGTCACGCCCAGCGACGGTGAAGTACATTACGACGGCCGGCGTATCGATCATCTGAATGCCAGGCAGTGGCAGCCGTTTCGGCGGCGCATGCAGATGATCTTCCAGAATCCTTACGCCTCGCTCAATCCCCGTCTGACGGTGCGACAGGCGCTGGAGGAACCGGTTCGTATCCATCACCCCGACTGGTCTCGCGACCGGGTCGAGGCGAAGGTCGAGGCATTGATGGACGATGTCGGCATCGATAACGGCTGGGGCGATCGTTTCGCGCATGAGTTCTCCGGCGGGCAGCGCCAGCGCATCGCCATCGCCCGGGCGCTGAGCGTCGATCCCGAGTTCGTGGTGGCCGATGAACCCGTCTCGGCGCTCGACGTCTCGGTGCAGGCCCAGGTCCTGAATCTGATGATGGACGCCCAGGCCTCGCATCGATTGACCTATCTCTTCATCACCCATGATTTGGCGGTCGTCGAGCATTTCGCCACTCGGGTGGCGGTGATGTATCTGGGTACGATTTGCGAACTGGCTGACGCCGATACGCTGTTCGCGCGCCCCCGCCATCCGTATACCCGGGCGCTGCTGGCGGCGAGCCCACGACTGGACGATGCCTTCCCCGGCCAGCTGCGACTGAGCGGGGAGCTGTCGATGCCGCTGCAGGCGCCTTCGGGGTGCGTGTTCCGCGATCGATGTCCGCATGCCAACCGGCGTTGCCGCGAGGCGGCCCCTACCCCGATCACGCTGGATCGCGGCCACCAGGTCGCCTGCCACGCCGTCGAGGAGGGACGCATCTGATGGCCGTCGATGATGGTCGCCACATGGCGTATCGGTTAGGCTGGCCGCAACCGGCTCTGTGCAGATGAGGTGATGTGCCAACCCGCCGTCCGCGACATCGCAACAGCGTGATTGACGATAGAGAACACCATGGAACTACGTTGGCTCGAAGACTTCATCGTCTTGGCCGAAACGCGTCATTTTTCCCGTGCCGCCGATCAACAGAATGTCACCCAGCCGACCTTTTCGCGACGCATCAAGCTGCTCGAAGAATCAATGGGCGCCACGCTGGTCAATCGTCAGACACTGCCGCTCAGCCTGACCCCCGCCGGCGAGGAATTTCTGATTCTGTGCAAGCAGATCAGCGAGCGCGTACGAGTGACCCGGGAGCGGCTGAAGAATCTCGACCGAGAGGACGCCCGTCGCGTCAAACTGGCGGCGCCCCAGAGTCTGGTGACGCATTTCGTCCCCGCCTGGCTGGAGGCGAACGCAATCAGCCAGCAGGTCGAACCTTACCTGCGCGCGACCGGCTGGCTGATCGAGGACTACTTTCACGCGCTGGAACGTGGCGAGGTCGATCTGGCGCTGTGTTATTGGCCACAGGGGCGCACGGCGCTGGACCTGGATCTGACCGGCGTACGCTATCTGGAGATCGGCGAAGAGCGTTTGGTGCCGGTAAGCGTGGCCAATCCCGGCGGCCAGCCGCGTTATGCGCTGCCGGGGGACAAGCGAAGCCCGCTGCCGCATATCGCCTATCATTCCGGCGGCCTGATCGCCGCGGCACTGCAGGCACACTGGACGCGATCGCGTCAGGAGGTGCATCTCTCGACGCTCAACGAAAGCGTCCAGACCTCCAATATTCGTGAACTGGTGCAGCAGGGTTACGGCCTCGGTTGGCTGCCCTGGCGCACGGTTCGGCAGTTGCTCGAGACCGGCGATCTGACACGGGCCGGCGACCAGCGCTGGGACGTGTCGCTGTCGCTGCGCCTCTACTTTCGCCACGATAGCCGGCACCCTTCGTTAGCGGGCCTGCTGACGCAACTTTCTGCTGCTCATCGATGAGCCCTAGGACAGGAGACGCTCAATGACGTCTGACAACAACACCGTCGAAGCCCTTCAACGCGCTCATCTGGAACGCCTGCAGGCCGCCTACGCCACGATTCTGGCCGAACAAGGTTTCGATGCGGTGCTTATCTACAGCGGCCATGCCGGCACCTTCTTTGCCGACGACCAGCAAGCGTCGTTCAGAGGCTACGGTCACTTCGTCCACTGGACCGGCGCCAGCCATCATCAGCACGACTGGCTGCTGGTTCAGCCGGGTCGCGCTCCGCGCTGGTACTACTATGCGCCGGCGGATTTCTGGCATCTTCCGACACCCGCGCCAGCGGGCGTGCTGGCAGAAGTCCTGGCGTTGCAGCCGCTTCGTGATACCGGCTGGCCGCCCCCGCAGGAGGTTTCCGCTCGTCGACTGGCGGTGATCGGCAACCTGGACGCCTCGTCGATGCCACTAGGGGCGGAACTCAATCCGCCGGCACTGATCGCCGCTCTGGATGAGCTGCGCATGCGCAAGGACGATTACGAGCGCCACTGTCTGTTCGTCGCCAACCAGTGGGCGCTGGCCGGCCACGAGGCAGCGCGCGACGCCTTCGCGATGGGTGCCGGCGAGCTCGACATCCAGCTCGCCTATCTGGCCGCCACGCGTCAGCGGGAATCCCAGGTCCCCTATCAGAACATCATCGGCATCAATCACCACGCCGGCACTCTCCACTACCAGCACTACGCCTCCGCGGCGCCCGCGACGCCGAAGTCGCTGCTGGTCGACGCCGGCCACGCGCACGCCGGCTACGCCGCGGACATCACCCGAACCTGGGCTTCCATTCACGCCGACCCGCTATTCGAGCGTCTCGTTCAGGGCGTGACCGACTACCAGCACCGCCTGATCGCGCAGCTGGCGCCGGGGCTCAATTTCGTCGAGCTACACCTCGACATGCATCAATATCTCGCCGAACTCCTGGTCGATACCGGGCTGACCTCGATGAGCCCGGCCGCGGCGGTCGAAAGCGGGCTGACGCGCGCTTTCTGCCCCCACGGCCTGGGCCACAGCCTGGGCATACAGGTTCATGACGTCGGTGGCCGGCAGCGCGATAGCCGGGGGACGCCGTTGCCGCCGCCGGTGGCCGATCCGGCGCTGCGCCTGACCCGCACGCTTGACGAAGGCATGGTGGTGACGATCGAACCGGGGCTATACGTGATCCCGATGCTGCTGGAACCCTTCCGTCAGGGCTCGCAAAGCCGTGCCATCGACTGGGCGGCCATCGACCGGCTCGCGGATCATGGCGGCATCCGGATCGAGGACAACGTGATCATCACGGGGCAAGGTCACGACAACCTGACCCAGGGCGCACCGATTCCCGATGAGTGAGACTCGCCCGTCCGGCATGATCGCCGCGGCCGACTTCGATCCGCCGTGGTGGCTTCGCAATGCGCATGTGCAGACGCTGCTGCCGCGCCTGCTGCGGGGGCGATCATTGAGGCAGGATCCCGAGATCGTGAATCTGCCGGACGGCGATTTCGTGGAGCTGGCATGGGCGAGCCCCGTGCCTACCCGCGACGACGCGCCGATCTTCGTGCTCTTTCATGGCCTGGAAGGATCATTCGATTCGCCGTACGCGAGAGAACTGCTGTACACCGCGTCAAATCTCGGGTGGCGTGCCGTGCTGATGCATTTTCGGGGCTGCGGTCGGGAGCCGAATCGACTGCCGCGGGCGTACCATTCCGGCGATACCGCAGACGCCCGCTGGATCATCGATCTGCTGGCGCAGCGTTATCCCGGTGCATCGATGGTGGCGGCGGGTGTTTCCCTGGGCGCCAACATGCTGCTCAAGCTGGTCGCCGAACACAGCGCCGATGAGCTGCCGCTGGCCGGCGCCATCGCGATCAATGCCCCGCTGGATCTGGCCGCGAGCGCCGACACACTCGATCGCGGCTTCGCGCGGGTCTATCAGCGCTATCTGCTGCGACAGCTCAAACGCAAGGTGATGACTCGGCTACAGACGATGTCGCTACCGCTGAGGATCACCTCCTCGGATATTCGGCACCTGAACAGTTTTTGGGCCTACGACAACGATATCACCGCGCCAATGCACGGTTTCCGTTCGGCCAGCGATTATTATTGCCGCGCCTCGGCGGGCCCGCTGCTGGGCGAGATCGAAACACCCACGTTGGTGCTGCACGCCGCCGACGACCCGTTCATGCCACGAGATCTGTTCTCGCGCCTGCCGGCCCCTTCCTCATCGGTTCGGGTCGAGATCGCGCGATACGGTGGCCATGTTGGATATGTCGAAGTGTGTGGCGGTCGGCTGCGCTCCTGGCTGGCCCGTCGGATCGGGGCCCAGCTCCAGCAGTGGGCACCCTGCCCGTCCGAGCCGCCGAGTTGTCCTTCTGAACCGAGATCCCGCCCATCCGAACCGGCTGCCCGTCCCGCTCGGCAGGATCAGTGAGTCGGGACAGGCAGGAAACCCTGTACCGAAGCCGACCGAACGTGCGGTCAGGCCGGCAGCGGACAGGTCACGCCGGTTCCCTTCAGTCCGCAATAGCCGTTGGGATTCTTGGCCAGATACTGCTGGTGATACTCCTCGGCGTAGTAGAACGTATCCAACGGCCGAATCTCGGTGGTGATGACCCCTAGCCCGCGCGCCTGCAGCGCCGATTGATACTCGTCTCGACTCCGTTGCGCTGCCGTCTGCTGTGCGTCGCTGGTGGTATAGATCGCCGAGCGATACTGCGTGCCCATGTCGTTGCCCTGGCGCATGCCCTGAGTGGGGTCGTGCGCTTCCCAAAAGGTGCTCAGCAGGGATTGAAGCGTCACTCGAGCCGGGTCATAGACGACCAGAACGACCTCGGTGTGGCCTGTCCTGCCCGAGCATGTCTCTTCATAGGTCGGATTCGGCGTGACACCGCCGGCATAGCCCGCCGCCGTCACGACGACGCCTTCCTGTTCCCAGAACAGGCGTTCGGCGCCCCAGAAACAGCCGGCCCCGAGCACGATCTGCTCGGTCCCCGCCGGAAACGGTGGCTGCATCGAGGCGCCATTGATCAGGTGCTCGCCGCTGATGGCGATGGGCGTATCGCGCCCCGGGAGTGCTGTTTCCGCGGTGGGGAGCGATTCGGAACGTCGTTGAAACATGGTCATCTCCCAGATGTCGAAGTCGGCGTCCGAGGTGTCGGACGCCGTTAGGGTCAATTGCCGGTGGCCTTCAATTGCCGGTGGCACGGCCAAGGCTGAAGGTATAGATCAAATCCACGGCCTGCGCAGCACCGGAGACCGCCTGAAGATAGAGGTTCTGGATCAGGCGGTAGCGAAGCGTCAATTCGGCGATGGGAGAGAATATGCCGACGCCGTAACTCACCTTCAAGTCATCGAAGACATATCCGCTGACCACGACCTGACTGTCGTCGCCGGATCCCGATGCATCGAGGCTCAGATCCTGGACCCCGAACGCTTCGCCGACCTGACCCACCGCGCTACCGGTCTGAGAGAGCGACAGCCCAATCAATGCCGAAGTCAGGGCATCGTCACCGCCGCCGGCGTCCTCCGGTGCTCGCCCGCGCAGAATGTAGGAAAGCGCTCGGCTTTCCGTCATTGCCGGCTCGGAGAAGATCGTCAGCCGTGGCGCCGATGCCGAACCGGTGACCCGCAGCCCGGCGACCACGTCGTCCTCGGTGGTGTCGGGATTGCGAATCGCCTCGAACTGCAGGCTTGGCTGCGAGGCCGCGCCACTGAACAGCACCTGCCCCTGGCGAATGATCAGATCCTGACCGAAAGAAGTGTACGTGCCGTCGGTCAGATTGACGTCGCCATACAGCTGGACCGGGCCGGTGCCCTGGCGAACCTGTAGATCGCCGGTGAGCCCGGCTTCGAGGCCGTAGGCTTCCAGCTTCATGTCGGGCCCGAGATGCAGGTTGACGCGAACATCGAGCTGCATGCCGGCATCGGCCAAAGCCTGTGCGGTACCCGCCCCGTCTTCGCTCTCCCGGGCGGCGGCGGCTGCCTGCTGCTGGCGATCATCTTCTTCACTGATGATCACGGTATCGCTGCTGGGCGCCTGTGCCGAGGCAGGCAACTGGCCGATCTCCAGACGCGCCCACGGCACGGTCACGTCGCCGCGTACCTGAAGTCGCTGCGGCATCGCATGAATCTGCAGGTCCGGCGACACCCGCAGCCGACCGTAGGCCGGCATCGCCACCAGCAGCGGCGAGTCGGTGCCATCGATATTGACGTTGGCTCGCCAGTTGGCCGGATCTCGCCAATTGGCATCGCCGGTCAGCTCGAGGCGGCCGTCGTCGCTCTGCACGAAGCCCTGCAGCGTCGACGACTGGCCCTGCAGGGCCAGCGTCAGTTTGGCATCGGTCACCGCGACCGGCGATACGCCACCCTTGACCTTGACGCCATCGATGACGACATCGCCATTCAACGCGGGCATGGCCAGCGTGCCACCGAGCGAGACATCGCCGTTGACGGCCCCTTCCAGTTGATCGATGCCTGCCACCAGCGGCCGATAGGGACTGAAGCGGAGATCACTCATCTGCAGCCGCCCTTGCAGCGCGCCGTCGCCGGCCGGGTCGTCGACTTGGGCCTGGAGCTGAACTCGCCCCGCGTCTTCCAGTTGCAGATCGAGCTGGGTCCGGGCCCGCTGCTGATTGGCATCCAGCGACAGCGACATCGTTGCCGCCGGCACTTGCCACGGCGCGCCGCGCGCATCGACGCCGCTGACCGCGACGTTGCTGTCGATATCGGCTTTGGCGGCCCAGGCCTGACCGCCACGTGACCAGCTGGCAATCAGCTTGCCGCCGGTCTGGCCGTCGATCTGCCAACCATCGGGCATGAAGTCGTCGAGCAGTGCCATCGGAATGTCATCGATCGACAGCGCCGCTCGGCCCTGGTCCGCGGAAGCGGTCATGCGTTCGGTCAGGCATAGCGCCCCGCCTTGCTGCCGATCGAGACAGAACGGCGAAATCATGGCGCTGGAATGGGTCAAGTCGGCATTGAAGCCCAGCGAGTCGCGCAACGCGATATCGCCGTAGTCGGTCGAGGCCGAGAGCCGCGAGAATGCGCCTTTATAATGCTGGAATGCGCTGTCGAGGCCCCCCTGCAGGCGAATGGAGGCCTGCGAGAGCGGCAGACCTTCACCGCCGCTCACGTCGAGAGAGAGCTGATGGCTGGACAGCCGGCCCTGCAGGCCCAGATCGATGGCGCTGATCTGTTGACCGCCGGCCTGAATGCCAGCGGTATTGAAATCGACGTCGAACTGCGGATCCTGCGTCCCGGTGGAATTGGCTTTCAACGTCAATCGATCGAGGCGGTTCTCCGCATAGCCGATACCGCTGCCCTGCAGATCGATGGCGATCTGCGGGCGTTCCAGGGTGCCACGCCCCTCGAACTGGCCTCGCAGGGCGCCCGAGAGTGCTGGCAGAATCGTGCCCAGCGCGGGGGCGTCGATACGGCCGTCGATATCGAGATTCTGGTCGACGCGCCCGCTGGCGGTGACCCGATTGGTACCCTGACGGAAATCCAGCTCGCGGATATTCCACTGCATCTCGCTGTTGCCATCGATCTGTGCATTCAGCTTGAGCGCTCGCTGCTGGAGCCTGCCATCGATCGCCAACTGAGGGACCGACAGCTGCCAGCCGCCATCGTCGCGCATGGCGAATGCCGCGCGCGTCTGACCGTTCAGCTCTCCGGTCACGGCCTGGGTGAAAGCGCCCAGCGGTAGTTTTTTGAAATCGAGGTTCACGCTCGCCGAGAGCACCGGCGTCCAGCGTACCGTGCCCTGGCTATTAAGCTCGCCGCCCTGACTGGCGACGTGCATCGGCTGCCACTGGAAATGACTCAGATCGCCCTCTCCGGCCACCGTCAGCGCGACGGGCGGCAGTCCCTGTCCCTGCCCGGCAAGATCCACCGCGGCGCGATAGTTCTCGAGAGTGCCATCGACATCCAGGGTCAGGTGGTCGAGCTGGTATTGCGGCGGCGCAGAATCGGCGGCGGCAACGCCACGCACCGCCCGCGCGGCCTCGATAGCCGTTGGGTCGATGGTTGCGGCAACGTCGAGCCCTTCGCCCGAGTCGGGTAGAGACGCGAACGGGCTCGTCGCCAACGGCCAGCGCAGCTGGCCCGTTTCGACGTGTAGCGAAAACGGCAGACCTGGTTCGAAGGCCTGCACTCGAGCATCGATCGCGGCTCTGGCTTCGCCGTCGGTGCGTAGTTTGACGTCGAGATCGGCGAGCGTGCCGGAAGCGTCGAGTGCAACCGTCTGCCCGTCGATCGGCGCCCGCGTGACGCGGCCATTCAGCGATAGCGAGAGCGGGATATCACCCTGCAGTTCGGCGCTCGCCGTGAGCTCGACGTGGCCGTCAGGGGCATCCACCATCAGTCTCTGTATCTCGATGTTGCGGTCAACGGCGGAGAACGCTAGCTCCAGCCGGTTCAGTTGCTGTGGGCTCGGCCCGTCGAGTCTGACATCGCTGATCGTCAGGCTGGGTGCCTCGACTTCCAGCGGCAGCTGAATGTCGGGTAGCTGCTGGCGAAGATCATGCAGCGTCTGCTCGATCCGTTCGACGCGAGCGTCGCGCTGCGAGGTATCCCCATCCGCCACGTTGGCCGCCGCGGCCAGCGTCAATGGCGCCAGTACGGCTGCCACCCGATCGTCGGAGTCAGCGTCGGCACCGGCTGTCGACGATGCGGCTCCAGAGGCGACAGTAGCCGGCGTCGCCGGAGACGCGGCGCGTTCGCCAGTCGCGTCCTCGTCGGCAGCCTGAACGGCCAGCGCCGCCTGCATGGCGTCCGGACTCACGACGCCGGGGCCAAGATCGGGCATGGCCAGCGCCTGGTCCGGGCTTTGCGGCAATCGAATGCGCGCCTGGTTCAGCGTCGTCGGCAGTAGCTTCAGGTGATTGCCGGCCATTTCGGCGCCGGTCTGGAAATGCTGCCAATGAACGTCGGTGCCGTCGGCCAGTTGAACGCTGACGTCATCCAGCCGCACCTGGCGAATCTCGATCGGTAGCGGTACCGAGATCGAGGGCATGCCGCTGTCGCCGTCCGTTTCGGGAGGCGGCGTCGGTTGCTGATCACTCTCGCTCATCCGGATACGCGCACCGACCACGCTCAGATCGTCGAGACACACGCGTCCCTTGAGCAGGCAGTCATCGGCCCAGGCGAGGTGAAAGTGATCCACGGCCACATCCAGCGTGCCGGCCGACAGGTGCAACCCGTCGATGGTCAGCTCGTCGAGCGGGGCGCCCTCGAAACGCTGCGCCTCGACCCAGCCGCGCGACTGCGCCTGATCGAACAGCCAGTGGCTGCCCCAGGGAGACAGGCCCAGTCCGATGAGCGTCAGCACCAGGCCCAGTAGCCACAGGATCAGGAACAGCAGCAGCCGAATCAGAACTCCGGTCCGATGGAGAAATGGAGACGCCAAGAATCCTCCTCGTCGTCAAACGGGTGGGCGATATCGAAACGAATCGGCCCAACGGGTGAAATCCAGCGCACGCCAACACCGGCGCCGGTCTTGAGCTCATCTGGCCACCATTCGTCGAAGGCGTTGCCCGTATCGACGAACGTGGCGCTCCAGAAGTTGCCGGTCAGATGACGCTGGTATTCGACGCTGCTGGTCAACATGTGTTGGCCGCCCAGCAGTTCTCCATCATCGTTTTCCGGGGACAGACTTTCATAGGAGTAGCCGCGGATACTCTGATCGCCCCCGGCGAAGAAACGCAGCGACGGTGGCACCTTGTCGAAGGTGTTGGTGGCCATGGCGCCGCCGCCGATCCGACCGACGAAACGGTTTTCGCTACCCAGCATGCGCACCCACTGGGAATCGAAGGTGGTTCGCACGAAGCGAGCGTCCGAACCCCAGGATGGATCCGACCACTCCAGCGTCAGCTGCTGCTTGTCGCCCCAGCTCGGGAAGGTCTCGTTGCGCTTGCGGGTGCGCGACCAGCTGATGCCGGGATAGAGCAGCAGCACGGCGTCGTCCTGATCGGCCTGGGTAAAGTCTTCGTAAGTGGTCTGCCAGTAGAGATCCTGGATCCAGCCATTGGAAAACTCCCAGTGGCGTGCCAGCTGCACCGAGCTCTCGAAGCTCTTGGTGTCTTCGTTGTCGATGTTCTTGAGCCCGTAGCGAACGCGGTAACTGTCCCGCAACGGGTTGGCGAGCGGAATCGTATATTCCCCGGAGACGCGCTGCTCCGGCGCCGAAAGAAACAGCGAGTTGGTCAGACTGTGGCCGTAACGATTGAGCCAGGGCATGGTCCAGGTGAACTGCGTTCGCGGACCGACGTCGGTGGCGTACCCCACCCCGACCTCGAACTGATGGCGATCCGCCGGCGTCAGTTCGACATCGACCGGCACGATCGTCGGCTGGCTGTCAGTCAATTCACGGGCCGCACTCAGGCCGGGGCCACCCATGACTTCGGTGCTATCGGCCGTCGTGTCACGCCCGGTTGCGGCGCTCCACCATCGGCTGGGCGGCGTCGGGGAAGCGTCTTCATTGACGCGCGGGCGCACCGCGACCCCGGCAAACCAGTTGGTTTGTCCCAGGTTCTGATTGAGCGTTGCCAGATCCCCGGCAATGTAGGGATCGCCCGGTTCGAACGGAATCATGTTTCTGAGCCGGCGCTGCTCGATCTGGCTGCCCTTGAAGTGAACGTTGCCGAAGCGATAGCGTGTCCCGCTATCGAAGTCGAGAAAGATGCGGGCGCTGTTCTCCCACGGCCGAACTTCGATACGCTGCTGGCGAAAGCGCGAATTGAAGTAGCCTCGTTCCAGTGCCAGCGTGGAAATCTTCCCCTTGTAACCGTCGTAGCGCGAGTGCAGCAACGGGTCGCCGACCTTGAGCGGACTGCTCGCCATGACCTGCTCGAACGCCTCGTCCTGTTTGGCATCGCCCTCGAGCGAAAGATCGACCTGAGTGATCTGCGTGCGCTCGCCGGGTTTGATATCGATGACGACGCGTTTGTTATCCTCGTTGGGGTAACGGGTGGCGAGACTGGCGTTGTAGTAACCGAACGCCTGCAGTGCCTTCTCGGCACGATCACGTACCACGCCGTCGAGACGTTCGCGGGTGGCCTGGCTGTCGGCTTCCAGCTCCGAGAGAATGTCGACGACGTTCTTCGCCGGTGGGCCACTCAATCCCTTGACGGTGACATCGAGCGCCCAGGCATGCCCTGCCGCGGGTAGCACAAGGCACAGCAGTCCCATCCGTAGGACTCTAGCTTGAGACATCGGCTCAACCTCCGCCGCGCTGTAGGTTGGAAACGTTGGTGATCAGCGACGTCACGCGACGCGTCAGCTGAGCGCGACTGGCCTCGAGCGACCCCAGCCGTTCCCTGAGGTCGCGAATCTGGGACGCGCTGGCGCCGGTGGGCATATCGCTGATACGCGACTGCAACGATTCGAGACTCGCGCTGAGCGCGGTCTGGCCCTGGCGAAGTTCCGTGACCGCTCCCTTGAGTTGGTCGACGTCGTCCGCAGACGGAGACTCCTGCTGGGCCAGGGTACCGACTCGTGTCTCGAGCTTCGACACCGTCGATTGCAGACCGTCGATTGCCGCCTGAACATCCGAATCATCCGTCGTCCCGAGCTGCTGCGAAAGCGCCTGCTGATCTTGGCGAAGTTGTTCGATCGACGCGCTGAATTGGTCGGCTTGCTCTTGATTGGCCTGCTGCTGCCGATCGACGGCGTCACCGAGCGAAGCGAGTCGATCATCCCGCTGTTGCTGGCCTTCCTCGAGCGTGGCAAGTCGTGCTGTCATTGCGCCCCGCTCATCCTTGCCAGTGCTCTCCAGCGCGGTGAACGAGGACTGTAACGCCCCGATCAGCTCCCTGAGGTTCTGGTCGGTCTTCTGCAGCGATTCGAATTGCTCGGCCTTCTGGTCGCCCTGCCGGAAATCGGCGACTCGGGTTTCCAGACTGCCCACGGCGGCCTGAGTGCCATCGAGCTGATCGCGGAGGCGGTCGAATTCGGCGCGCAAGCTTTCACCGGATGCGTCCAGCGTCGAGCCGGTGGAATCCAGCCGCTGGTTGAGCCGGTCGATCTGCGCATTCTGCGCCTGCACTGTCTGCCAGAGTTGCCAGCCGCCTGCGCAGGCCCCGGCAATCAGCAACAGAAGCAGGATCCACAGCGGCCATACCCTGGGGGCACGACGGCCGCCGGCCCCTCGATAATGATGTGTCCCGGCCCTGGGCACCGTCATATCGTTGCGGTCGGGGACGATGCTCGGAGAAGCGCGATGCTCGTCGGATCGTGATGGCATGGCCGTCTTGTACCTTTCCGATAATGTTGCGGACGCCGATTCTGCGATCGAGATGATCTTCGACGCCTGGAATCTCGAACTGATGAAAATATGCCAAAAAGGTTCCTGTCGAGCGAGACCCGCGGAATGAAGGCTCAATGCCGCAAGCCGGGCGTAAACCGCTGACGCGATTACGTTACGTGAAAGCCATCGCAAAGCCTAGGCTTGGCAGCGTACGGTTCGCATGATAACGGCCACGGCCGCAATGCGTATCGCATTGGCGATCCGATCCCGGTTCGCGGTAGCATGCCCGCCGTCGGCCGATCTCTGTCGGACTCTTTTTCCGCTACTCCGTTCCTCTCCCACTGTCGATGAATACGATGCCCCATTTCGCTTCCCGGTTCGAGTTGCCCGCGCTTCCCTTCGAGCGACATTCGCTGGAACCCGAGGTCTCCCGGGCACAGATCGACCTGCTTTACAGTCACCATCATCGACGTCACATCGACGAGCTCAATGCGCAACTGGCTTCCGACGACGGGCGCTCACTGGCTGCGCTGGCAAAAGCCGAGGAAGCTGACGTGCGTGACTCGGCGCAGGAAGCCTGGAACCTGGTGTTCTTCTGGCATGGACTGAGCGCGCGAAGCGTGGAGATGCCGGAAAGGCTCGCCCGACGAATCGAGGCGGCCTTCGGTGGGATCGGCGGACTGCAGTGCCAATGGCGCGCACGGATCCAGGAAACCACCGCCGGATGGTGCTGGCTGGTGCTCGATTCCCGGAGCGGTCTGCGTCTGGCAACCTCGTCACCTGCCGAGTTACCGGATGATGTGACCCCGCTACTGGGGATCGCCCTGGCCGACGAGGCCTATCGAATCGATCATCGACACGACCGTGGCGAGTATTTCGATGCGCTGTGGCCCCACCTGAACTGGGAATATGCGCAACTCAACAGCGAGGTGGCGGGTCGAGCGCCGGTCTAGCGTGACCGGCGCTCGAGCTACAAAGTTACCGCCGGGGTTAGAACCCGGACCAAGACCCGCAATCAGGCCCGGCGGCCGATACCCCGATAGACGAATCCTCGAGACGCCACGTAAGCCGGATCGTAGATGTTGCGGCCGTCCAGAATCAGCGGTGTCTTGAGCGCCTGCAGCAAACGTCTCCAGTCCGGATTCCAGTAGCATTTCCACTCCGTCACCAGCATCAGAGCATCGGCCCCTTCACAAGCACTGTAAAAGTCTCCTTCACATAGCTCGAGCTGCGGATGGTCGGGATAGTGCGCGGCCAGTGCATGCAAGGCCGCCGGGTCATGTACCTTGACCTTGACGCCCTGCGCCCACAACGCTTCCAGCAGCGTCAGCACCGGCGCGTGATCGATACGGGCGGTTCCCGGCTTGAACGCTGCGCCCCAGATGGCCACCGTGCGACCTTCCAGTTCGCCCTCGAAATGATTCCAGAGCTTGCGAAACAGCGTCTCTTTCTTGCTCTCGTTGATGTCGAGCACATGTTCGAGCAAGTGGGATTCGCGCCCCGTCGAGTGCTGCACGTCGGCCAGACGCACGAGGTCCCGGGAGAAATTGGGGCCGCCGAACCCGCAGCCGGGATAGAGATATTCGAAACCGATACGCGTATCGGCGCCCATTCCCTGACGCACGTACTCGACATCGACGGCGAGTGAGTCGGCGAGGCCAGCCAGTTCGTTCATGAAGCTGATACGCGTTGCCAGCATGCCGTTGATGGCCAGTTTGGTCAGCTCGGCGGCACGACGCGGCATCAACTGGAACACTTCATGACGTCGGTTGAAGGCACGCAGCAGTTCACGGATCTGCTGAGTTCCCCAGTCGTCCTCGCTACCCAGCAGCCAATGTGCCGGACGAGTGAAGGTTTCCCAGGCGCGACCTTCCTCGATCCGGTCCGGCAACGCCACGGCCACCTGCGAAGAGTGCCCCAACAGCGCTTCCAGCTTCTCTGTCTGGCCCACCGGAAACGTCGAGTTGTTGACGATGATCAGCGGCGAGCTTTGTCGCCCCGGCACCGCCGCAACGTAGCTCTCGGCGGCCTCGCGTTGATCCGGCGATAGTGCCAGCCAGTGAACATCGGCTTCAGCATCGTCGGGGACGGCATCGACGATCACCAACTGTCCCGATTCCTGGCCGGCCTGAATCTGGTCCCTGAGGCCCGGTTCACTGATCAGCCAGTCGGCATTGGCCAGGCTTTCCCAGGGAAAGTCGGCATGTGGCATCCAGGTAACCTGATGCCCGACCGAGCACAACGCGGCGGCGGCAGTCGCCGCGGCCAGTTCGCTACCATGTACGACCACCCGCATGGGTCTACTCCTCAGCCGCGTATTGCTGAATCAACTGACGGAAGCCTTCGCCCAGCTTCGGATGCTTCCGCCCCAGGGCCAATGTGGCTTCGAGATAGCCCAGTTGGCTACCGCAGTCGTAGGTTTGCCCCTGCATGCGGTAGGCGGCGGCACCGCTTTGTTTGCGCAGGGTTTCCATGGCATCGGTGAGCTGAATCTCGTTGCCCGCCCCCGGCGGCGTCTCTGCCAGGATCGGGAAGATTTCGCCCGGCAGCAGATAGCGACCGATCACGGCCAGCGTCGACGGCGCTTCCTCGACCTTGGGTTTCTCGACCATGCCGGTCAACGGTGCGCTTTCGCCAGCAGCTGGCTCGTCACCTTCGAGCGCGACGATGCCGTACTTGTAAGTCAGCTCCTTGGGCACGGTCTCGACCATGATCTGGGCCTTACCGGTCTCGTCGAAGGCCTTGATCATGCCCATCAGATCGTTGCTGGCCATGCCGTTGTCGTCGATCACGACGTCCGGCAGCAGTACCGCAAACGGGTCGTTGCCGATGACCGGACGCGCGCAGAGAATGGCGTGACCGAGGCCAAGAGCCTCTGGCTGGCGTACGCTGATGATATTGACGTCATCGGGGATGATATTGCGAAGTTCCTCGAGCAGTTCATCCTTGCCCTTGGCTTCCAGCTGCGTCTCGAGCTCGAAATGCTTGTCGAAATGGTTTTCGATAGCGCTTTTCGACGAGTGCGTGACCAGGACGATTTCCTTGATACCGGCCTTCACCGCCTCGGTGACCACGTATTGAATCACCGGTTTGTCGACGATGGTGATCATTTCCTTGGGGATCGCCTTGGAAGCGGGCAAACAACGGGTGCCGAATCCGGCGACGGGCAGTACAGCCTTGCGAATCATCTTTAGGTCCTTCCCTTCCTGGGTATGAAATCAACGGGCGTGGGGAGCCTGACATCGAGTCTCCTGCTAGCTTAGCGGGCGAGACACCGAAAGCACAGTCGCACAATGGCGACAGGCCATGTCGATTATTGCCAGCCCTTTTTGCTAACTTGGCATCCAGCCTGGCTACCGTCCATAGTAGAATATCGTAAAGCCAGGTACCGCTGCACCGGCGCATCCCCTCTTTCGGTGGCATGAACTCAGCCAACTCAGCGATACATCGACATTCCGGTAAGGAAACCAGTCCATGACACCATCACCTCACGATAACGCGGCGCCCCATGACAATGTCGATCGGGCCGAAATTGCCAAATTCGAGGCATTGGCCAGCCGCTGGTGGGATCGGGAAGGTGAGTTCAAGCCTCTGCATGACATCAATCCGCTGCGTCTGGGATTCATAGATTCTCAGGTATCGCTGGCCGGCAAGCGCGTGATCGACGTTGGCTGTGGTGGCGGCATTCTGAGTGAAGCCATGGCAATGCGTGGCGCCGACGTGACCGGGATCGATCTGGGCGAGGCGCCGCTGTCGGTCGCCAGACTCCATCAGCTGGAGAGCGGCGTGGAAGTCGACTATCGGAACATCAGTGTGGAAGCGATGGCGGCTGAGCACGCCGGTGAATTTGACGTGGTGACATGCCTCGAAATGCTCGAACACGTGCCCGATCCGGGCTCCGTGATCGAAGCCTGCGCCAGGCTGGTCAAGCCCGGCGGCCACCTGTTCTTCTCGACGATCAATCGCAATCCGAAATCCTATGCGTTCGCGATCCTCGGCGCCGAATACGTACTGGGCCTGCTGCCGCGCGGCACGCACGAATATCGCAAGTTCATTCGCCCCTCCGAACTGTCCGGCTGGTGCCGTCAGCACGGCCTGAGGCTGCAGAAGCAGACGGGGCTGACCTACAACCCGGTATCACGACGCTACCGGCTGACCGCGAGCGACGTATCGGTCAACTACATGGTGCATGTCCGCCCCGAATGGTTCGGAGAAGAGCGAACCGGTAGCGGCGACGACAAATGAGCGCGACGGCATTGCCGCAAGGGCTGCTGTTCGATCTCGACGGCACCCTCGTCGACACCGCCCCCGATCTGGCCGAGGCTACCAACCGGCTGCGTGAGCACCATGAACTGGCGCGTTTACCCTACGAGGACATTCGGGCCCAGGTGTCCAACGGCGGCAGTGCTCTGGTCACGTTGGCCGTGGGATGGGCCGTCGACCATCCGCGACATGCTACCGCGCGCGAGTTTCTGCTGGAGCGCTATGCGCAAGCCGTCGCGGAGAAAAGCGAAGTCTTTCCGGCACTCGTGCCGCTGCTGACGCGATGGGAAGCGGCCGGACGGCCTTGGGGCATTGTCACCAACAAGCCGCGGCGTTACGCCGAACCGTTGATTGCGGCACTCGGCCTGGCACCGGGAGTCATGCTCTGCGCGGATGATCTTCCCGTCAGGAAGCCCGACCCCGCCCCACTGTTGGAAGCGGCCAGACAGATCGGTGTCGACGCGCCGCGATGCTGGTACATCGGGGATCATCGGCGGGACATGGAAGCCGCCAATAGCGCCGGCATGGCGGCAATCGCCGTACGCTATGGCTATATCGCGGAAGATGACGATATTGACGCGTGGCCGGCCACGCAGTGGTTTGCCACGCCGG
Source organism: Salinicola sp. MH3R3-1 (assembly GCF_001937155.1). Classification (NCBI taxonomy): domain Bacteria; kingdom Pseudomonadati; phylum Pseudomonadota; class Gammaproteobacteria; order Oceanospirillales; family Halomonadaceae; genus Salinicola; species Salinicola sp. MH3R3-1. The sequence goes on along the minus strand of NZ_MSDP01000015.1, from coordinate 4,842 downwards.
CGGAACTCACCGACACCCTGCTGGCGTTGCTCGAAGCAAGGTGAATGGAGTGTCGAGCGGCGATCTGAGGTATGCGTCTGGCTCAGGCTTTCGCCTTCGGTGGCTGGGCGTCGAATGCCTGGCCGCTGACGCCCTCGCTGGATGAGCCCATCAGCCACAGGTAGGTCGGCATGATCTCTTCCGGCGTGCGAAGCTCCATAGGGTTTTCGTCCGGATACGCCGACTGACGCATGGCCGTGCGCGTGGCGCCAGGATTGAGCGAGTTGAAACGAATGGCAGCGTCGCGATGCTCGTCGGCCAGAATCTGCATCAGACCTTCGGTGGCAAATTTCGAGGTCGAATAGGCACCCCATTTGGCGCGCCCATGGCGGCCGACGCTAGACGAGGTAAAGACGACGGATGCGCTGCTGGAGCGCCCCAGCAGCGGCAGCAACGCTTGCGTCAGACCTAACGTGGCGGTGAAGTTGACCTGCATGACCCGAGCCCATAGCTCCAGATCGTAGGCCTCGACCGATACCCGCTCTCCCAGAATGCTGGCATTGTGAAGCAAGCCGTCGAGGCGGCCGAACTCCTTTTCCAGCTTAGAGGCGACTGCCAGATAATCCTGGGGTGTCGCGCTTTCGAGATTGAGCGGAAAAATCGCCGGCTGCGGCCCGTTCATCGCCTCGATGGCATCGTAAACCACTTCGAGACGACTGACGCTGCGGCCCAGTAGAATCACCGTGGCGCCGTGATGCGCGTAGCTCATGGCTGCAGCGCGGCCGATACCTGCGTTCGCCCCGGTCACCAGAACGATCTTTCCGTCGAGTAGCCCGGTTGGCGCCTGATAGTCGATGTGGCACGTCATGCTGGTGTCCTGATCCGATCAGTTACCCATCTGATTGAGAAAGTCGCTCGCCATCTGGGCCGCGTTGCTGTCGGGATAATCGTCACGAGCCTGCTGCAGCAGCTGACGGCTGCCCTCGGTATCCCCCTGACGCGCTTTCAACAGCCCTAGCTTGTATAGCGCATCCGGAACCTTGTTGCTCTGCGGATAGTCGCTGATAACCGTGTCGAATGCCTTGACGGCCTGATCGAGCTGCGACTGCGCGGAATAGAGTTCACCTAACCAGTAGTGTGCATTGGGCACGAGACTGGATTGCGGATAGTCGCTGATGAAGCTCTGGAAAGCGGTGATGGCCGAGTCGAACTGGCGAGACTGAACCTGTTGAAACGCCGCCTGGTAAGCATCACGGCCGTCTTGACCGCCGGCTCCAGACTGGCCACCGCTGTCACCTGCGTTGGACGAGGACTGCGTCGAATTCCCGGCGTTGCTGGCGTTTGCGCCGCTATCGCTCGCGACATCGTTGGCCGCACCGTTATCGATACTGGTGTTATCCAGATCGCTACCGGAATTGCCGCCACCTCCTGCCCCCATCCCGCCGCCGGAGATGCGATCATCGAGGTCAAGATACTGCTGCTGGGTCTGCTGTTTCAGCTGATCCAACTGGTAGCGCAGCTCTTCGACTTGGCCGCGAAGCTGCTGAATCTGCTGTTGATTATCCTTCAACTGATTGAGGATCGTCAGCGTCCCCCCACCACTTTGGCGAGCTTCCGTCTGACTATAGAAGCCGTTCGACTGACCGGTGAGGTCATCAACGGCAGGTTGCTGAGCCCATACGGACAGCGGGAGCACCAGGGCTCCCGCGCCGCACAGTCTTTTCAGACCGTGTTTCATGCTTTTCTCCGTCGGTGCTTAGTACGAAAATACGACGCGACGGTTCTTGGCGTAAGCTTCTTCAGTGTGGCCCTGAACTGCCGGACGCTCTTCACCGTAGCTGACGATCTGGATCTGGGACGGAGAGACGCCCTGAACGGTCAAGTACTGCTCGACCGCCTGCGCACGACGCTCGCCGAGACCCAGGTTGTATTCACGCGTACCGCGCTCGTCGGCATAACCCTGCAGTGTCACGTTGGTGCTCGAGTTCGCCATCAAGTACTGCGCATGGCCATCGAGAACCGATTCGAATTCAGGGCGAATTTCTTCGCTGTCGAATGCGAAATAGATAGTGTCGACGTTGGGCTTCTGGTCATTGGCGCCCATCTGGGAGCCGGAAGTGCCCTGGCCGGATGTCATGCCCTGGCCGGACGTGCCGCCCGCGGTGCCATTCATGTCCCCTTCCTGGGTACCGCCACTGCTGGAACAACCAGCCATTACTGCTAGCGACAGCGCGACTGCTAATGTCTTCGCGTAGGTATTCATTTGCATTGTCATCTCCTTGCTCGGATGTCGAATGACACACTGACTGTAGTCGTTTAGTTCAAAAACGGCGACCACGCGGGTTCGCGTACGTCACCCTGCGCCGAAGGCAGTCGGAAGGACGCACGTCCATCCGAAGAAACTGCCCCCAACACACCTTGCGCCCCTTGCTGGGTAGCGAAGATTACCATGGTGCCATTCGGTGCGACACTGGGCGATTCATCCCAACGTGAATCAGTCAAGACAGTGACACGACTCGTGTCCATGTCCTGCTTCGCCACGTGATAACCGCTGCCGTCACGGGTCACCATGAAAAGAGATTTGCCATCGGGCGAGAAGCGCCCATCCGAGTTATAACTCCCGGTAAATGTGATGCGATCGGCCTGTCCACCGCTGGCCGACATGCGGTACAGCTGCGGGGCGCCACTTCGGTCGGAGGTGAAGATCAGCGACTGACCGTCAGGCGTCCAATCCGGTTCCGTCTCGATGGCGCGATTATTGGTCAGCCGCGTGAGCTGACGCGACGCCAGATTCATGACGTAGATTTCCGGCTGGCCATCCTTGGACAACGACATCGCCAGCTTGCGGCCATCCGGTGACCATGCGGGTGCGCCATTGATGCCGCGGAATGACGTCAACCGTACGCGCTCGCCCGACGAGGTATTCTGTACATAGATGGCTGAGTTGCCGGACTCGAACGAGACATAGGCGATCTTCTTGCCATCCGGCGACCAGGCCGGTGACAGAATCGGATCATCCGACGACAGAATCTGCTGACTGTTGTAGCCATCGGCATCGGCTATATGGAGCGCATAGCGACTGTTATTCCCGGCACCGCTGGCCGAGACGTAAGCGATGCGGGTCGAGAACGCCCCCCGAATACCGGTAATCGCCTCGAAGATCTGATCGCTGATGTAGTGAGCACTGGCCCGCAGGTTACCCTCGGAGGAGGTCACGGTTTCGCCCAGCATGCGCTTGCCACCCAGGATGTCCATCAGCTCGTACTGGATACGATACTGATCACCCTGGGGCTCGATGTTGCCCACCACCAGATAGCGCGCATCGACGCGTTTCCAGTCGTCGTAGAAAACATCCTTGCTGCTGCTCGGCAACGAGACGAGTGAGCTCCGGCTCAGGGGTGAAAACTGCCCGCTATGTTCCAGATCATCACTGACGATCTGCGCCACATCCTGCGGCAACGAACCCTGGCCGCTGACCTCGAACGGCACGACCGCGATCGGTGTTGCCTGATCACTACCGCGATTGATTTCGATGGTCAGATTCTGTGCCTGGGCGGTGGTCGCCATACAGGTCAGGGCTATCAACGACACCAGCCAGCCGGCGGCCAGGGTTTTCCATCCTTGAGACATCCATCGTTTCATCACTGTACATCCCCGGGGGTGAATTTGAGATTGAAGTCGCGAAACCGCCGTTGCAACCCTGCATCCAGCTGTTGCAGTTCGCGGAACGGTGCCGCGGCTTCAACGGCCTGCGTCGCCGATCGATCGAAACTGGGATTGCCACTGCTGCGGGTGACGCTGGCTGCCAGCAATTCACCGGACGGCCCCAGTCTTACGCGAACCTGTGCTACCAAACCACCGTCCGCGTTGGCCGGCAAGTGCCAGCGATCCTCGACGGCCCGCTTGACCAGATTGATGAAGCTATTCGACGCTTGATCGGACTGCTCGGCATTGGCAATCCGCTCCTGCTCGTTGGAAATCGAATCGCTCAGCGCATCGGCAGCCGCTTTTTTCGCTGCCGCTTCCGCCTGGCGTTTCTTCTCCGCTTCTTCAGCCTTGCGCTTTTTCTCTGCCTCGGCCTTTTTCTGCTTTTCCGCTTCAGCCTTTTTCTTCTCGGCTTCCGCCGCCTTCTGCTTTTCCGCTTCGGCCTTTTTCTTTTCGGCCTCCGCCTGGCGCTGTTTCTCGGCTTCTGCAGCCTTCTGTTTTTCCGCTTCGGCCTTTTCCTTCTCGGCTTCCGCCTGGCGCTGTTTCTCGGCCGCTGCCGCTGCCGCTTTCTGCTTTTCCGCCTCGGCCTTCTTCTCGGCCTCTTCAGCTTTCCGCTTTTCGGCGGCGACCTGCTGCTTCTTCGCTTCGGCCTGACGCTGGGATTCGGCGGCCTTCTGCTGCTCTTCAGCCTCGGCGCGAGCGGCGGCGGCCTCTTTCGCCGCCTGCTGGCGACGCTCGGATTCCGCTTCGGCCTGCTCGGCAGCCGCCTGGCGCTCGGCTTCCTGCTGCTGCGCCTCTTCTTGAGCCTGCTGTTCGGCTGCTTGCTGTGCTTCTTCCTGCGACTGCTGTTCGGCCGCCTGCTGAGCCGCCTCTTCTGCCTGTCGCTGAGCCGCTCGCGCCCGCGCCTCCTTGGCGTACTGGGCCTGATCCGTGACGGTGACGTCGCTGACCAGCGTCGCCTGTACGACGGACGAGGAGCTCGGTGTCGGTTCACTCTCCGGCAAGCGCAACATCGTCAATAACAGCGCCGCGACATGAACGACGATCGCCAGAACGACGGGCAGGCCGTAACCGACTCGGCGGTTTCGCTTCGCCATGCGGTTACCCTTTGTCGCCATGGGGCGGCTCGGAAATCAATCCGACGTTCGCCACACCTGC